>JAPLLU010000130.1 GCA_026387385.1 Candidatus Omnitrophota bacterium
AGACGGGGAGTTTTTGTTAAGACCGCATCCGGATCAGGAAAAACTTTTTCTTTATATAAACCGTTAAAACGTCGGGCGATTTCCCGGGTCAACTCTAAATGAGGCAGCTGGTCCTCTCCCACCGGAACTGCCTGTGCCTTATAGAGAAGAATATCCGCGGCCTGTAGCACCGGATAACCCAAAAAACCATATGTACTTAAGTCCCGGTTAGTCATTTCCCTTAGCTGCTCCTTATATGTAGGGCACCTCTCAAGCCAGCCTAAGGGAGTGATAGTAGAAAGTACCATGTACAAATCAAGGTGTTCTTTTACGTGCGATTGTATAAAAATCGTGGAATCTTGCGCAGATATCCCGCAGGATAGCCAATCAATCACATTATCTATGGTATTGTCTTTAAGATTTGCCGGATTCTCGTACTCTGACATAAGCGCATGCCAGTCGGCAACCATAAAAAAACAATCATATTCTTTTTGCAGCTGGGCCCAGTTATTCAAAGCGCCTGCCAAGTGCCCTAAATGCAGCCTTCCTGTCGGACGCATCCCGCTTAATATACGTTTCTTCATATTCGTAACTCAAAAGGCAAAACGCAAAAGTCAAAACCACAACTTAAAATTCAAAACTTTTAACTTTTGACTTGAGCTTTTGCCTTTTTCCTTTTTACTTTTGCCTTATAGTTTCCTTGCTATCTTCTCTATATCGTATGCCTCGATTATGTCGCCTTCTTTTAGATCTTCGAAACCGCTAAGCGTAATCCCGCATTCAAATCCTTCCATAACTTCCCTGACATCGTCTTTAAAACGTTTTAAGGAAGATAGTTTTCCTTCAAATGCAACGTCTCCATTCCTTATCAAATCAACTAAAACATTACGTGTAATCTTGCCTTTGACTACAAAACATCCGGCAACCGTACCTGAGCGGGATAATTTGAAGACTTTTCTTACCTCTACCCTGCCCTGGAACACCTTCTTTAATCGCGGCTCAAGCATACCTTCGAGGGCTGCTTTTATATCGTTGGCTAATTCATAAATGATATTATAGGTCCTTACGTCTACCCCCTCCTTGGCGATCAGTTCTTTTGCGCGCTCGTCGGATTCTACATTAAATCCCAATATTAAAGCGTTTGATGCTACGGCCAGTATTACATCCGAAGGATTTATATTGCCAGCGGCTTCGTGTATGATATCCAATTTTATTTCCGAGACATTCAGTTTGTTTAATGTGTCTTTTATTGCTTCAAGTGAACCCTGAACATCCGCTTTGATTACCAGCTTTAATTCTTTAAGCTTACCTTCTTTTATCTGCGCGTGCAGGTCTTCCAGGTTAATTCTTCTTATGGCCTTAACCTGCTCCTGTCTCTCTTCCTCCTGCCGCATCACAGCTAATTCCCTCGATGTTCTTTCATCTTCGACCACAAAGAATCGCTCTCCTGCCTGCGGGACATTAGATAAACCCAAGATTTCAACAGGACAAGAAGGTCCTGCTTCGGTTATCGATTGACCCCGGTCATTAAACATCGCCCTTATCTTGCCGTAATATTTGCCTACGATTATATTTTCATTCAGGTGCAAAGTACCATTCTGAATAAGTAATGTTGCGACCGGGCCCCTGCCTTTGGCCATTTTCGCTTCCACGACTACACCTTTAGCGAGTCTATTAGGATTTGCTTTTAATTCCAGCATCTGGGCTTCTAAGAGCAACATCTCTAACAAATCATCGATGCCCTGGCCTGTCTTTGCTGATACCGGCACGGTTATAGTTTTACCGCCCCAATCTTCAGAAGTAAGATTTACCTCTGCAAGCTGTTTTTTAACCCTGTCAACATTTGCCTGGGGTTTATCAATCTTGTTTAAAGCTACTATTATCGCCACTCCTGCGGCGCGGGCATGGTCTATCGCCTCCTGAGTCTGGGGCATAATTCCGTCATCAGCAGCTACGACTAAGACAACGATATCGGTAAGGCTTGCTCCGCGTGCACGCATGGCGGTAAAGGCCTCATGGCCCGGTGTATCTAAAAAAGTAATCTCACCGTGTTGCAAAATAACTCTATAAGCCCCGGTGTGCTGAGTAATGCCTCCATGCTCTGATTCCACTACTTTTGTTTTTCTTATCGCATCTAGAAGCGAAGTCTTACCGTGATCAACGTGCCCCATAAAAGTTACTATAGGCGACCGGGGACGTAGCAATTCCGGCTTGTCTATTTCTTGATGCATACGCAAAGCCAGTTCCTCTTTACCGGGGGCCTTTTTCAGCTGACAATGGTATTTTTCACAAATTTTGGCTGCTGTCCGCTCATCTAAAACCTGATTTATGCCCACCATTGAACCTTCCTTCATCAAAGTCTGAATTAAAACAGAAGGTTTTTCCTGCAATTTGACTGCTAAATCCTTTAGGGTTATCGGTAAGGTTAATTCTAAAGTCTTGGCCAAAGCAACAGGCTTTACAATGATGGCCTCTTCTGCCAAGCGTGGCTTTATTATGGTTATCTTTTCTTCTGCTACGGGGAATTGTTTTTCCGCAATGGGCTTATGCTCTATGGTTGGCTTCTCTTCTTTTTTGGAGATAACCCTCTTCTCTTTTACAACCACAGGCGCTTCCTCAAGGAATCTCTGGTCTATGGCCGCCTTTTTTATCTTCCTAACAGGAGCGACCTCCGGAATAACTGCTCTATCTTTAACCGGTGCAATTGTTGTCAAAGAAGATTTTGATTCGGAAGGAGTTACAAGAGTGGATTTTGGGGTCTTAGGAGTTATAACTTTCGAAATTCTTTTTTTGCCGGAGGAGGTTTTAATTATCTGTTTCTGCTTTTTGGCAGGCTTACTCACTACCTCACTAGCAGGCTGAACTTTCTTATGCGCCTTAACTTGCACTATCTTACTGGTTACTTTCTTTTTCGCCAGATCTTTTTTCGCGCTAACGCTTTTCTCTTTTTTTATTTTTAACATGATTTGCTAAATGAGCACATAACTTATGCCTACCTCACCGTCAGGCATGGAGAAGCTATTTTTTCTCCGACATAAGTTATTGTGCACTTACTTATTTATGGGCTAGCCTTTTTGCCTGTTCAATAATCTTTTCGGCTTTCTTCTGCCCGATGCCTTTTATCTCAGTTAAATCTTTGATATCGGCCTTTAGAATATCTTCTACGGTATTGAAACCGGACTTCTTAAGATTAGAGAGGATTTTTTCTCCTACTCCGGATAATTCACCCAGCGAAACAGCCTTCTCTCTTTCCTTCTTAACTGGAACCTCTGCTTTCTCCTTCTTGGTTTCAGGCTCTTCTTTTTTTACTTCTGCGGCCAGGGCAGCCTTTGGGCGTATATCTAATTCCCAGCCGATAAGACGGGAGGCAAGCCGGACATTCTGTCCGTGTTTACCTATAGCCAATGAAAGCTGGTCATCATCCACAATAACTTGCGCCTTAAGATTCTCTTTATCTAATTTAACCTCGGAGATATTTGCCGGTGAAAGGGCGGCTTTTATATATTCCCTTATATCTTCACTGTAACGGACAATATCAATCTTCTCTCCGTTCAATTCGCCGACAATATTTCTTACCCGGTTTCCCCTTATACCTACGCATGCGCCCATGGAATCAATCTTATCATTCTTAGACCAAACCGCTAATTTGGTACGCTCACCCGGTTCTCGTACAATAGCCTTTATCTCAACAATGCTTTCATAAATCTCAGGAACTTCTAATTCAAATAATTTCTTAACCAGGTTAGGGTGTGCGCGGGAAAGAATAATCTGATACCCCTTGGTATCTTTTTTGACTTCAACCACATATGCGCGTATACGCTGGCCCTGCTTGAATTCTTCTCTATGAGATTGTTCGCGCTTTAAAAGAATTCCCTCTGCTTTACCTAAAAGATCAACTATAATGTTACCCTTATCAAAACGGTATACCGTTCCGGATACTATCTCTCCGACCTTGCCCTGGAACTCAGTAAATACAACGTCCTTTTCCGCTTCGCGTATCTTTTGGATTATGACTTGCCGGGCGGTTGATGCGGCAATACGGCCAAAATCTATAGACGTAACCTCCTCATTATTTCTATAAACCTTAATCTTGCCTGAATTCCGGTCAAGTTCTATTTTTAGCTCTTCATTTGGCTTTGCATTAAGGACTTTGCGCGCCGCGCTTAAAAGAGCACTCTCCACTGCCTCAATCAAAATCTCCTTTTTAATACCTTTTTCTCTTTCCATCTGTTCTAATATGGCTAATAATTCCTGTCCCATAATACTCTCTTTCTCTGCTTTTTTAAATAATATCTATTATCTGTTTTGCCTTTGTGAGTTTTATCAAAGGTATCTCTGCAGTCTCTCCTTCGATATCAATATATACCGCGTCATCTTCAACCTTAGTTATAATTCCTTTTAATTCCATTTTGCTATTTATCGGCTCAGAAAGAAAAAACCTTGCCTTTCTATTTATACAGCGCTCGAAATCGCTCTTTATTTTAAGCGGCCTATCTAACCCGGGAGAAGATACTTCCAGGATATACCTTGCCTGCAATATATCTTTCTCGTCAAATATTCTGCATATCTCGTTATTAAGGCGGGCGCACTCTTCAAGATTTATGCCGCCTTGAGGCCTGTCTGCCAAGACTCTCAAGATCAAGTCTCTCCCTTCGTATCTATAAATAAGATCCACTAAATCCAATCCCTGAACTCTTAAATATTCGCCGATAATGTTTTTTAGCTCCGTTATAATTTCCTGTCTATGCATTGATAAATTTATTTATTTCCTTCAAAACTGCTGCCTTGGTTTTAATAATTTTCTTATGGCTGCGCCGTATCTTGAGTTCTAAAGTATTCTTTTTCAAAGATTCATTACCAATAATTATTTGCAGAGAGACCCCCAATAAATCCGCATCCTTAAATTTAACCCCCGCCCGTTCATCGCGGTCATCAAGGAGTGCTTCAATCCCATCGCCTTTAAGGTCCTTGTAGACATCGATAGCCATTTTCATAATCTTTTTATCGGTTACGTCTAAAGGTAAAACAATTACCTTGTAGGGGCTTAACTCCCGCGGCCAGACTATGCCGTCTTTGTCGTGGTTTTGCTCAATTACTGCCGAAATCAATCTTGAGACGCCTATTCCGTAACAGCCCATAATAACAGGCTTGTTTTTGCCTTCGGCATCAATAAAATCTACACCTAATGCGCTAGAATATTTAGTGCCTAGTTTAAAGAGATGGCCGACCTCAATGGTGTTTATCTTCTCCGATTTAAGATTACATTTAGGGCAGTTTTCTCCCTCTCCTTCTTTAAACGCCTTTGTGGACTTACATTTCTGGCAGAACAAGACTGTATCTTCCCCATCCTTGGCAGGAACCATAAATTCGTGCGACACGTTACCGCCCATTACCCCGGGGTCTGCTTCGGTAGTAAGAAAATCCAATCCGCACCTTTTAAAAATCCTACTATAAGCATTATGCATGGCTTTATAATTCTTTTCTAATCCCGCTTCGTCTTTGTCAAAACTATAGGCATCTTTCATGATAAACTCGCAAGACCTCACTAGGCCGAAACGAGGTCGTATTTCATCGCGGAATTTCGTCTGTATCTGATACAGGA
>JAPLLU010000131.1 GCA_026387385.1 Candidatus Omnitrophota bacterium
GCTTATTTAGCCGGATATGATATCTCTACAAAAGAAGGCCTTGATTCGACTTTAGATGAAATAGACAATGTAGGGAAGAACTTACTTAAAATGATCCATCTGAATGACGCCAAGGATAAATTGGGCTCTCACCGCGACCGGCATGAACATATTGGTAAAGGCAAGATCGGCATAGAGGGGATGGAGCGGATTATCAACCATCCCAGGTTAAGAAGCCTGCCTTTTATCCTGGAGACGCCAAAGAAAACAGATAAAGACGATGCCATGAATTTAAATACGGTGAGAAAATTGAGGCATGCAAGATGAAGAGGGAATATTTTATAAAGAGGGTTATTTGAAATGGATTATGACTTCAAAGAAATAGAAGGAAAATGGCAGAAGTATTGGCAGGAAAAAGAGGTCTTTAGGGTAAAACCCGAAAAGGGTATACCTAAATATTATCTCTTGGAGATGTTTCCTTATCCTTCAGGAAAAATCCATATGGGGCATGTGCGTAATTATACTATTGGCGATGTCTTCGCAAGGTTCAAAATGATGACAGGATTTTGCGTGCTCCATACTATGGGTTTTGATGCCTTTGGACAACCTGCGGAAAACGCGGCAATAAAGAATAAGACCAAGCCCGATATATGGACTTACAAATGCATTGACTGGATGCGGCAAGAATTGAAAAAGATGGGTTTTTCTTATGATTGGGACAGAGAGATTTCTACCTGTGACAGCGATTATTATAAATGGAACCAGTGGATATTTTTGAAAATGTTTGAACGCGGGCTTGCTTACAGGAAGACCGCAAATGTCAACTGGTGCCCTACATGCGAAACTACGTTAGCTAACGAAGAAGTTGTTGATGGAGGATGTTGGAGGTGTCATGCCGAAGTAAAACAGAAGGAGTTAAAGCAGTGGTTTTTAAAGATTACAGAATATAAAGAGCGGCTCTTGGAGGATTTAAAGCAGTTAGAGTATTGGCCTAAACGAGTTGTTACTATGCAGACAAACTGGATAGGTAAGAGTCAGGGCGTGGAAATATATTTCCGACTGAAAGAAAACCATAAGATAATTCCTGTTTTTACGACTAGAGTCGATACAATCTTCGGAGCCACATATATTGTCTTGGCTCCGGAATATCCTTTGGTAAAAGAGGTAATTAAAGGTAATCCCCAGGAAAAAAAGGTGTTAAAATTCATTGAGAAGGTAAGTAAAGAAAGCAAGGCCGTGCGCACGGCAACGGATATTAAAAAAGAGGGTGTCTTTACCGGAAGCTATTGCCTGAATCCCGTAAATAATGAAGAGATACCCATTTGGGTAGCTGATTATGTTTTAAAGGAGTATGGCACAGGCGCGATTATGGCAGTTCCATGTCATGACCAGAGGGATTTCTTATTTGCCAAGGAACATAATTTACCAAAAAAAATAGTTATTCAGTCCGTCGACAGTCGACAGTCGACAGTCGACCAAATGAATGAGGCGTATGAAGGTGATGGGTTGCAGGTTAATTCCGGTCAGTTTGACGGCTTGGCAAATGAAGAGGCAAAGATAAAGATTGCCGAGTGGATGGAAGAGAAAGGTATAGGAAAAAGAACCCTGAACTGGCGTCTGCGTGATTGGTTAATCTCCCGTCAGCGCTATTGGGGGACTCCTATCCCGGTCATATATTGCGATAAATGCGGGGTTGTGCCTGTGCCTGAAAAAGACCTGCCCGTTAAATTGCCTGCTGAGGTTGAAATTTCCGGCCGCGGAGGAAGTCCCCTTGCTTATGTAAAAGATTTCGTAGAGACCGCCTGTCCTGAATGCAAATCAAAAGCCCGCCGGGAAACAGATACGATGGCTACTTTTATCGACTCTTCCTGGTATTTCTTAAGATTCTGCTCCCCTAAATTCGATAAAGGCCCTTTTGATAAAAAGGAAGTCAGCTACTGGATGCCGGTTGATCAGTATATCGGGGGAATTGAGCATGCAATCTTGCATCTTTTATATTCCCGTTTTTTTACTAAGTTTCTGAAGGATATCGGGTTATTGGATTTTGATGAGCCGTTCTTAAGGCTGCTTACGCAAGGCATGGTTCTTAAAGACGGCGAGGTAATGTCTAAATCTAAAGGTAACATCGTTGACCCGGATTCGATTATTAAGAAATACGGCGCCGATTCCTTAAGATTGTATATATTATTTGCAGCACCACCTGAGGTAGAGATGGAGTGGTCAGAAGAGGCCATCGAGGGTACTTTTAGATTTTTGAAGCGGGTTTGGCGCTTTTTGGAATATCAGCCAAAAACAACTCAAGGCAAGGGGAAAGAGCCGGCCTTAGAAAGAAAGACTCATCGCACAATAAAAAAAGTAACCGAGGATATTGAGAATTTTAAATTCAACACCGCGATATCAGGAATAATGGAGTTGGTTAATGAGATTTATCTGGCTATAGGTCACAGGTCTCAAGACGCAGGACAAAATCCTGAAGCCTGCAGCATGCCTGCCTGCCGGATAGGCGGGCAGCCCGAGTCAATAGAAGAAGCAATTAGGACTGTAGTGCTTTTGGTTTCTCCCTTTGCCCCGCACCTAGCAGAAGAGATGTGGCAAGAGCTCGGAAATCAAGAAAGCATATTACGTTCTCCGTGGCCCAAATACGATACTGCGTTATTACAGGGAGAAACCGTTACTATGGTTATCCAGATAAACGGAAAGTTGCGCTCTAAGGTAGAAGTTGCGGCGGATATAAGCGAAACAAAACTCAAAGAAATTGTGCTTAGTGATGAGAAAACCAAGCCCTGGATTAAAGATAAGCCCATCAGAAATTTCATCATCGTTCCCCAGAAACTCGTCAATATCGTAGTCTAATCAATAATTCGTCCTGATAAATTTTTTTGTTGACAATCTTTGGCTATATGTTAGAATTGTTATGAACATATGTTCATAACAGAGGAAACTGTATGAGGCCTAAGAAAACAAGATGGATTAAATGTGCTCCGGGTGAGAGATGCTTTAAGCCACGCTGCAAACCGCTTAGCAAGCTAGAGGGTGTCCGTCTTAGTCTTGATGAATTTGAAGCTATCCGCCTTGCGGATCTCGAGGAATTAAAACAAGTAGATGCTGCAAGGTTGATGCACGTATCTCGTCCGACATTTTCACGTATTGTAGCATCAGCACGAAAAAAGGTTGCGGATGGTTTAGTGAATATTAAGGTGATTAGAATTGAAGGCGGTTGCTGTAGGATTATCGGGAGGAAAAAATAATGAAGGAATGGAAAAAGTTTCTCTATATCACAGTGATATTTTTAGGCTGTTTCTACCTGCCGGTTGAGAACCTAAGATTTACAAATGCGCTATTCGAGGCCTTGGCTCTTGTAAGGTGGTATGCTAGAGAGCACGTGCTTCTTTGCCTTGTGCCTGCATTTTTTATAGCTGGCGCAATTTCTGTTTTTGTCAGCCAGGAGTCGGTAATGAAGTATTTCGGTGCCAAAGCGAATAAATTCCTTTCCTACAGCGTTGCTTCAATATCCGGAACGATTCTTGCGGTCTGCTCATGTACGGTTTTACCCTTATTCTCTGGTATTTACAAAAGAGGAGCTGGGCTTGGCCCTGCAATTGCGTTTTTGTATTCAGGGCCTGCTATCAACGTTCTTGCGATTATTCTTACTGCACGAATTCTCGGATGGCAACTTGGGTTGGCAAGAGCGATAGGTGCTGTGATATTTAGCGTAGTTATCGGCTTATTGAT
>JAPLLU010000093.1 GCA_026387385.1 Candidatus Omnitrophota bacterium
TGATTTTAACTTGTTTAAATGAAGCTAAGCAGCTTGGCGCAAAAAAAATATTTGTACTTACATACAAGCCGGAATATTTTAAGAAATTCGGATTTAAGAGAATCAAGAATTCTGAATTACCTCATAAAATCTGGGCAGAATGCATTAATTGCTGCAAATTTCCCAATTGTCAGGAAGTCGCCCTTCTAAAAGTTATGTCCCGTTAGAAAAATCGGCTTAATGTACTCTGAATTACTTTATAACGCCACTTTTAAAATTAACATGGTATAATCTTGAGCAATTTTTATAGGAGGGTATATGGACTACTTATTAACAGATGGACAAAAGATGATTCAGGAGTTATCGCGTAAAATAGCGCAGGAGAAGGTGGCCCCAGTCGCAGCTAAATATGACATTACCGAAGAATTCCCCTGGGACGTGTTAAAGGTTATTGCCGATTCAGATTTGTTTGCTATATTTGTTCCCGTGGAGTACGGCGGGATAGGCGGAGGCGTTTTAGATTTATGTATTGCTACAGAGGAACTTTCGCGCGCCTGTGGCGGTATCGCCGTATGTTATGCGGCAAGCGCATTAGGCACTTTTCCTATAATACTTTTCGGTAACGAGGAACAGAAAAAGAAATATCTTCCGGATTTAGCCAGCGGCAAAAAGATAGCTGCTTTTGGATTGACAGAGCCGGAGGCAGGTTCAGATGCGTCAGCGATTAAAACTACGGCCAGAAAAGAAGGAGACCATTACGTTTTAAACGGCACCAAACATTTTATTACTAACGGTGCCGAGGCGCAAATTTATACCATAGTAGCAATGACCGATAAGACAAAAGGTGCCCGGGGAGCTTCGGCATTTATTGTTGAAAAAGGGACTAAGGGGTTTACTTTCGGGAAAAAAGAGGAAAAATTAGGTATCCGTGCCTCTATAACCAGTGAACTTGTCTTTACTGATTGTAAGATTCCTAAAGAAAATCTATTAAGTAAGGAAGGCATGGGTTTTATTATCACTATGAAGACGTTTGATATGTCGCGCCCTGGTGTTGCGGCTCAGGCCCTAGGTATTGCGCAGGGAGCTTTAGACCATACAGTAAAATATGCCAAAGAAAGACACCAGTTCGGAAAAGCCATCTCGAGTTTCCAAGGAATTCAGTGGATGTTGGCGGATATGGCTACAGAGGTTGAGGCGGCACGGAGCCTGGTTTATAGCGTTGCCAGGATGGTGGATTCAGGTAAGACCGGCGTTTCAAAAGAGTCGGCAATGGCAAAACTTTTTGCTTCAGACGTGGCTATGAAGGTAACTACCGATGCGGTTCAGATATTCGGCGGTTATGGGTATATGAAGGACTACCCTGTAGAAAAATTTATGCGTGATGCCAAGATCACTCAGATATATGAGGGGACAAATCAGATTCAAAGAAATATTATAGCGTTACAATTGATAAAAGAAATGGCTAAATAAGTGAGGCCATAAGTTATGGAGCTCGCTATTATAATTAGCTTTAGCGACATAACTTATACGGCCGAACTTACCCCTCACTCAGAGACGTTATAAAGTATAATCCAGTATCTGAGTGAGGGGTTAAATTCGCACAATAACTTACTCTCACTGGCGTGTTCGTAAGTTATGTGCTCATTTAAAATGAATATAATCGTCTGCATAAAACAGGTTCCGGATACCACTGAGGTCAGGATTAATCCAGAAACCAACACCTTGGTTCGCGAAGGAGTAAAATCCATCATTAATCCTTTTGATATGTATGCTATTGAAGAAGCCATACGTATTAAAGAAAAATTAGGGGGAAAAACCACAGTTATAACTATGGGCCCGCCTCAGGCAGAAGCGGCTTTAAGGGAGGCTTTTGCCATGGGCATAGATGAAGGCATATTGATTTCCGACCGTGCCTTTGCCGGTAGTGATACCTGGGCGACCAGCTATACTTTAGTAGGCGCTATTAAAAAAATAGGCGAGTTCGATCTGATACTCTGCGGTAAACAGGCAGCTGATGGTGATACTGCCCAGGTGGGCCCCGGTATTTCAGCTCACTTGGATATTCCGCAGGTTACATACGTTAAGAAAATAGAAGAGATTAAAGACGGCCTTGCCCGCGTGGAGAGAATGACGGAAGAGGGTTTTGAAATTATTGAAACGCCTTTGCCTGCTTTATTTACTGTGGTAAAGGAGATAAATGAACCCAGGCTTCCATCGCTAAAAGGAATGATGAGGGCTAAACAGGCAAAGATCGCACTCTGGACGCAAAAAGAACTTAATTTGGATGCTCAGAAGATAGGGCTTTGCGGTTCTCCTACACAGGTAGTAAAAATATTTACGCCTCCCCCAAAAAAAGGCGGAAAGATTATTACAGGCGAAACTCAGGAAGTAGTAAGTGAGTTGTTTGATTTGTTAAAAAGCGAAGTAAATTAATTAACTTAAATCGCGTATGCCAATACAGATAATTCTGGAAAAATGCACAGGTTGTAAATTATGCCTGAAGGCCTGCCCTTTTAATGCCATCCGCATTGAGGACAAGAAAGGCCTGCCTGCCGGCAGGCAGGCCGTGATTGATTTAAATACCTGTAATCTTTGCGGGGCTTGTGTGCCTGCATGTAAATTGAAGGCGATACTATTGGAAAAACCGGATAAGGCCTGTATTGTGCCTGATATCAAGGATTATAAGGGCATCTGGGTCTTTATTGAGCAGAAAAAAGGAAAAGTTCAATCTGTTTCGTACGAGCTTTTAGGCAAGGCTCAGGAATTAGCTAAGCAACTTTCCTGCCAGGTGAGTGCCGTATTCTTAGGTAACGGCTTAGATGATCAGCTGGAGGAGCTGGTTTGGCACGGAGCAGATAATATATATTTAATACAGGCTCCGGAACTGGCAAATTTCCAGGATGAGCCTTACACTAATGTGCTTGTTAAGCTTATCCAGAAATATAAGCCTGAGATATTACTGTGTGGCGCAACTTCTATCGGACGGTCATTGATTTCCCGCGTAGCGGTTAATATAAATACCGGGCTTACTGCTGACTGTACCGGGCTAGATATTGACCCCGAAAAGAAGATTCTCCTGCAAACCCGTCCTGCCTTCGGTGGTAATATCATGGCAACCATTATCAGCCCAAATCACCGTCCGCAGATGGCGACAGTGCGGCATAAAGTTATGCAACCAATAGCACCTGATAAACGCCGCAAGGGTAAAATTATCAGGGAACAGTTTGATAGTTCTCTCTATGCCTCGCGCACAAAACTTCTGGATATAGTAGAAGAAGTAGAGGCGCTGATAAATTTATCCGAAGCTGATATTATTGTTTCCGGAGGACGTGGAATGGGAGGGCCTGAGAATTTTAAACTCTTATATGAACTTGCCCAAGTGCTAGGAGGAGCAGTGGGTTCATCGCGCGCAGCAGTAGATGCCGGGTGGATGCCTTATTCGCACCAGGTAGGCCAGACGGGCAGGACAGTAGCGGCTAAAATATATATTGCCTGTGGTATCTCAGGGCAAATTCAGCACCTAGTAGGCATGCAGTCTTCAAAAATAATAGTTGCTATCAATAAAGATCCGGATGCCCCCATTTTTAAAGTTGCTACTTACGGTATTATAGGGGACCTTTTCGAAATCATTCCTGCCTTGACCAAGAAATTCAAAGAAAGCCTAAAGCGATAAAGTATTAACGGACTTCAAACAAAATACTTGCTTAATCAACAAAAAACATTATAATGCATTCTATAAGCACCAGACTAAATCAACTCAAGGGAATATCTTAAGGTTGAGATAATACGTTTATGCGCTTATCTTGCTGTATTTACATCAATCTTAAGAAGGAGACTGATGCATGGAAGACCGTAGGCTGTTTGAACGATTCAATGTTAATTTTCCAGTAAAGTTCGTTGTTTTAGACAGCAATAAAGAAGGCACGGGCAGGGTAATAGATATTAGCGCTAGCGGCGGCGGCTTGATAGTAACAGCAGAACAACTGCATCCTCCTGCTGCTTTAGAAATATGGTTACAGATTCCCGATAATAAGGAACCTTTTCATACAACCGGAAAGGTGGTTTGGTCTAGCATGATTGAGCCGGAAACGTATAGGGTAGGCGTGCAATTTGATCAATTAGATTTGATGGGCTTATCAAGGGTTCTAAAGTATAAGGACAAGTAATAGCAATAAGTTCAAGGTTAATCCTCTCTTAATATATAGTAATTTTTCTGCAGTTATCTTCCTTTTAAAAGTAATCACTAATAAAATATTGATTGGAAATTTCCTGCTTTTTTAATGAAAACGCTTTCTTAAAACCGGAAAATTACTCTTGAAATTATGCAAAAAATAAGGTAAAATAAAATTGGATATTTCTAGGTTTAACTTTTAAAGAGTTATTGCCTTGTGGAAGAAAAAGCTATGCAAAATTCATTCACAATAAACAGAAGGACTTATCCAAGGTTTCGTATAACACTATCCTCATGCTGTTCTAAATCAGATTGTAACCATGTCATTGAGGGGCAAACCCACGATATAAGTACCGAAGGAATATGCATAATAGCAGATGAGGAATTACCCGCCGGAACGTGGCTGGATATATATGTTAAAATTATGGATAACCAAGAAGAGATCCATAAAAAAGGTATAGTTATCTGGTCAAATAAGAACGATGCTGGAAGATACAAAATAGGAATTAAATTAGAAGGGGGAAAGTTAAATCCGATACCGATAGTATTAAGGACTGTAAAAGCCAAAAATAAATATTAGTCCGATCTGAAATCTCATTCCCGGTCATAAACTCATTATACACGTCAAATCCCAAATCCCAATAATACCAATACTACCAAATACCTACCTGCCGGTAGGCAGGAACCCCAATTTCCAAATCCCAAACATTAGTTTTGAATTTGGGATTTTGAATTTACCCTGTTACTGACATAATTATTTTTCATTTCGTCAGTAACGGGGTTTATTTTGGATTTGGTAGTATTTGCCTGCCTGCCGGACAGGCAGGGATTTTGGATTTTTCATTTGTCGTTAGGATATTCGCTCCCGGCTGTTATTTTATAACCCTTTATTAATCAAGTAGTTAAGGCATATAATCTTACTGTTAATTTTGCATATATTTTCTCTAATTATCATCATTAATATCCTTTATGCATAAATATGTTAAAGAATGTTAAGATTTTCCTTGACAAAAGGGATTTCTTAATTTATAATTCAGATAATATTTTAGAGGAGAAATTATGATAAATGGTGGCTTGATGACAATAGAAGATTTAGCGGACTATCTGAAAGTAACACGTAGGACTATTTATGAATGGATAAAACATAATAAGATTCCCGCTGTTAAACTTGTGGGGCAATGGCGTTTTAAGAAAGACAAGATTGATGCATGGTTGGAGCTTAAGTCATATTAATAATTTAACCGATTTGTACGGATTATCAAAATATAAGGAGAAAAGAATATGTATTTTAAACGACTAGAGCTCATAGGTTTTAAGTCATTTTGCGACAAGACAATATTAGATTTTGAACCGGGCATTACTGCAGTTGTCGGCCCAAACGGATGCGGTAAGTCTAATATCTTCGATTCTATACGTTGGGTTTTAGGTGAACAATCGGTAAAGGCAATGCGCGGTTCGCAGATGGAAGACGTCATCTTTAACGGCAGTGATTCAAAAGAGCCGTTAGGCATGGCTGAGGTTACCTTGACCTTCGATAACAGCAAACGATATTTTAGTGTTGAGTACCATGAGGTCGCCATTACGCGCAGGATTTTTCGCTCAGGCGAGAGCGAATATTTATTAAACAAAACACAGGTGCGCCTAAAAGATATATTAGATTTACTGATGGGAACAGGCATCGGTGCAGAGAGCTATTCGTTGGTAGAACAAGGAAAGGTCGAACTGGTTTTAAGCTCAAAGCCTGAAGACAGGCGCCTGGTGTTTGATGAGGCAAGCGGTATTACGAAATACAAGGGCCAAAAAAAAGAGGCTCTAAGGAAGTTGGAAGAAACAGAACAAAACCTCCTTAGGGTTAATGATATAATACAGGAAGTTAAACGACAGATAGGCTCATTAGAGAGGCAGGCCAGCAAGGCGCGCAGGTATAAAGAGGTATTTGAAGAATTAAAAGCAAAAGAAATAAGCTCAGCCGTTTTGCAAAAACACGAGCTTATAAGGCAAAAAGATCAGATTATAGACCAGCTTAAAGAATTAGGGAATAAAGAGATTGAGCTTTCGGTTATAATTAAAGAGCAGGAGTCAAAAATAAGTAATCGGCAAATTGAATTAAAATCCCTGGAAGATAATAGAATGTCCATAAGAGACCAAATGTTAAATTTGGATAATCTGTTATCGAGGAATAAGGAGCGTATAAACTTAAACAGGGAGAGGATAGCAGAATTATATAGCGCAAAAGAATATTTGAAGGCGCAAATTGAACAGACCAGAAACAGAATTGCCCTGGATGAAGAAAAATTAAGCAGCCTGAAAGAGGAATACATAGGTATAAAGAAGAATATTGAGGAAAAAACGGCATTATTAAAAGGAAGAGAAGAGGAGCTTAATAACCTAGCGCTTTCCACTAAAACATCTTTGGAAGCAATAGCTTCGGCAAAGAGGAAAATTTTAGACTTGGTTTCTCAAACAGCTAATCTAAGGAACGAAATTGCTGATTCCCTATCTAATCAACAGATCTATCTTGCGCGAAAAAAAAGACTCGATATCGAAAAAGCAAAAGTAAAAGAAGAAAAGGCGATTATGGAGGATAATTTAAATAATTTAAATACGGAATTAGAGCTCCTTAAAAATAATTTCCAGGAAATTACTCTTAAGATACAAAATTTAGAGAAAGAATTAGAACAGGAAGGTGAGTCTCTAAGTGAGTTAAATTCGGCTATCGATAATTTAGAAAAGCAAAGACTAGCCTTAGAATCACAGAAAAAATTCCTGGAGGAATTAAAGACAAAATACGAGGACATCAGCGAATCCATGAATGCGGTTATATATTTGGACAAGTTAGCGGATAAAGAGATAACTGGCTTAGTAGTAAAGATAAAGTCAGTTGAAGAAAAAGGCCTAAAATTATCTGGCGAGGCAAAACCCATAAATCTTGATACAGAGGAGTTACTCAGGCGTATCTTAGAGATAGAAGGCAGGATTTCTTCTTCCAGGAACGAAAAAAACGCAAAAGAATCACGCATCGGTGAACTGAATAAAACTATCCTGGACAAGCGGCAGGATTTACGCAATCAAGAGATGGTTTTGGTTAACAAGAAGGCCAATCAAGAATCTGTGTTAGAACAATTCAATAAAATAAAAGAAGAAGAAGGCATAATAACCTTAGAGCTATCTGATTTGGAAAAAGACCTCTTGGTTTCTCAAGGAAAATTAACCGAGTTAAAATCTCAATTATTAGTTCTGGAAAGAGAACTAAAGGAAACAGAAGGCCTCGTGTCTTTAGAGCAGAATAATATTAATTTAAATGCCAATTTGAAAGAAAAAACATTAGTGATAATTACCCGCACCAAAACCGAACTCGATGCTTTAACGAAACGCATCGTTTCCGAAGAGGCCACTCTTAAAATGTTAGAAGATACATATCAGCAGGATAAGGAGAGCCTCTTGAATTTTGAAAAGCAGACTGAAGAGAACTTGAGAAAACAAGAAGCCCTTGCCTTAGAGATCAAAGACTTTGAAAACGGAATCCAGGAGGCAAGCCAAGACATAGAAAAACAAAACAGCTTACTACAGGAGCTAGAAGCTAAATATAGAGGAATTTCCAGCGGCACAGGTGACGTAAGCAGAAAGATAGAATCTGACAGAAAAGAGCTCGACAGCATGAAGAATAAATTATACGAATTGCAGATGCAAAATAAGGACATAGATTTTAAAATCTTAAGTTTAAAAGAAAGAATCCTGCAGTCATATAAGGCAGAATTGGATGGTGTAGCCGAGGTTACGCAGGAAATAGGTCAAAATACAATTTCACAAGAAATAGAAAGATTAAAAGAAAAGCTGGATTCTTACGGAACGGTAAACCTGGTGGCAATAGAAGAATACGATGAGTTAAAAAAGCGCTATGATTTCTTAAGCCAGCAGCACAATGATCTTATTACCGCTAAAGATTCTTTGTACGAGGCAATACAGAAGATTAATCGCACTACCAAAAAGATGTTTTTGGAGACTTTTGAAAAGGTGCGCGAGGAATTCCGGAACTATTTCAGGTTGCTTTTTAACGGAGGGGATGCCCAGATCTTCCTGATTGACGAACAGGATCCTCTGGAGTCTGGAATCGAAATTATCTGTAGGCCTCCGGGTAAAAAGCTGCAAAATGTGCTTTTACTTTCCGGAGGAGAAAAGTCAATGTCGGCAATAGCGTTAATATTTGCGATATTTAAAATCAAGCCTTCTCCGTTTTGTATACTGGACGAGATAGACGCGGCTTTAGATGAGGCGAATGTAGACAGGTTTAGCAGGATATTGCAGGATTTTGTTAAAGAATCTCAGTTTATTGTGATTACTCATAATAAAAAGACTATTGCTAATGCAGATGTAATGTACGGGATTACTATGGAGGAATCAGGGGTATCCAAGATAGTCTCGGTTAAGTTTGCCAAAGATAAGGCAGCTAAGGTTCAGGAACAGGCTGTTGAGGCATCGCTGGAACCTATTTCGTAACAGCAGGTAGTATTTTTGCTGCCTTTATGCTTTGCTGTATAGAGGGCCTTGTCAGAAGAAAAAATCAGTTCGGAAGTAGAAGGGCCGTCTTCCGGGAAAGAAGCCAAGCCTAAGCTAGCAGTTAATTTTCTATTAGGCAGAATTTCTTGGCGAGTAAACGGTGTTTTTTCGATATCCTGCCTGATGCGTTCCGCAATTAAAAACGCCTCTTTTCTATCGGTCTGAGGCAATATAATAGTAAATTCCTCACCGCCATAACGGCAGACAAAATCCATCTTACGGGATTGATTTTTAAGTAGCAGGCTTAACTCTTTTAAAATTTGGTCTCCGGACTGATGCCCGAGCTTGTCATTGTAAACTTTAAAGTCATCTATATCAAGCATAATCAGGCTTAAAGGTGTACGGGTTGCCTTTGCTTTTTCTAACTCTACCTGGAATATATATTGAAAATAGCCGTGGTTCCAGAGATTGGTTAATGAATCAGTATGACTTCGAATGACTGCATTTTCATAAAGTTGCGAGTTTTCTATAGCAAGGCCTGCCTGGTTTGAAAGCATAATGAGCATGCGCATATCATCTTTAGTAATCGGTTTCCTGGTGATAAAATTATCAGCCAGTATTATACCTTTTACCTTATCTTTTGCCTTTAAAGGAACTACCGCTAACTCTACGCTTTTTAATAGCTGAATAATCGGGTCGTTACTGTAGTTTTGTATAGTTTCTTTGGTTAAATGTAGCGGCATACCATCTAATACGCTTAAGGCAAGCAAACCCCCGCTATGCTCTTCCAGAGGAAATCTAAAATGCTGTACCTGACGGTTAAAGCCTGAATCCATAACTTTATTAGTGGAAACTTTATAAGCGTTGATAAGGTCCTCCAGATCCATCTGTTCCTGCTCAATTTGTTTCCAGATGCTATTAGCTTCTTCGCCGCTTTCCGGGCCGATACCCATCTTACCTTCAATAAGAGCATCTTTAATATTTACCAATAAGAGCACTGCCCGGTTAAAACTTAATCCTGTATGCGCCGTAACCCCAGTTAAAATGATGTACAGGATTTCTTCTAACTTCAGGGTAGTACGCATAGCATTAGATATTTCATAGAGGATAGTAAGTTCGGTCTTGGCGCGTTCTATTTCTTCTTTTATCTTGCTTATCTCTTCCATATCATTATAATCTATCATATTTTAAATACATTGTCAACCTGGTCATATTGCCTTAAAATTAAAGGTTGAGTCGTGAGTTATGAGTAGTGAGTCGAGTTGTGAGGGTGAGTTATAAGTTAGCTTATCCTAAATCCACACGCTCGAACCATAACTTACAACTCACGACATGCCCTTACTTGAATATTTATTTTCTTTCCGCTATAACAAAATTGTAGTATAATTTTTGTCTATGAAGGCCAGATTTTTGCCCTTAGCATTGTTGTTTATTTTAATCTCTACCGCAGATACTCGGGCAGAGACTGCCATAAGAACAGAAGTTGAAAAGACCAGCATTACTACCGATGAAACAATCGCATATAAGCTTATGATTACTTCATCGGAGAAAAAAATACCTCAGCCCAAATTCCCGGAATTTAATGAATTTAAGGTGTTATCGCGGGCCGAGACTTCTGAAATCTCCATATCCAAAGGGAAGCAGGAGACTTTCGTTGTATATGTATTTATAATAGCCCCTACCAAGATAGGGAGATTAAAAATCGAGCCCGCACAGATTCAAATAGAAAAAAATACGTTTTCCAGCCAATCCTTTGAAATAGAGGTGACTCAAGGCAGGAAGCAGGCCCAGCCAGAATCCGGCGAGGATCAGGTTCGCCCCAAAGAGGTGCCGCAGGAACCAGGGCAACCAAAAATCACGCTCTAGAATATTTAATACTGCTTTATAGACATTCTTGGCAAATGGAGTCATTTTTATACGTTTGATATTTAGGCTAAAGGCTCAAGGTTAAGGTTAAGAATTTATTTCTCACTAAACCTAACCCTCAATCTCAACCTTTAAATTTATCATTTTTTATTTTTACCTGCCTATTAACATATGTTTAAGGATTTAAATACTTCTGTCCAGTTTTTAAAAGGTATAGGTCCTAAGAGAGCTGGCTTATTCAGTAAGTTAGGCATACATACCGTTGAGGATATTTTATACTATTTTCCCCGGCGGTATGAAGACCGCACTAATTTTGTCCCGATATCTAAATTGCAGGAAGGCGAAACTTATACAATAAAGGCAGAAGTTTTAGCAAAGGGCCAGCACGACTCATACAAGAGGCGCGGATTCAGCATAACTGAAGTAGCAGTGCAAGATCAATCCGCCAAGATTTTCTGTGTCTGGTTCAACCAACCCTATCTAAAGGAGTATTTTAAGATAGGCCAGAGCCTGATTTTATACGGCAGAATAGAACGCTACGGGAGCCGTCTGCAGATAAATTCACCAGAGTTTGAGATTGTTTCTAGCGAAAAAAACGAACCCCACCCTTCCTTAGAATCTATTGGAGCCTCGAAGGAAGGGCGGGGCGAGTCATTAAATATAGGAAGAATTGTACCCATCTATTCTTTGCCTGAAGGAATAACGCAGCGTTACTTCCGTCAGCTTATAAAATATGCACTGGATGAATATCTGCCTAAATTGAATGACTTCTTGCCGTTTGATATCAGGACAAGAAATGGTCTTTTCAACCTTGCCAAAAGCCTTGTCAATATACACTTCCCTGATAATTCCGATATGCAGAAAGAAGCTTACCGCAGGCTAGCGTTCGAAGAATTCTTCATTTTTCAGCTCCCGCTCGCTTTAAGAAAATTCAAAAAAAGAGAAAAACTTGGCATAGCGCACAAAGTAGAAGGAGAATCAACGAAGGATTTTATTGGAAGCCTGCCTTTTCAGTTAACCGGTGCGCAAGAGAGGGTTATCCAGGAGATAAAATCTGATATGGCAAGCCCTAAGGTTATGCAGAGGTTGCTGCAGGGTGATGTGGGCTCAGGGAAAACCGTGGTAGCAACTATAGCCAGCATTATGGCAATTCAAGGAGGTTATCAGGTTGCCCTTATGGTCCCTACAGAAATATTGGCCAGACAGCATTATAAAAGCATCAAGACGCAAGTCTCAGGACTTAAGGTTCAGGGAAAACAACTCAGTATTGGGTTGCTTACTGGCAGCGCTTCCGAAAGAGAAAAAAAGAACCTTTGCCAGGAAGCGAAGGAAGGAAAAATAGATTTGCTGATCGGCACGCACGCATTGTTAGAAGAAAATGTGAACTTCAGTAATTTGGGTCTGGTAGTGATTGATGAGCAGCATAAGTTTGGCGTGGGCCAGCGCGCACTATTGCCTAAAAAAGGGGTAAACCCGGATGTCCTTATAATGACAGCCACGCCTATACCGCGCACATTGGCGATTACTTTATACGGGGATCTGGATATCTCTATTATAAATGAATTACCTCTAGGCCGTATACCTGTAAGGACAATACATTTTACAGAGAATACAAGGAATCAGGCTTATAGTATTGCTAAAGAGCAGCTACGCTTAAGGCACCAGGTATATATTGTTTATCCGGTAATTGAGGATTCTTACGCCCTGGATATTGCCGGCGCTAAAAAGATGTACGAACAATTGAAGGCAGGAGAGTTTAAGGAATTCAAATTAGGCCTTATCCATGGTAGGTTAAAACAGAAAGAGCAGGATGAAATAATGCTGAAGTTTAAAGATAGAGGATTAGATGTCTTGGTTTCCACAACTGTTTTAGAAGTGGGGATAGACATACCGAATGCCACCTGCATGATCATAGAGCATGCCCACCGTTTCGGTTTAGCTCAATTGCATCAGTTACGCGGCCGGATAGGAAGGGGTTCTGCTCAGTCTTTTTGTATACTGGTTTCAGATACCGAGACCCCAGAGGCAGGCTCAAGGTTAAAGACCATGGTTAAATATGGTGACGGATTCCGTATAGCCGAAGAAGATTTGAAAATAAGGGGACCGGGTGAATTTTTCGGAAGGCGCCAGCACGGCCTTACTGAATTAAAGATCGCAAACCCGCTTACCGAGATGAAGCTTTTGAAAAGGGCAAGGGAAGAGGCAATAAGGCTTATAAATGCAGATCCCTGTTTAGGCGAACGCCAGCATCTTGGTTTAAGAGAGAAATTGCTGCAGAGGTTCCCGCAATACCATAACCTGGTAATGGTAGGATGATGCGTAAGTTAGGCGCAAGACATAATACAATACAGGGAACAAGATACACATTTATAGTATTGTGTATTTTATTAACAGGATTTATGTTACGGTTCAATAATTTATCGCAGCGTTCGTTATGGACCGATGAATTCTTCACGTTTTTTGAGTCAACAGGCCACGGATTGGATATAAAGAATTTCCTGGATAATATTTCCAGCCAGCAGACCCCGAAATTGTTGACGGCCAGAGAATTCAAAGTATTTCTTAAGCCCGACCTTGATAAGAGCTTTAAGGATGTAAGTCAAGGATTGCTTTATACCGACACCCACGCACCACTGTATTTCTGGATAATGCACCTGTGGATAAGGGTGTTTTCAGACAACATATTAACAGTAAGGTTGTTTTCTCTTTTGATGGGCATGATTTCCGTATTCTTGTCTTATAAGGTTTGCGCCCATCTTTTTACTAAGAACGCGGCATTATTTTCTGCTTTATTTACGAGTATCTCGGCATTTTCGGTCAGGTACGCACAGGAGGCGCGTCCTTATGCCTTGATTATAGTATTAGGGTTATCGAGCTGGTGGTTTGTTTTAAGGTTTCAAAAGCAGAATAGGAATTCAGATGCCATTTGTTTTATAATTTTTAACTGTTTGGGATTTTACGCCCACTATTTCTATCTTTTTATTGCCGTTAGCCTATTTGCATATTTTACAATTGCTAATTACAGAGATAAGGCAAGGCTAGACAAATTCTATTTAGCATTTTTGTTGTCGCTGTTATTTTTCTCTCCCTGGGCAATATTACTTATTTTAAAAGGCTATAAATTCTATCTTGTGGAATGGTTATTCGGTTACCCGGGTTTTCACATTAAGCTTTATTATCTATTCAGAGGTATTAGCCGTTATATTCTGATATCTAGCGCTTCCAAGGGGCTATTATCTTTTTTGTTTTTATCGGGCTTGCTTTTATTTGCTTACATTGGAATACGCGCTTACAAAGAAATTCTTACGCGGTATCTCAAGGAAACCTCTTTTTGCTTAGTCATGTTTTTAGTGCCTTTATTAGGTATGTTTTGTATGGATATTGTTCAGCAGGGCGCATTGCTCAGGCAAGAGCGTTTTTGGACCTTTGCTTTCTTGGGTTTTATTCCTCTGGCAGGATATTTTTTAGATTCAGGTTTTTCAAAAACCAAGCCCGCGGTGTATCTTGTGATTATATTGATGCTCATATCTTCTTTTACGGTCAGTAAATTGCAATTTGGCCCTGCGCCGAAATACGCCTCTACGTGGATAAATAAAGAATCTCAAGGTGTTGTTTCAGCGGTCATCGTTTATAATATCAGAAGCGTAGTTTTCTCTCAGTCGTATTATCTGGATGACGATATATATTTGATACCGGTCTCTGATCAGGGGCAATTAGATAACGTTGTTAAAGCAGTATCAGGTTTTGCCGATAAGTTATTCATTGCGCGTCATTACCACCATAGCGATGCCTCTTTGATGAATAAGGCTTTTTTAGATACAAAGGAATTAGGCGAGGGTTTTAAATTTGAGACCGAAATCAAAATGGATGACATTAGTGTTTCTGAATTTATCAAATGAAGCCCGAACTTACGGCACGGTAGTGATGTAATTTCGTTGGCAGAATTTGACCCCTCACTCAGAGACATTATGGAATATAATTCTATATCTGAGTGAGGGGTTATCCCTGCTCGCTTACGCTCGCATGGATTTCGCTAAATCAGAGCATTAAGTGCTCAATTCGCGCAGAGATTTATGAGTAAGGACAAGAAATTTATTTCATAAATCTCGCGCTCATTAAAAATGCGAATTATAAGCGGAAAATACAAAGGCAGATCAATCAGTATAATAAAAGGCATACGTCCGACTCAGGATAAAGTGAGAAAAGCCCTTTTTGATATATTGGGCGATATAGAAGGATTGTCTTTCCTGGAGTTATTTGCCGGCTCAGGGGCGGTGGGCCTGGAAGCTATCTCAAGAGGTGTTCAGGAGTTGACCTTAGTAGAACCCAACCGCCAGTGCGTGTTTGCAATTAACAAAAATATAGAGACTTTGAAGCTTGAGTCCTGTAGCTTGTATCCAGTTGAAGCTGAAGTGGCTATAAAAGCGCTGTACAGGCATAAGAGAAAATTTGATATTATTTTCTTAGACCCCCCTTATCATATGGACCTGGGAAAAAAAACCTTGAAAACATTAGGGGCTTATGATATATTAACGCCCAATGGTTTTATAGTTGCACAGCATTTTAAGAAAGATATCCTGCCGGATAGCGAAGGTAGCTTAGCTAGATTCAGGCAGGCGAAGTACGGAGACACGGCATTATCGTTCTATAAAAGAACAGGTTAAGGCTTAGGCTAAGGCTGAGTATAGCTCAACCTCAACCTTAACCTCAACCTTAAATTGATATGTGTCAAAAAGCAATCTATCCCGGAAGTTTTGACCCGGTTACTTACGGTCATATCGATCTCATTAAGAGGGCGCAAGACATATTTCCAGAAGTCATTGTAGCAGTCGCTCATAATCCTCAAAAGAAACCCACCTTTAGCGTAAAAGAAAGAGTGGAACTGCTTAAAAAGGCTACTGCTGACTTAAAAGGCGTTACAGTGGATGATTTTGGCGGGTTGGTAATTGATTATGCGCGCAAACAGAAAGCAAAGGTTTTGATCCGTGGCTTACGCATGATTTCAGATTTTGAATATGAATTCCAGATGGCTTTGACAAATAGGAAGCTAGATCCCCATATTGAAACTATTTTCTTGATGCCGCATGAATCATACAGTTACCTTTCCTCGAGGCTTTTAAAAGAAGCTGCTTTTCTGGGTGCGGATTTGTCTGATTTTATTCCTGACTTTGTGGAAGAATCCCTGAAAAAAAAATTACGCAAATCCGTTTAATCCCAGCATAATTATTTATTTTTGTTTAAAGAGAGTTTTTAAAAAGAGTAACAATGGAGCCCACGCGGGCTAAAGCCCGAGGTTCCAAGGCGGAATACTTGAATCGGCCACAATTCATCCGCCCCGCTGGTAGAGGGGAGGTTTTCTAGGTCGCTCAAGTATAAATAGCGGGTTTTCCAAGGAATGCGCTTAAGATAGCTGATTAAGTGAGGGCTAAGGATGAAAATAGATGTAAGACAGATACATCCGGATGGGCTAGTATTAGAAGAAGCTCTGGGTGCTTCCCAGTATGAACTTGAAACGGATATAGTTAAATTTTTAAGCCCTATCAAGGTAAGGGCCGCTATCTCGAAGATCACCAATGCCGTTACTGCAGATTTGAGTTTGAATGCTTCGATGCATATGAATTGCAGCCGCTGCCTAGAAGAATTCGAGGTTAATTTCGAAAAGAAATTAAGGTTTAGTTACCCGGTTGATAAGTCAGAAGCTGTAATCGACTTGGGCCCAGATATAAGAGAAGCTATAATTTTCGATTATCCGATAAAACCTTTATGTAGCCCTGATTGTAAAGGTTTATGTCTTAAATGCGGTAAAAATTTAAATGAAGGTATTTGTGACTGTAACTGATTCAAAGTAAACCCCGTTACACCCCGCCTTAAAAGGCGGGGCTTTCTTGATGATTTAATTTTAATTTGTCATTCATCTCCGCTTTGAAAAGCGGGGCTTTCTGGGTGTAATGGGGTAAATGATGAATATCAACCCTTTTGTGAAGACTAAGGGGCGATATTAGTAATTTTTGATTTTCAAGCAACTGAAAGGAGAAAAAAGTGCCACTACCTAAAAAAAGACATTCTAAGGCGCGCGGAAGAAGGCGCCGTACTCACTGGAAATTAACTCAAGCCAATCTTATCCCCTGCCCGCAATGCAAACAATTAAGACCGTCTCATCAGGTCTGCAGTGTTTGTGGCTATTATGATTCAAGGCAGGTCATTGAGATAAAAGTAAAGGAAAAAAAGAAAAAAACTTAGTTCATAGCTGATGGTTTATAATTTATAGGGAATTAACTAAAATTTAACTTAATATTATGAAAATAATCGTTGATGCAATGGGCGGTGATTATGCCCCGCAAGTTGTAATAGAAGGCGCGATAGCTGCGGTGAAAGAATACGGGATAGATGTGGTTCTTGTAGGCGACGAGGGCAAGATAAGCTCTTTGTTAGAAAAATCAGGTTACCGCGGAAAGAATATCTCGGTACACTCCAGCTCTGAAGTTATTGAGATGTCTGAGCCTGCCGCGGTTAGTGTAAGAAGAAAACGCAATTCTTCCATTGTCGTGGGATTGAATTTAGTCAGAGGCGGTCTGGGAGATGCTTTTTTTAGTGCCGGTAATACGGGCGCTGTGGTGTGCGCAGCAACCTTATCGCTAGGTTTAATACCAGGAATTGAAAGGCCGGGTATAGCTATTTTCGTTCCTACCTTAAAAGGAGCATCTTTGATTATAGACGTAGGAGCAAACATAGACCCCAAGCCTACACAGTTATTGCAATACGGGATTATGGCTAATGCCTACCTTCGTTATATATTAAACAGGCCTAATGCGACAGTAGGGCTTTTGAATGTAGGGGAAGAAGAGAGTAAGGGTACTGGTTTTGTGAAAGAAACTCACGAATTGCTCTCAAACAGCAAACTTAATTTTATCGGTAATATAGAAGGAAAAGATATATTTTCCGGGAAGAGCGATATCATTATCTGCGATGGGTTTGTGGGGAATGTCCTATTAAAGGTCTCAGAAAGCCTGGCAGAAGCGATGAAGGAATTCCTAAGGCGAAATCTTATGAGCAATCCCTGGGGTAAGCTAGGACTGCTTTTATTGAGGAAAAGTCTTTTGCAGTTTAAGAAAGAGCTGGATTATTCTGAACATGGAGGAGCGCCCCTGCTAGGAGTCAACGGTATGGTAATCATCGGCCACGGACGTTCAAATTCAAAAGCTATAAAAAATGGCATAAGGGTAGCCAAGGAGGAAGTAGAAGGTAGATTTTGCGATAAGGTAACTGAGGCTTTAAAAATAATTTAATGGCATAATTTAAACTCGAGAGAAAGAAAAAATATATGCGTAAAGTAGGTATTATTGGAGTTGGTGAGTATCTGCCGGAGAGGATCTTGAACAATGCCGATTTAGAAAAGTTGGTAGATACTTCTGATGAGTGGATTACGACGCGTACAGGCATAAAAGAGAGGCATTTAGTATCTAAAAATGAGGCTGCTTCTGATTTGGCAATCAAAGCGGCTAAGCAGGCCCTATCAAGCGCTAAGCTCAAACCTCAAAACTTGGACCTGATAGTAGTGGCGACAATTACTCCTGATATGCCTTTTCCCTCTGTTGCCTGTATTTTGCAAAATGTGCTTTCCGCAAAAAATGCGATTTGTTTTGATATCTCCGCTGCCTGTGCCGGTTTTGTTTACGCTATAGTTATTGCTCAGCAGTTTATTGCCAGAGGCTCTTGTAAGAATGCCTTGATAGTAGGGACAGAGGTTTTGTCTTCTATAACTGATTGGGAGGACAGAAACACCTGCGTTTTATTCGGAGACGGTGCCGGGGCAGCAGTATTATCAGAAGTAAAAACAGGAGGAATACTTTCAACCTATATTGGTAGCGATGGCGCAATGGCCGATTTATTATTTATGCCCGGAGGCGGTTCAAGAAATCCCACTACGCACAAAACGATAGATAATCGCCTTCATTACGTAAAAATGCGGGGTAATGAATTATTTAAGCTGGCGGTTAAGTCTATGACCGAAGCAGGGCATAAGGCCTTAGCCAAGGCAGGGCTTAGTTGTAAGGATGTAGCTTGTTTTATACCGCATCAGGCAAATATCAGGATATTGCTTGCTGTAGCCAAGAGGTTAGGTATAGATGAGAAGAAGATTTATATTAATATTGCCAAATATGGCAATATGTCTTCAGCTTCTACGGCCACAGCATTGTGTGAGGCGGTAAAAGAAGGGATGATAAAAAAAGGAGATATAGTCCTTCTAGATGCCTTTGGCGCGGGGTTAGTTTGGGGGGCTGTTGTCATTAAATGGTGACATAATAAAGAGTTAATTTTTTAATTATCAATTATTCAATTGGATATTGGGATTTCTCAGAGTATATTATGGATAAGGTTGCTCTTTTATTTGCAGGACAGGGATCACAATACACAGGCATGGGGAAAGATCTGTATGAGTCTTTCCCTGGAAGTAAAGCGATCTTTGATAAAGCGGATGAGGTCCTGGGCTTTGATATTTCCAGGCTCTGTTTTGAGGGGCCCAACGAGGAATTAATGTTGACCCATAACTGTCAACCCGCAATATTTACGGTAAGTATTGCTTGTCTTGAGGCATTAAAGTCAGCTGCCTGCCTGCCGGACAGGCAAGCAAGCTGCCTGCCTGTCCGGCAGGCAGGCAGCTTGCAGCTTGCAAGTTTTGCGGCAGGATTAAGTTTAGGGGAGTATTCTGCATTGGTTGCGACAGAGGCGGTGAGTTTTGAGGATGCAGTTTATCTGGTAAGGCGTCGCGGTGAATTCATGGAAGAAGAAGCCCGGAAAAAGCCAGGCAAGATGCTTTCCATAATCGGGCTTACTCAAGATGCAGTAAAGCGGATTTGTCTCCAAACAAAGGCAGAGATCGCTAATATAAATTGTCCGGGCCAGATAGTGATATCCGGAGGCATAAAGGAGATTGAGCAGGCCGAGCTATTAGCTAAAGAGCAGAAGGCAAAAATGACTGTTGTATTGGAGGTAAGCGGCGCGTTCCACTCATCATTCATGAAAGAGGCTTCAGTTAGATTAGCTGCTGAGCTGGATAAAATAACAATAAATAAACCTAAGATACCCCTGGTGAGTAACGCGACTGCCAAACCAACCAGGTTGCCCGATGAAATCAAAGATAATTTAATCAGACAGGTTTCCTCCTGCGTCCTCTGGGAAGATTCAATGAAGTTCATATTATCTAGCGGCATAAGGAATTTCATTGAACTTGGGCCGGGCAAGATTTTAAAAGGCCTTATGCGCCGCATTGATGAAGGTGCGCAGGTAATAAATATAGAAAATAGGCAAGATATCCAAAATTTTAAGGTTACGTAGGTAATCTTAGTAATTAAGGAGATTATATGAGACTCAAAGACAAAGTTGCTTTAATTACGGGTGGTGCACAGGGTATCGGCAGGGATATAGCTTTGGCCTTTGCTAAAGAGGGGGCAGATGTCGTTATCGGTGATATAAATTTAGAGAAGGCAATGAGAGTCGAGCAAGAAATTATGGCTTTAGGCAGGAAGTCTTTAGCTATAGAACTGGATGTCACCAGCTCTGTAAAAGTGGAAGAAGAGGTTAACAAAATCCTTGACAAATTCAAGAAGGTTGATATATTAGTTAACAACGCAGGTATCACAAAAGACAATCTTTTGCTGCGTATGAGCGATGCAGAGTGGGATGCAGTCTTAGCCGTAAACTTAAAAGGTACTTTTAACTGTACGAAGGCTGCCTCCAAAATAATGATAAAGCAGCGCTCGGGCAAGATTATCAACATCGCTTCGATCATTGGCATAATGGGTAATCCCGGACAGGCAAATTATTCCGCTTCCAAGGCAGGAATAATCGCATTGACAAAAACGACAGCCAAAGAGTTAGGCTCCCGGAATATAAACGTCAATGCTGTTGCTCCTGGGTTTATCCAGACCGATATGACCGCTAAGCTTCCTGAAGAATTAAAAGAGAAAATGAGGGGAGCAATTCCGCTGGGTAAGTTTGGTAGTTGTGCTGATGTAGCAAATGCATGCGTATTTTTGGCATCGGAAGAATCAAGTTATATTACGGGGCAAACTATCGTGGTGGATGGCGGTATGGTTATGGCATAACTGCTGGAATGCGAATCTTATGAATACGGTCAAGAAAATTCAGGGTTTTCAGCAAGAATAAAAGGAGGAAAAAGAATGGCAGTACAAGAAAAAGTCAAGTCTATAATAGCAGAACAACTTGGAGTAAAACCAGAAGAGGTTACTCCTGAGGCATCTTTTATCGATGACTTAGGCGCAGATTCTCTGGATACAGTAGAGCTCGTCATGGCTCTTGAGGAAGAGTTTGGCGTTGAGATACCCGATGAGGACGCAGAAAAGATCGCTACCGTTGGAGACGCGGTTAAATATATCGAAGAAAAAACGAGTAATAAGTAAAACCTTAATATAGATTTAATTCATGATGTTTACCCCGCCTTTGCTTCTACTCGGCGGGGTAAATTTTATGTAAGGACATAAGTTATGCAGGAAAACAGGATAGTAATTACAGGATTAGGTGTAGTTTCTGCTGTTGGTAACGATATTGCGACTTTTTGGCAATCGCTCAGAGAATCTAAAAGCGGCATCGGCCCAACTAAGGCTATTGATGTAAGTGCATTTGATTCGCGTATTGCCGGAGAGGTAAAGGCCTTTGATCCTAGTTTATACGGGATATCTTCTAAGGATGTAAGGCGCATGGATAAATTTGCGCAGTATGCCATCGCTTGCTCAAAACAAGCAATAACCGGTTCCGGGTTAGATTTAAATAAAGAGAATAGGACGAGAATTGGGGTTTTGATTGGTTCAGGCATCGGCAGTTTACACGCTATAGAAGAGGAGCATAAGGTTTTTCTCGAAAAAGGACCTTCCAGACTATCGCCTTTTCTTATCCCTACCCTGATAGTCAACGCCGCTTCGGGGAATGTGGCAATAGTCTTTGGTTTAAAGGGCCCTAACTCCTGCGTGGCAACTGCCTGCGCCTCAGGCTCACATGCCATTGGCGATGCTTACAGGATTTTAAAGTATGGCCACGCTGATGTCATGGTTTGTGGCGGGACAGAGAGTTGTATAACAAATTTAGGCGTAGGAGGGTTTTGTGCCTTAAAAGCTCTCTCTACCAGGAATGACGAGCCCGAAAAGGCAAGTCGTCCGTTTGACAGGGAACGTGACGGTTTTGTTATAGCTGAAGGAGCTGGTATTGTGGTTATGGAGACTTTAGAACATGCTAAGAAAAGAAAGGCAAATATAATTGCTGAGTTTGCAGGATACGGTATGTCTTGCGATGCCTATCATATGACTGCACCTGATCCCGAAGGCGATGGCGCTGCCATGGCAATGAAAGAGGCATTAGGGGAAGCAAGTCTTAGCCCTGATAAGGTAGATTATATTAATGCGCACGGCACCTCTACAAAACTTAATGATAAGATAGAGACAATGGCTATAAAGAAAGCCTTGGGAG
>JAPLLU010000084.1 GCA_026387385.1 Candidatus Omnitrophota bacterium
ACGGAATATAGATTCCTATCCAGTCTAATAAAAATATTGTAAATGGAATTACTTTTCCTTCTAATATTCTTATCATTTATTATCCTGGGGTTATCCGTAGCCCTTTTGTTATTAATTAAACCCTTCCTGGCTATCGAGATGCAGCGGAGATTCTATGAAAAGATAAATTGGAAGATAGAGCCTATCTCGGTAGAGAAGGAGAGGCGCAATACTCAAATTATGGGTTTGATTTTACTCCTCATATTAGTAACCTCATTCATTATTATCCTCGTTACCAACAAATAAGCCAATAATTAAAAACCTAAAATGGAGCCCACCTAAAGGCTATAAGCCTTCGGGTTTCCAAGGTCCTAAAGGCGGAATACTTGAAGCGGCCAAATCGCCATCCAGAGTCCTAAAGGACTCTGGATTTCTAGGCCGATCAAATATAACAAGAATTTTCTTGACAATGTGGATTTCATGCATTATGCTTAATATAGTTAATAGTTAATATAGTTAACTATTAAGGAGATTAAATAATGCAAAATCAAGTCTTAGACTTTGCCGACAGGTTAAATGAGACCATGCCGGTGATTATGAGAGAATTTGCCAGGCGCCTGGGGAATGAATTATATAAGGATAAAATCACGCTTCCTCAAATCCTGATTTTAGATTTACTGGATAAACATGATGAATCCAAGATGACTGACATAGCGCATGTGATGAAAGTAACTACTGCTGCAACTACTGGAATTGTAGATAGGTTAGTAAAATGCGGTTATGTTATAAGAGTATTTGACCCTGGAGACCGCCGGATAGTTAAGATAAGAGTTACGCCCAAAGGATTGGCTTTAATAAAAAAGATTAATCATGAAAGAAGGCAGATGGTAATTAGGACATTCGGCAGGTTATCCGAGCATGATCGTCAGGATTATTTAAGAATCCTTTCGCAGATAAAAAATATATTAACTCAAGAAACTTCTACTTGATGAGAAAACAGGTTTTGTTTTTAACTATATTTTTCTTTATAAGCAATCCTATGTTAAGGGCAGAGGATAATTTTTTAGTCCAGGATAAGAATAAGATGAATCCCGAGGCCGGTGCACTTTCTGCCGAGCTTAAGTCAGAAGAAGAGATTAGTTTGACGCTGGCTGAGGCAATAGCTATAGCCCTGAGGGACAATCGTGATATTCTGCTAAAAACAGAAGAAGTGAAAAAGGCAAAGTTAAAAATTAGCGAGGCACAATCTTCGCTTTTTCCCACCTTAAATTTTACCGGCAGCTGGACCAACACCCGTGGCTCATACACTAAAGACACAAGTCAGAATTCAGCACAGATAGGCCTTAAGCAGTATCTTTATAAGGGCGGAAAGATTATCAATACCATACAATACAATGGTTACAACTTTGAAATAGCAGAAGCGGTATTGGATAAGGCTAAATTAGAAACAGTTCTTAATGTTACAAATGCAATCTATACACTTTTATTAACCAAAGAATTTAATATTCTCAATAAATCTATTTTGGATAATACTAAAGAGCATCTTAAATTCGTTGAATCGCGTTATAAGAGTGGTCAGGCATCCGAGTCCGATACCTTGAGGATTAAAGAATCTTTAGGCAGCGTCGAAGAGGCTTACGAGGTATCTTTAAATCAAATAGAGGCCGTTTCAAGTTTATTAAGAAATTTATTGTATCTGGATGATAAAGTCAGAATACAGCCTAAAGCCCAATTTACCTATGAACCAATTGAGCTTGCTTATGATGAGGGTTTTTTGAGGGCCATGAAACAAAGGCCAGAGATAAGGCAATATGAAGCGCAAGCCCAGGCGAATAAAAAGTCCATTGAAATGGTTAAAGCCGATAGCCGGCCAAATATCTATGCCTCTTGGGATTATTACAGTCGCTCACATCTTGCCGGGGCAACGGGCTTAACCAAAAACTGGAATGATTATAACGTTATCGGCCTGACTTTTTCCTGGCCGATATTTGATGGCTGGGCAACAAAGGCAAAGATAGAGCAGGCCATTGTTGATGCAAAAGAGACGCAACTAACCAAGGAAAAAGTAATTAAAGATATCGCTTTAGAATTGAAGAATGCCTATTTAGATTTGAAGGATGCCATTGCCCAGTTAAAAGCTAAAGAAGCTGAACTGGCTTTATATGTGGATAATTTTAAAGTGGTGAAAGAAAAATACGATAAGGGGATTGCCAGCTCTTTGGATTTAAATGATGCGACCATCGGGTTCAGGGTTGCAGAGTTTAATAAGGTGCAGACAATCTACGATTATATCCTGGCAAAGGCCAGGTTTAATAAGGCGACGGGGGGAATATGATGAAGAAAAAGGATGTTTTTATAACCTTGGGGGTATTGATTTTTGCGGGGCTGCTTTTATTCAGGCTAATTTCCGGAAAGAATATTGCCCAGAAGGGCTCATCCGAGAGAGCAATGCCGGTAAGGACAGTAGTAAGGGTTATGCCGATAGAAAGAGGCAGCGTCCAGCTAGTTTTATCTTATGTAGGCAGCCTTAAGGCCAAAGATGAGATAAATGTATATTCTAAGGTAAATGGAAAATTAGCGCAGTATTTGGTAAATGAAGGAGACAGCGTTTCTAAGGGGCAGGCCATTGCATTAATTGATCGGGATGAGACCGGGCTAAAGTATGAATTAGCTCCCGTAGAATCTCCGCTATCCGGTATTGTTGGAAGAACGCTCTTAGACAAAGGAGCAACTATCCTAAGTGCTCAAGGTTTAAGCCAGGGGACAGTCCTGGCTATAATTGTAAATATGGATGAGATGGTGGTAAGGTTAAGCGCCGTAGAGCAAAATATACCTTATTTAAGGACCGGACTAAAAGCAGAAATGAAAGTAGACGCTTATCCGGATAAAATTTTTAACGGAGAGATTAGTAAAGTAAGTCAGGTAGTAGAGCCTCAGACCCGCACTCTGCCTATAGAAATAATCATTCCTAATCCAGACCACCTTCTTAAGTCCGGGATGTTCTGCCGTATAAAAATTGTTGCTTCAGAACATAAAGATGTGCTGTTTCTATTGCAGGATGCGGTGATTCAAGAATTAGGCGAGACTCATGTCTTTGTCGTAGAGGACCATACTGCGAAAAAGAAAAAAGTGGCCTTAGGCATCAAAGAAGATGGCCGCATAGAAATAACGGAAGGTTTAAAAGAAGGCGAGAAAGTAATTATATTCGGACAGCAAGGGCTAAAAGAAGAAGCGCAAGTAGAGATAGCCCAAGAATAGAGGAACATAAGTATGCGTTTACCTGAATTCGGCGTAAGGTTTCCTATTACTAATTTGATGATATTTTTTGCCATCTTGGTCTTGGGTCTGTTTTCTCTCTCTAGGCTTCCCATAGACCTTATGCCTGAGATAGAGCCGCCAGTGATATCGGTTATCACCGTATACGAAGGCGCCGGAGCAGAGGACGTAGAAAGTAAAGTTACTGAGATTGTTGAGAATAATCTGGCTACAGTCTCAAATCTGGATAAGATAACCTCGCGCTCTTTGGAGGGGCTTTCGGTAGTATCCTGCCGTTTCAATTGGGGTACCAATTTGGATGAGGCTTCGAATGATGTGCGGGATAAATTGGAATTTGCCAAAAGGACGCTCCCCGAGGAAATAGATACGCCCATAGTCTTTAAGTTCAACACCTCCATGATCCCCATTCTTTTTATCGGCGCTAATGCCGACCGCAGTTACAGCCAGCTCTATCATATCATTGATAAACAATTGGCAGATTATCTAAAAAGGATCCCCGGAGTAGGCTCTGTACAAATAATGGGTGCCCTGGAGCGACAGATTAATATTAAGATAGACCGCTTTCGCCTGGAAGGTTACCATTTGTCTGCGCAGCAGATAGTCGATAGACTCGCCCAGGAGAACATTACTCTTCCTGCCGGAGATTTAAAGATGGGATATTTAGATTATACGCTGCGTGTTCCCGGAGAATTCACAGATCCCAGCCAGATAAACGATATTATTTTGACGCAGCAGGACAATAAGATTGTTTATATGAAAGACGTAGCTAGCGTAGAGGATTCTTTTAAGGAAGAGACCATGATTGTGCGCAGTAATGGTAAGTCCGGTCTGATGCTGTTGATTCAGAAGCGTTCCGGAGCAAATACCGTAGAAGTCGCTAATAAGGTGAAGAGGGCATTAGAAAATGTGGGAGGTCGTTTACCCAAGGATGTAAAGCTATTGGCGATAATGGATAGTTCCGAACACATCACGCAGTCCATAAAAGACCTGACGCAGACCGTATACTGGGGCGGACTCTTTGTTATCCTGGTGGTCTATTTCTTTTTAAGACAGATTCGCTCCAGCTTGATTATTGCTTTGAGTATACCATTTTCTTTGATAATCGCCTTTATTTTTATGTATCTTATGGGTTACACCATCAATATTATGTCGTTATCCAGTTTGGCTATTGCTATCGGGATGGTCGTGGATAATGCTATTGTTGTTGTAGATAATGTCATGCGCCACCGGGAAAATGGTGAGAAGCCCAATGAGGCGGCCGTATTCGGAACATCAGAGGTAGGGCTGGCAGTTTCAGCATCTACCTTTACCACCGTGGTGGTATTTTTGCCCATGGTTTTCTTGACAGGCATCACAGGCATAATGTTTAAGCAGATAGCTATTATGATTACGGTAACGCTTTTGGCTTCATTATTTACGGCATTGACCTTTTCTGTCACACTCTGTTCAAAACTATTAACGCACATGCCCACAGAAAAGTTCAGAACTGATAAAAAAACACTCTATCAAAGATTCTATGAAACCAGCGGACGTTATTTTGAATACATTGAGTCTAAATATTCTGCAGTTTTAGGCTGGTCGTTGCGCCATAAAAAAATTACGGTCTTTATAGCTATAGCCATATTTATCTTCTCCATTCTGTTAATTCCCAAAATCGGAACTGAGTTTTTACCGGAAGAAGATACGGGTGATTTACAAGTCCAGGTAGAGCTACCTGTAGGTACCAGGGTAGAGGAAACAGATAAGGCGGCAAAAAAAGTAGAGAATATATTTAGGGAAAATATTCCGGAGATGATAAATATATTCGCCCGTTCCGGACAATCAAGCAGCGGTAGATTTGGAGCGGTGTTCGGGGGCAGGATTGGGCCGAACATATTGGTAGTAGGCGCAAAATTAGTCAAAGTTGATAAACGCACCCGTTCAGTTAAAGAAATTGGCGAGGAAATTCGGCCCAAGATTCAGGCCTTGCCGGGAGTAAAGAAGATTACCATAACCGCAGGGTCGCCTTTTTCCCGATTATTATTTGGCGGAGGGAAACCCATTTCCGTTGAGATATTAGGAAATGATTTTGTAACGACCGATGATATAGCTTATAAGATGAAGGCAGCGTTAGAAAATATAAAAGGCGTAGTGGATATTACTATTTCGCGCGAAATAGGTACGCCAGAATTGCAAGTTGAAGTAGATAGAATCAAGGCTTCTTCTTTAGGCTTGAGTATGGCCCAGATCACCGATACGTTAAGGACTTATTTTTATGGCAATACCGCCAGTAAATATCGCGAGGCAGGAGATGAATACGACATCTTTGTACGGCTTCAGGATGCAGATAGAACCAGCATATCGGACATTGAAGATATCCCTCTGGTTTCTGCTTCTGGGGTGATTATCCGTTTAAATAACATTGCCAGGATAGTGCATAAAACCGGTCCCATTGAGATAGAAAGACAAAATCAGGAACGCATAGTCAAGGTAGAAGCAAATACTTTTCGGCGTTCCTTAGGTGATGTTGCTAATGACATTCGTGCAGTGATAAAACGCATGAGCATCCCCGAGGATATCTCAATAAATTTAGGTAGCGATGTAGAGGAGCAGATGAAAGCATTCAGGGATTTATTTGTTTTATTTTTGTTAGGTGCGCTTTTGGTCTATATGGTGATGGCAGCGCAATTCGAATCGCTATTGGATCCTTTTATCGTGATGTTCTCCGTACCTTTTGCCTTCACCGGTGTTGCCTTCGGGCTTTTCTTTGGTGGCGTTACCTTAAGCGTGGTTTCATTTTTAGGCTTAGTGATGCTGGTGGGAATTGTGGTGAACAACGCCATTGTTTTGGTGGACTATATAAATATACTCAGGGCCCGGGGCCTTTCTATGTATGATGCCATAACAAAAGGCGGCGCAAACAGGTTACGTCCGGTTTTAATGACTACCATCACTACCTTGTTTGGTATGTTGCCTTTAGCTTTAAGCAGGGGAGAGGGTTCGGAACTTTGGCGGCCGCTGGGCGTAAGCATGATTGGCGGGCTTTCCATATCCACCTTGATTACGCTGGTGTTGGTTCCGGTCATATATGCGATATTTAAGGAGAGGCAGAAGAGGAAAATATGAAACTGATATTAATTACCTATAATGAGGCAATTGACGATGAGGTTTCAGAGGTTTTAGGCCACTGTGGTTTAGAATATTATACTAAGTGGCAGCGAGTCCTGGGTAAAGGAAAACTCAGTGGTTCGCACTTGGGAACAAGCGTCTGGCCCGGGCAAAATAATGTCTTGGCAGTAGTTTGCGAAGATGATAAAATTAAGACGCTGCTATGCTGCATTAGAGATTTGCGTAAAAAGCTAGGTAAAGAAGGTATCAAGGCCTTTGTTTTGCCTGTGGAAGAGGTTGTTTAAGAATGTGAAAGGAGCTTTAAGTATGAAAAATTTTTATTTTATTTTTGTTATTTTAGCCCTAATTGCCACTTCCTGCCTGGCGCAAGAAAAGCCATTATTGATCGAGGATTTTGAGGGTCAAATTTCAGGAGGCCCGGAAGGTACGGTAGATTTTGGTAGCGGTAACGGATCCTCTGTAACGGTGACAGGCGCCTCTGATATTAAGCATTTAGGCAATCAATCTCTTAAGGTGGCCTATGACGCTGAACCCGGGGGATATATGTACGTTGCCAAAGGGTTTGATCTAGACGCAAAGAATGCCGGATGGTTAATCAACCTAAAAGACATAGATTGGACAAAATTTAATACTTTATCATTTTATATGTATGGTAGTGATTCCAAGACAAAAATAGCCATTGACATAAAAGATAACGGCAATGAGATGTGGCGCTTTATGGTGGAAGACAATTTTAAAGGTTGGAAGCAGATAGTTTGTCCTTTTAATGAGTTTTTTGTGCGTGGAGACTGGCAGCCGCAAAACGCTGATAATAACGCACTGCTCGATTTTCCTATAAAGAGTTTTCAGTTTGAACCTAGGCCGGAGTTAGAAGCAAAAAAGGGGGAGCTCTACTTTGATGAAGTGGAGCTGCTAAATAGATAATCACCCCAAGAGAATATTAGTGTTAGAATAAACAGGAGTTAGTTTTTCCTAAGGCCCGCCGCTTGCAACTCCAATAATCTTAATAAGTTTAATTTCTGTTAAAAATTCGCTTGACAAGCCGTACCTTTGTTAATTATAATATGGGAAAATTTAAATAGTAAAATTTTACTATATTTATACCAATATGCACATTCCCCGGCTTTTAGAGGCTAACGCAAAAAAATACCCAAATAAACCTGCCATTATCTTTAAGGGGCAAGTTGTCACTTTTAGCCAATTAAGGGATATTTCTTTAAAATTGGCAGAAAGCCTAGTAAGTCTAGGCCTAAAAAAAAGCGATAAAGTAGCAATCTACCTGCCTAATTACCCAGAGTATATTTATGCCTATTTAGCTATTTGGTCTTTAGGGTTTGTTGCTGTACCTTTAGACTTTATGCTCACACAAGAAGAGCTGGCCTCTTGCTTATTTCATTCTCAAGCAGTGGCGTTAATTACTAAGCCAAAGCCCACAGTTTCCTTTACTGCATTAAAGGAGAAATGTAATAAATTAAAGGATATTATTCTTTGTCAGGAAAAGACGGAAACGTTCCTTAACTTCGAGGAGTTGCTAAAGAAAGAGACCAAAAAGATTACTACGGAGGACATTCCGGATAAAGATTGCTCCTGTATTTTTTATACCTCAGGTACCACCGGCAAGCCCAAAGGAGTTTTATGTAATTATGCCCAGTTAGAGGCTCCGGCCAAGGCAATGGCTTATTTTGTGGATTTAAATGACAAGGATATTGCTCTATGTGGGGCTTTGCCTTTTTCGCATTTAGGAGGTCTGGTTTTCATCCAGGCGATTCTATTTTTAGGGGCTACCGTTGTCGTTATGGATCGGTTCATACCCCTAGAATTTTTGAGGAATGTCCAGAGCTATAAAGTTAGTTGCTTGTGGTTGGTGCCTTCAATGTTTTATGCGGTCCTACAATTAAAGGAATTTGAGAGTTTTGATTTATCTAGCCTAAAGTGGATTGATTGTTTCGGTGCCCCCAGTTCTGCTGATCAGTTACGCAGATTCCATAAGTATTGTCCGCAGGCAGAATTGTATAATGGTTGGGGGATGACTGAAACGCAAGGCCCCTCAATAGTGCTGCCCAGGGGGTCAAATAAGATAGAGAGCGTAGGTGTACCTGCGCCTTGGATAGAGATGAAAATATTTTCCGATGACGATAAAGAATTACCGCAAGGCCAAATAGGTGAAATAGGGGTACGCAGCTGGGTGGTTACCGAAGGTTATTATAAAGACCATGAGGCAACTGCTGTGGCGATGCGTAATGGCTGGTTTCATACCGGAGATTTAGGAAGAGTTGATTCCGAAGGATATTTATATATCGTAGGAAGAAAAAAAGAGATGATTAAAGTTTCCGGTGAGATTATTTTTGAGCCGGAGGTAGAAGCTGTCATACATAAGCACCCTGATGTCGCAGAGGTTGCCGTTATTGGCGTTCCTGATGCTTTGCGGGGAGAGCTTCCGAAGGCTTATGTGTCCTTGAAGAAAGATAGCCGTCTTTCAGAAAATGATTTGCGTTATTTCTGCCGTCAACACTTGGCGCATTTTAAGATACCACACTATTTTGAATTTGTAGCCTCTTTGCCCAAAACGGGCGCAGGCAAGATTGATAAAGAAAAATTAAGAGAACGCACAGGGATAGATGACCAGTAAATTCATTCATTGGTTTAGTCATGGCTTGATCAAATATAGGTACGGTTTTCTTGCCTTGTGTCTAATCATCAGTTTATTTTTTGCCTACCAACTTAAAGACCTTTCTTTCAATACAAATATCGGTGATTTCTATCCTTTAAAGCATCCTTATCTTCAGATTCAGAATAAATTAAATAAGATTTTCGGGGGGCTAAATCAGATCTCAATAGCAATTGAGGTAAAAGAAGGGACTATTCTTAATCCAGTTACTTTAGAGAAAGTCTGGGGTATCACCAATGAGCTGTATTTAACTAAAGGCATTAATGCCGGAAGAGTGGTTTCTTTATCTGCGCGTAAAATCAAACATGTAGAGGCAAATGAAGACGGTTTTATCACGGATTGGCTGATGCATGATGCCCCTAAGACTTCTGAGGGGATAGAAGTTCTCAAAAATAGAATTACCAGAAATCCTCTTGTATATGGACCACTAGTTTCAAAGGACTCTAGGGCTGCTTTAATACAGGCAGATTTTGAATCAGATGTTTCTGCGCGCAAGATCTTTCAGGTTTTAGAGGGCCTGAAAAAGCAATTTGAGGATGCAAACCACAAAATTTATATCTCTGGGCAACCGGTTTTGCAGGGCTGGCTAGATTTTTATCTGCCGCGCATGGCCAGGCTTTTTGTGATCACTCTGTTAGTCATGGCATTAGTTTTATATAATGCCTTTAAATCTAAACGCGGGTATTTTTGCCTTTATTGTCTGCTTCTATGGCTACACTTTGGGGATTAGGGCTAACCGCACTTTGCGGTTTTAAGCTTACCCCCGCTACCATTATGGCACCTTTTTTAGTCTTTGCCCTGGGGGTCAGCCATACCATTCAGTTCATAAAACTTTATTACGAATATGTAAGTAAACACCATCACGATTCTAAAACCGCGGCAATCTGCATCACACGGGATTTATTTACGCCTGCTTTTACTGGTTTAATCACAGATGGGATCGGCCCTTTTACTTTGTTCTGGGTTCCTTTAGGCATAATTAAAAGCCTGGCCATTGCTATCGGCTTTGGCGTAATCAGCATATTTTTTTCTAGCGTAATCCTGGTTCCCAATCTGCTTTCTTTCATGAAATTACCAAAGACACCAGAGGTCATGCGTGAAGAAAAAACCACCCTTACCAACAGAATATTGGGTTCTTTCGCTAGGCTGGCAGTAAATAAGAAATCCCGCTGGGCAGTTATCGGAACTTTTTTTATTTTAACGCTGGTAGCCTTGTTTAGTGCGAGCCACTTAGAGGTCGGAGACAAGAAGCCCGGGACATCTTTGTTATACGCAAGCAGCCCCTATAACCAGGCAGAGAGATTTATCAGTGAGAAATTTGCTACTTCAGATCCTTATTATATATTTGTGGAAGGTAAACGCGATGATGCTTTATTAAGTAGCCAAGCCCTAAAGGAGATGGATAGCCTGCAGCGCTATTTAGAGCAGGATGTTTCCGCAGCCGGCAGGACCCTATCATTGGTTGAATATATTAAAGGCATGAATATGGCGATGTTTGCCGGCAAAAGAGAGGAATTCCGTATTCCGGATCTGGACCAGACTATCGCCGAATACTTATTTCTGTATTCCTTAAACGGCTTCCCGGGAGATTTTGACCCCGTGGTAAATCCTAACTATCAATATGCAAATATCAAGGTTGACCTTAAAGACCACAGGGCCAAAACCATGAATGAGGTAATAAAAAAGACGGATGATTGGATCAGGCTCTATCATAAGGATGAGAATATTTCTTTTTCTTATGCCGGAGGGACCATAGGAATGCTGGCAGCAGTAAATCAGATTGTCGCCCCTATTCTTACCGCCAATTCTTTATCCACTATGGCTTTGGTTTTTTTATGCCTGGTGTTTGCCTATGGTTCGCTTGTGTCAGGTTACCTTCTAATTATACCCTTGATATTCAGGACGCTTCTGGTTTTCGGCATATTAGGTTTTTTAAAAGTAGGCTTAACCGCAGAGATGATACCTATGGTAGCTTTGGGAATTGGTTTTGGCGATGACTTCGGCATATATATTGTATCGCGCATAAAGGACGAACTAAAAAAAGAAGGAGGTGGTTCATTAAAAGATGCAGTGATTGAGGCAATGTCGACTTCAGGTAAGGCCGTATTCTTTACCGGAATTACTTTAAGTATTGGCATAGCCACTTGGATGCTCTCAAGTATCCTGATGCAAGCAAGGCTGGGTGCGCTTTTGGGGTTCTTTATTTTCTTTAACGTCATCGGCACCCTGATTGTTTTACCATCAATGATTATGACTGTTGACCCTAAGTTTTTGAGAAAATAAGTGAGGCCACAACTTAGCGAATAGCAGTGAAGCTAAGTTGTCTGGCCGAACTTACCCCACACCAAGCCAGCAAAAAAGATGGCTATGGGTTTCTGGGTGTGGGGTTAAATTCGCGCAATAACTTACGTCACTCTTTGTGTTCCGTAAGTTATGCGCTCATTTAAAAAGGAGGTTTAGAAAGATGAAGAAAATAATTTTAACGCTGGTTGGCATGGCATTAATCGCAAGTTATGCCCTGGCAGAGGAGTTAGAGTATTTTAATGTGTATAGGCCCACAGAGGGCATGAGCGCAGATGAGATTATGCGTATCAAGTATTTTAATAAATATACCCTCTTTGCCCATGATGTAGCCTATACGGGTAAAGCCTATTTTATTGACAAATCCGGTTCAATAAGAGAGAGGGGTACTGCCCGAAAGAGGATTAATTTGGGAAGAAAATCCGATGGCATTGCCTATAAGGATTTGACTGTGTTTACCGGGCCCACGCAGGTAAAAGGGCTTTGTAGTTTGAGCTGGACCTATCTTAATCCTAAAAGAGACCAGGACATCTGGGTATGGCTACCGTCTTTGAAGAGAATCAGAAAGGTCTCTCAGGCTGCATCCGATGATTCTTTCTTAGGAGGTGATTTTACCGTAGAGGATATATCTACAAGGCGTTTTGAAGATGAAACCTATAAATTAGTCAAAGAAGAGAACTTTCCCGGATATACCTCTGATTTTAAGAAAGAGACATATTATAAAGATACCCCTTGTTATGTTATTGAGGCAACTCCAAAAAGGGCAAACTGGTATTATGTAAAAAGACTGATTTGGATAGATAAAAATTACGGAACGAATATTTATGATGAAAAATACGATGTCAAAGGCCAGAAGTTTATGACTCTTTTTAGATGGCATGAAATCTATAATGTTAATGGCAAGGAATATCCCATTCAGATCTATTTAGAGGGTAAAGACTTAAGGTCAGGCCACACCACAGAAATAATTAATGAGACGGTAAAGATAGACCAGGGCATATCCGAAGAGGAATTGACCGAGTCTGCATTGAGCCGCTCGCGTTGGTAGAGAGGAGGATTAATAAATGTTCAAGCGATTCTTATTTATTTTTTCAATACTGCTTTTGGCTTCGCGTTTCGCGTTTGCCGAGATAGCTACCGAGAATCTTACAATCGCCGGATATTTCAAGAACGAGACCTCGTTAGGCTTAAGAACCTTTAGCGGAGTCAGCAAGTTTAAGAATATTTTTCAGGTTTCCGGAGAATACAAGTTTAATGAATATTTTACTTCTTTTGTCACGGGTAAATATTGGTATGACTCAGTCTATGGCTGGTATGATAAATACGACCCAGCACAGTATTATATGCAGCACATCCAGCGCACTGACTGGTTAAGAGACTGTTATTTAGATTATACTAACGGTCCCTGGTTTTTAAGGTTAGGTAAACAGCAGGTTTCCTGGGGCCAGGCAGATGGCGTACCTATTTTGGACAAGGTTAATCCTGTTGATTTCACAGAGATCTCGTTACCGGATGCAGTGGATTTACGTATACCGCTGTGGATGGCCAATATTAACTATTCTCCAAAAGTAAACTCTAACCTGCAATTTCTTTTTATACCTGATTTTGAACAGTCTACTGCTGCACCACCGGGTGCGCCGTTTGCATTCAGGTCGTATAAGATATTTATGGATTCCAAGGAGGGGATTGAAGCTCTGCCTGGAGCACCGAATAAAATTCCTTTTGGCCCACTCGGCACTAATTACTTCGGAACATTAAATACGAATATCTATTATCCTGCAAAGCAGTTTGAAAATTCCAAATTTGGAGTGCAGTGGTCAGATAGAATCTCTGATTGGGACTATACACTGAATTATCTTTATGGTTTTGATTATTTAGCCAGAACCTACTTAGATAGTACACAGTTAACATTCTTTCCCACCCGTACGGCTGTTCTTAATTACAGCCGTCGATTTAAAATTGACCAGATGGTTGGAGGTTCATTAAATCATACTTTTACCGAAAACGGGATACTTAAAGGAATCACATTGAGAAGCGATGCTGCTGTTTACATAAATGAACCTACATATTACGGCAATCCCGCAACTGGTAAATCAGAAGGAGTAAATCGCTGGAATAATGTTTTTTGGTTAATGGGCTTGGATAAGAGCGTATTCACTAATTGGCTGGTGAGTTTTCAGTTTGCTCAATATATAATGGAGCATGACAATCCTGGCGTAAGCAACTATCAGACGCTAAATTCCTCTACCAATGGCGCGCAGGACGCGGTAGAAAATATCTTTTCTTTAAAGATTTCTACTGATTTTATGAACGAACGGGTCAAGCCGGAGATAATGTGGGGTTTTACCGATGACAACCAGGGAAAACTTTCACCTAAAGTAACATATGAAGTTAATGATAATCTTTGGTTGACCGTAGGTATCCATTATTTCTACGGCGATAAGAAGGATTCTAACGGCCAGTACCGCGATGTTAGCCAGTTTTACACCCAGGTGAAATACACTTTCTAGGCAAAACTCGCTAAGTATCTAATGAAGGGCATCCTGAATATCAAATCAGGATGCCCTTTTTTGTGGTATAATGTTATCCCTATGCAAGATATAAAAAACTTAAACTTAGAAGAGTTGGCGCAGGTTTTAAGCGACTGGCAGCAAGACAGGTTCCGTGCCAGTCAGGTATTTTCCTGGATATATGATAAAGGCGCAAAAGATTTTGAGACCATGAGCAACTTGCCTAAAGATTTAAGAGAGAACTTAAAAGAAAAATTCTATCTTGACAGTATAAAATTGGCCAAGAGGCTTAAGTCTCAAGACGGGACAGAAAAGTTTCTTTTTGAGTTAATGGATCAGAATCTTATCGAAGCAGTTATTATTCCTACGCAATATAGAGTTACCGGATGTATTTCCAGCCAGGCGGGATGTAGGTTTAGCTGCCGTTTCTGTGCTAGCGCACAATCGGGTTTTCGGAGAAATCTAAGCTGTGCGGAGATAGTCGAAGAAGCCTTGTTTTTAAAAAATAATTCACAAAATAAGAAACTCACT
>JAPLLU010000068.1 GCA_026387385.1 Candidatus Omnitrophota bacterium
AAGGATTAGGGCAATACTTTTTTATTTAAGCTTAATTTTATTTTTTATATTGGTGCCTGTCATATTACTTTATTCTTTTGGGTATAAATTAGATGTAAATAGGTTACGCATTATTAAGACAGGTTTAATTTACCTCAAATCGATACCTGATGGGGCAAAGGTATATTTAGACGGAAGGCATATAAATAATACTACACCTGTAAGCATAGAAGGACTTATGCCCGGCGAATACAAGCTTTTCTTGGAACTGGAAAACTATTATACTTGGTACCAGAAAATCCTGGTTGAGTCAGGAAAGTCTACCGTGTTAGATCGTATTATCCTTTTTCCAAAAAAACAGCATTTAGATAAAATTAATATTTCTGACGTTGATGACTTTTATGTATTCCCTGCCGATAAAGACTACGCTTACTGTATATCCGAGAATAATAAATCTATTTTCAGAATAAAACTGAGTCCTAAAGAAAAGGAGAAAGAATTAGTTTGTAATCAGCTTCAATTAACGGACAATATCCAAGATCTCTCTCTTTCTCCTGACAAAAAAAAGATCACCTATTTTTATAACAATAGATTAGATGTTGTATATCTGTTCCGCGAAAAAGATGATTATCAGCAACTAGAAAATAGTAACTTCTTTATTATTACGGATCATAGGATTATAAATGCCTTTTGGTATTCAGACAGTGAGCACATAGTTATTGTTACTGATAAAAATATAAAAATATACGAACTGGCCAGCAAGGGCAAAGAAAACATAGTTACAGTTTTGAATATAAATGATAAACACCCTAAGGTATTTTATGATGTTACAGAAGATGTAATGTATATTACTGATATACAGGAAGGCTCAGACGGTAAGCTGTATAGAGGATTGTATCGTTTGGATCTGAGTAAAAGATTTCTCTTCGATTTTATAAAAGATATAGAAGAAAATATTAAATAATGAAAGATGATTTTCATCTATCTAAGCGCGCATTTGAGATTGCCCCCGCCTTTATTTCCTGGTCAATATTATTAATTTTTGTTTTATTCTCCTTCCTAAGGCCAAAGGTGTATGCCCTTCTGATTATTTCCTTTGATATTTTCTGGGTGATTCGGGTGGGCTACTTGACCTCGCTTCTAGCTATCGCTCACCGCCGTCTAAATAAAGAAAAAAATAAAAACTGGTGGAATTTATGTATCCGGTTATCCGATACGCGAAGAGAAAAGATGTCCCAGGCAATAATTTTTCCGGTTTATAAAGAAGGATTAGATGTGCTTGTTCCTTCGCTGGAAGCCTTAAAGAATACAAATTATCCAAAAGAGAAGATGATTGTAGTTTTGGCTTTTGAGGACAGGGTGAAGGATTCGAGAGAAAAGGCTAAGGCGTTAGAATCTCGCTATAAGGATTGTTTTTTAATTTATCTATCTACATTCCATCCTGAGACTATACCAGGTGAGGCTCGTACAAAAGGAGCCAATGCTACTTGGGCAGCTAAAATCTTGAAGGGTTTCTTGGATCGCAGAGATATTAGATATGAAGATGTAATTGTATCATGTTTTGATGCCGACACCTGTGTAGAAAAGGAATATTTCGGATGCCTTCTTTACCATTTTCTTACCACAGACAAGCCGTTTCAATGCAGTTATCAACCCATACCGGTTTATAATAATAATATCTGGTATGCGCCTTCATTTGCCAGGATTATCGAGATAACCGCTTCCTACTGTCAATTGATTGACAGTATGCGTTTGGAAAAGTTTGTTACCTTTTCCAGTCACAGCATGAGCTTTAAGACATTGATCGATGTAGATTATTGGCCCGTAGATAAAGTTTCGGATGACTCTTTGATTTATTGGAAGGCCTACCTTTATTTTAACGGAGATTATCGCGTGGTGCCGATGTATATCACGGTCTCAATGGATGTAGCTTACGGAAAAAATTCACTGCAGACCCTCGTCATACAGTATAAACAGAAGAGGCGCTGGGCTTGGGGGATTGAGGTTTTTCCTTTCGTAATGTTAAGTTTTAGAGAGAATAAATTTATCCCTCTTGGCATAAAGATAAGAAAAGCTTTCCATATATTGGATAGCCATATTAGTTGGGCTACTTGGGCAATAATCTTGGCAATGATTAGCCCTTTGGCGATAATATTAAGTTCCCCCTTAAATTTATTTAAAGGAGCAGTAATTGGTTTTAATCTGCCTAGGATAACGGGAGTATTATTTAACCTGACTAATATAACAGTCTTGTTATGGATGGCCCTAAGTTTCACCTTTCTTCCTCCAAAACCAAAAGAACTGAAATTTAGAGCACGTATAAAAATAGTGACCCAGTGGTTACTTGCCCCGATTATTATGACCATTATTGGTTCAACCCCTGCACTAGATGCGCAGACAAGACTCGCCTTAGGCAGATATATGGAGTTTAGTTATACTGAAAAGAATAGAAAAGCCCTTGAGAAGCCCGAACTTTCTAAGTAATTATTTGTGCCCAAAATGTGCCCATTCAAGTGAAAAACATCGGGTAACAAATGGTAACAATGAAAAACATCCAGACTATTTAATTCATTGACGCCAAAAGCGTTATCATTATAATGTATTGTATTGGTGGGAGTTAGTGAGATGCGCTTGGCAGACTCCCTGCCTCTCCGTTGTTTTTCATTAATGAAGTTAGGGGAGATTCCGAAATACATTATTTCGGAATCTTGGATACGCCTATAGAGACAAAAAGATTAGCGCGCCCATAGCTCATTCTGCCTAAAACGGTGCAGGATTTCGCTATGGAAAACAAAAAGATTAATGCGCCCATAGCTCAATTGGATAGAGCATCAGCCTACGGAGCTGGTTGTTGCAGGTTCGACCCCTGCTGGGCGCACTTAAAATTACATTGTGATAGAAAAACACATTCGATTTATGCAGGAGGCCTTAAATGAAGCCGAGAAGGCCTTTGAGGAAAACGAAGTTTCTGTAGGTGCAGTTGTAGTTTATAAGGACAAAATAATCGCCCGCGGACATAATCAAGTCGAGCGATTGAAAGACCCTACTGCCCACGCCGAAATGCTCACCTTAACCTCCGCCGCTAATTACCTGGGTAACAAATGGTTGTCCGAGGCTAGTATTTATGTTACAATTGAACCGTGCAGTATGTGCGCAGGTGCATTAGTGCTTTCGCGCATCAAGAATTTATATTACGGCGCAAGTGACCCCAAAACAGGCGCCTGTGGTTCGGTAGTAAATATCGTCAATAATAAGAAACTTAATCACCGCATAAACGTAAAGAGCGGGATTTTGAGAAAAGAATGCGGTTCTTTGTTAAGCGAGTTTTTTAAGAAGAAGAGGAAGAAGTCTTTATAGCTTTGAAGATCCTTGTTACGCCAAAGGCGCGACAAGGATTAATTCGGCCATATAATTTATGTCGACTTTGTCTCTCTAAGTTATGGCCTCATTAAGATTTTGGAGAGGTGGCTGAGTGGTTGAAAGCAGTTGCCTGCTAAGCAATTGGCCTGGGTAACTGGGCCCCTGGGTTCGAATCCCAGCCTCTCCGCTGTTTTTCATTAATGAAAAACAGCGGAGATGCCGAAATAGTGTATTTCGTCATCTTAATCCAAGAGAGCGGTACATTTTAAAAAATGTCATACGTTGTTTTTGCCTTAAAATGGCGGCCGAAGAATTTCGATGAGATTATCGGCCAAAAATATATAGTAACCACCTTAAAGAACGCCTTAGAGCAAAACAGGCTTGGGCATGCTTATCTATTTTCCGGCCCAAGAGGCGTAGGCAAGACCTCAACTGCCCGCATATTAGCCAAGTCGCTTAACTGTAAAGAGGGCCCTACCTTGAATCCCTGCCAGACGTGTGCCTCCTGTATAGAAATAAGTCAGGGCCGCAGTATGGATGTTATTGAGATAGACGGTGCCTCCAATCGCGGCATAGATGAAATCAGGACGCTGCGCGAAAATGTAAAATTTTCCCCTACGCAAGGGAAGTACAAAGTCTATATAATAGATGAGGTGCATCAGATAACTCCCGACGGCTTCAACGCTTTGCTTAAAACACTGGAAGAGCCTCCTGCGTTTGTTAAATTTATTTTTGCTACCACCCAGCCAAATAAAGTAATACCGACCATACTCTCGCGCTGTCAGCGGCTTGATTTCCGCAGGATCACCGTGATGGAGATCATTGGGCAGCTCGAAAGAATAGTTGCGGCAGAAAAAATAGAAGTAGAAAAAGAGGTCTTAGTCGCAATTGCTAAGAGCAGTGACGGTTCTTTAAGGGATGCCGAGTCCATATTAGACCAGTTGATATCTTTCTCTAAAGACAAACTATCCCTAAAAGATATCGTATCTATGCTGGGGATAGTGGAGCAGGAGATGCTCTTTGAAATTACCGAAAAAATAATCCAAAAAGATGCTAAGGCTGCCCTGACTATGTTCAGCGAGATTATCAGTCAAGGTAAGGATATAGGAGTGCTTCTGCTTAATTTTATAGAGCACTTCCGTAATCTGATGATCGCTAAAATTACTCACGCAGATTCACAACTTATAGACTTGCCTGTTGAGATTTGCCAAAGATTAGCCGAGCAATCGCAGGCCTTTAGCCTAGAGGAAATATTCAGCGCCTTTAATACCCTCATAAACACCCAGGAGATCTCAAAGAGGCTGGATTCTTTGCGCATACCCTTAGAAATAACTCTGGTTAAGTTGGCGCACGACAAAAGAGATTCAAATCAAAACCTTCCGCTTTCAAAGGGTTCTTATGTAACAAAGCACGCATCACCCATAAAAGAAAAACACACAGAACAGCCTGCCGAAAAAGAAGATAATCCTGTTACCTTAGGCCCGGTTCAGTCCGCTTCTTTGGATAATCTAAAGTCTGTATGGAAGAATATAATTGATAATTTGGCCAAGATTAAAATGTCAGTGGCAACTTATCTGGATGAAGGAGAGCCGACAAAGTTAGAGAATAATATTTTGACGATTTCTTTTCCCCTAAATTATTCATTGCATAAAGAGTCCCTGGAAAGAAAAGAGAACAAGGCAATAATAGAAAAAACAGCATCGGAATTATTGAATACCGATATAAAAGTTAATTTTACGCTTTCCAAGGAAACGGTAAAAAAAGATAACAGTGAGGCTGATCCCTTTATTAAATCTGTCCTCCAGACTTTTAATGGAAGGGTGGTCAAGGGGCAATAATGTCAATGGTTCGACTATGCTCACCATTGACACTCAAACGGAGTTGAATGTGTCTACTTATACAGAGTCCATTGAGAAATTAATAGAAAGATTAATCAAATTGCCGGGTATAGGCAGGCGCAGCGCTGAACGCATTTTGGCATATATTCTACAAGCCCCCTTAGAAGATATAAAAAACCTCTCAGAGGCAATAACCAAGGTAAAAGAGAGTGTCCGCTCCTGCCGTATCTGTAATAATTTAAGCGAGCAGGAATTATGCCGCATATGTCAGGATGAGCGTCGAAAGAAAGATATAATTTGCATCGTAGAAAATCCCAGTGATGTCAGTGCAATAGAAAAAGCAGGAAGTTTTGCTGGTGTATATCATGTATTAATGGGTTCCATATCTCCGTTAGAAGGTAAGGGCCCCAGCGATTTAAAGATCGAAGGCTTGCTTCATAGGATTAAGGAAAACAATATTCAAGAGATTATTATTGCTACTGATGCGGACACAGAAGGAGAGACTACGGCTTTATATCTTGCCAAATTAATCAAACCAACAGGCGTGAAATTAATGCGCTTAGGTATAGGCATTCCTATGGGCTCTAACTTAGAATACGCTGACTCCTCCACTTTATCCAAGGCTCTTGAATCCCGCCGGCAGGTTTAATCCCCTATGATTACTATCACTAACTTATCTAAGAATTACGGTAAGAAAGTGCTTTTTGAAAATATTTCCCTAACCGTAAATGAAGGGGAAAAGATCGGCCTTATCGGGCCTAACGGTACAGGTAAGACTACGCTATTTTCCTTGATACTGCAGGAAATAGAACCTTCTGCGGGAAGTGTTTCCGTACACAAGAATATCCATATAGGATATCTGCCTCAGGAGGCAAATTTTAGACCCGAGGCTTCGGTTTTATCGGAACTCACCGAAGGGGATGAACGGATTATGCGCCTAAAAAAAGAAAAGGAAGCACTTGAGGAAAAAAATGCCGCTGACTCAGAGCGTTACGGGGAAGTTCTACACAATTTGGAAACATTAGGATTTTTTGAGCTGGAACATAAGGCCAAGAAAATCTTAATGGGCCTCGGATTCAAAGAAAAAGATTTTAACCGGCCTATATCTCAGATGAGCGGCGGCTGGCAGATGCGTTCCTTATTGGCAAAACTCTTAACTTATCATTATGACATTTTGCTTTTGGATGAGCCGACAAATTACCTGGACTTAAATGCCGCTTTATGGCTTAAAGATTATCTCACTGGCTTTGACGGCACATTCATCATGATTTCCCATGACAAGGCTTTCTTAAACGAGGTAACCAATTACACACTAATACTTGAAAACGGTTCAATCTTTAAGGTCCACGGTAATTATAAACATTACCAGAGGATAAAGGATGAGAAGCGCACTTTTCTTACGAAGCAGTTTAAGGAACAGGAGAAGAAACGCGAGCAACTGGAGAAGTTTGTAGCGCGTTTTCATGCCCAGCCGAATAAAGCAGCTTCAGTGCGTGCTAAACGCAGGGTCTTGGAAAGAATGGAAGAGGAAGAAATTGTAGCTCCTAAAGACCCCAGAGAAAGTATTCATACTTTTCATTTCCCTGCTACCAGAAGAAGCGGTTACAGGGTAATGCAACTTGAAGGAATATCCAAGTCTTACGGAGATACTCAGGTCTATAAAGATTTAGACTTTGAGGTTACGCAGGGAGAGAAGGCAGTCTTAGCCGGTGAGAATGGAGCCGGTAAATCCACGCTCTTAAAGATTTTAGCAGGGGTGGTTGATATTGACAACGGCTTGCGTATTGTCGGACACAATGTAGATATCGGCTATTTCTCACAGACGCGTATGGATGTGCTTAATCCCGAGAATACAGTTTTACAGGAAGCCTATTCCGCTGCACCTGGCTATATGTCGGAAGAGACCATCCGCACTATTCTAGGGGCATTTCTTTTTACAGGAGATGATTCTGATAAAAAAGTCGAGGTGCTTTCCGGAGGAGAGAAGAGTCGGCTTATCCTGGCAAAGCTTTTGATTAATCCCCCCAATTTTCTTTTGCTCGATGAACCTACCACTCATCTTGATGTAGATGCTGTAGAGGCCTTAGTTAGGGCATTGACCACTTATGAGGGGACAATTGTTTTTATCAGCCATGACATTTATTTTGTGCGCTCCCTTGCCAATGCGGTTTTTGAAGTTAAGGATGGAAGGATCAGGAAATTCCCTGGCAGTTTTGACTATTATCTAGAGAAAAAAGACCAGGCCGGGATGCCTATTGATACTCATAAGCCTAAAGGCGTATCGAAGCAATCACAGGAAGATATTGCAAAACAAAATGAAAAAGAGAGGTTAAAAGAGGAAGAGAGGAAGCGTAAGGAAGAAGAAAAGAAGCGAAAAATACACAATTCAGCTTTACGCAATAAAATAAATGAGTTTGAGAAAGAAAAAGATAAATTACGCCTGGAAAGCTATGCCAAGGCGCGCGCCCTATCCAACCCGCATATCTTCCGCGATGAAGAAACAGCCAGGGATTACGGCCGTAGGCTTAAAGAGATAGAGAAATTAAGTATCGAAATCGACAACAAGATTAAAGAGCTGGAAGCACAGATTATTTAGCCCTTGATTTAAAAATGCTTTTAAGTTAAAATAAAATACCTAATTCCCCCGTAGCTCAGTTGGTAGAGCGAGTGGCTGTGCGAGTCCCGCCAGAGGCGGGACGAGCAAAGGTTGCTCCAAGCGCAGCTTCCACGGGAAACCGTGGTTGGAACTGCAGGAGAATTGCTGGAAGCCCTAACGTAAACTCGCGGGTAATCAGCAGCCGAGCCCTAGTTTTTTAGGGAAGGTTCAGAGACTATGCACCTGCTGCCTAAAAGCGCTAAGCTTATGGCAAAGATATAGTCCGCTTCCGAAAGTAATTTCGGGTTAAGTGTAACCACCAGGTCCGAGGTTCGAGTCCTCGCGGGGGAGCCAAATTTGGGCACCAAGTCGTTGGTGCCCTTTTTGTTTACCCAAATTTGGCGGAGGAGCGAAGACGAGAAGAGTCCGAGTTTACACCCCCGAAGGGGGTGCGGGGGAGCCATCTTTGATGAAAGGACTACTGCTAACAGTAGTCCTTTTTATTTTGGTGTCTTAACGCGAAAATAAAGAACTAAGGCAGGGATAAAAAATAATGTGCACAGCAGGTAGAGTTGAAAATAACTTAATATTCCATATAAGGGATTAAAAAAAGATGGGAAAAACGGCCTGATATCAGAATACAGAGGGGCGTCAAAGAAAACGTGGAGCCATGCACCTAATATAGAAGAAACAAGTATTTTAAGAAAGACTGGTTCATAAGGAAGATTCAATAACTTCATGATCTTTACGGTGTATCCTTTGCAAAAATACAAAAGAATAGCAAAGAATGTTGCTATGAAAGAACCAATGAGAAACGTATGGAGATGCCTATGGATAGGATACCCTAGCCCAAAGAGTATAACAATAGATGGCTCAATATCTATAATGACATTCACAAGAATAAAAGCAGGCAAATCTATATATTTCCTGGCAAGTAACGCGACTGTTCCAGCCGGGCCAAAATGAAACGGTGTAATAGGCATTATCCTCTCCTATTGTTACAGTGGATTATAACATATAAATTAATTATTTACAGCCAGTAATAATTTCTTCCCGTGAGCCGTTCTCTTGATTAAAAACTCAAACTCATCCAAAGGTGGTTTGATTAGAGAGCGTATCGGGGAGCCAAATTTGGGCACCAAGTCGTTGGTGCCCTTTTTGTTTACCCAAATTTGGCGGAGGAGCGAAGACGAGAAGAGTCCGAGTTTACACCCCCGAAGGGGGTGCGGGGGAGCTTGATTTCCTAACCCTCTTTGACAATTTATGATACAGAGGGTTTAAATTACTTAGCATTTTGCAAGGCAAGTGGTATAATCAAAAGAAAAGGAGAAGACAACGATTAAAACAATAGCAACTTACAACATTCTTTTGTTAACGGGAAGCAGCATATTATCACTTAGAGGTATTGCAGTAGTTTTTGGGGCATGCATCTATTTGATTAGAAAAACGGTTTTTCGTCACTTCGTTTCTTGATTAACTTCCTTCTTTAAATTTTTAGTTCCATGACGAAACAGCGCATCAGTATGATTACCCTTTTTTATCGAAATCTTATTATTGTTTTTCAGGAAACCCATGTTGCCTAAAATCAAAAGAAAAGTCATACTGTTTATTTTAGGATTATTTGTTGTAATATCGATTTTCCTGCTAAGCTTTCAGCACAGAAAAATAAATTACAATGTTGTTCTTATTACCATAGATACATTAAGGGCAGATCATTTAGGCTGTTATGGGTATATAAGAGACACATCTCCTTTTATTGACTCTTTAGCTAAAAAAGGAGTTGTATTCACCCGCGCCTTTTCTTCGTCTTCCCATACAGCGCCATCCCATGCATCTCTTTTTACCTCTTTGCAGCCTGTCCAACACCTTGTGCTTATAAATGGAGACACGCTTGATAATTCGATACTTACGATGGCTCACATGTTTAAAGATGTCGGTTATGAGACAGCGGCTTTCTGTGGCGTTGCTTTTCTAAAGGAAATAAAGCAGGGTTTTACTACCTTCGATTGTAAAAAATATAAAGAAACGGTAAGCGATTACAGACTTGCCAGTGATTCCGTTCGTAGCGTTATTGATTGGCTTGATAAGGGAGACGCTAACAAAAAATTCTTCCTATGGGTTCACTTTTATGATGTTAATTCACCAAACATAACCCCCATGTCCTGTAAAACAGAAATGGTTAACAAGATGACTGTTGACAACCGTACGTTTCTTGAATATCTAAAAGGAAAACACAAAATACCATCTAATTTCTACAAAGATGATCAAACTATGACTGAGATTTTTAATGAGTATGATGCCGCGATATTTTTTGTAGATAAGGAGCTTAAGCGTCTCTTTCACTCTATAGAAAAAAAGGGGCTTAATACTCATACCCTCTGGATTATTACGGCTGATCACGGAGAGGGGTTGGGTAATCATTATTACGAAGGCCACGGCAGATATCTTTATAATGAGCAACTAAGGGTGCCGTTGATATTTTATTTCAGTAATAAGAGATATACTCAAAAAAGGATAAATGATTTGGTACGGCTTATTGATATTTTTCCTACCCTTTCCGACCTTATTCATTACCCGTTAGACAAGAAGACACAATTTATTCAGGGGTATTCGCTTGTCCCGTTCCTAAAAAATATCCGGTATAGACTACCTGTAACTTATGCCTTTTCTCAAAGAAGACCAAAGGACAATGGTGAGCGGAAGGCATGGGAGCCGGGAGAATTATACTGTATGCAAGATTCGAACTTTAAATATATTTATCATTCTGAAGGCAAGGATGAATTATATAATCTTAAAAACGACCCGTATGAACTTAAAAATCTGGTAGATACTTTGCCTAAGATAAGCGAGAAGATGAGTACAATGTTGAGACATGAATATAACAATTTGTTTTTTTGCAGAAGTAGCAATATTGAGGAAAAGTTTATGGAGGAAGAAAGGAACGAGTTAAGAGCTCTTGGTTATCTACAGTGATATTGAGAGAAGCTGTTTGACGTCGCGTTATAAATAGTATTCTTGTATTATTTCATCCGCAAGAAAGTAAAGAAGTAGTTTAACTGACCATAGCCAGTGTCTCAGAGGGCTTCTCCGTTTTTTCCGTAGCGCAAAAAGTTCTAAAATCGTTGACGAAGGGGAGCCACTAAAAAGTCTATCACTAAACCGATAGGCTTTTTTTATTTTTTGGCCTGCGAGGCGAAAAGGAAAGTACCCCTGATTATGATGAAGGCTTTAGGGATATTTGTTAGTTAGGCGTTCTTGATAAAGGTGCGCCTTAGAGAATCTTTGAGCCTGCCTTTTTGTTTTTCTCTGATAATGAGGCTTATGATGATGCGGGGAGAGATAAAGAGAAGAGATAATAATTCTCTGAAAGTGACAAACTTTGTTATAAAAATATTCTTCCAGAGTATTTTCGTGTACCTGGAAGGAGTATAAAAAGAAAACTTGATTCTTCTCGCTATTTTTTTTAAGGTCGCATGACTATAGGTATCAGAATAAAGCTCTCCTCTTTCGGTGACGTGATAACCCGGTGTTTTTTCTGCGAGCTCCTTTAAAGGCGAATACTTTTCAATCCTTAATTTATTGCAGGCAATGGAATCAACGCCTATCTCCTTGGCGAATTGCGCGATATAGAGCATCTCTTTTTCGTTTTCTCCGATATTCCCATAGATAAAGTAACCGTTGTAGAAAATAGGATATTTACGCAGGACCCTAAAGGCCTTGCGTATTGTTTCTTGATTGAAACCCTTGTTGAGCTGTTTTAGTATCCAGTCGTGAGGGGATTCTATCCCGACTAAGAGTGCCTTAAACCCTACCTTAACCATCTTTTCTAATAGTCTCGGATACCTGGCGATATCAATCCGGGCCTGCGCAAAGAAACGCTTTCTAATTTTACGTTCAATGATTGCATCACAGATTTCTTCCGCCCTTTTAGGAACAGCACAAAAATCATCATCACTAAAAAGGATTATTTTTGCCTTTGAGTCCTGGATTTCATTAACCACAGAACTGACGCTACGCGCACTATAATTTCTTTTTTGACCTAAAGGATTTAAACTGAAGGTGCAGAATTTACAGTTAAAGGGACACCCCCGCGCGCTTAAAACCGTATCAAAAGTTATATTCGTCACTTTCACGCCGTTTACCGACAGGGGGTATTCACAACGCCTGAGGGAACGGTCAGGCACCGCAAGACTATCGACATCAGGAAGAGGGCGATTTGGGTTATGGATTATGCGGCCAGCTTCCCGGAAAGAAATACCCAGGATATCCTTAAGTGGCAGCCCATCTAATATTTCTTGTATCGTTTCTTCGCCTTCGCCCCTGACTATGATATTTATTGTAGGGCATGCCTTGAAAAACTCTTCTACTTTTTCGGTAGCTTTATAGCCGCCTACGACTAAAGGTATATTATGCGGCATACGGTTAAGCATACGGAAGATTTCCTCAAACTGACGCTCCCAGGCGATGCCGACACAGATAATATCAATGTGGCTGGAGATAAAACTGAGAAGTTTGTCTGTATCGGATAAATCTTTTTCATACCGTAAATCCAAAAGAGTAATTTCATCGACATGGCCTTTTGCGCTGGTAGCCACATATTCAAGGCCGGTGGGAGGAAAGAACATCATTGCGCCCGTGGCGCTGCTTTCCGTATAAGGGTTTAAGAATAAGGCGTGATGATATTTAATGTTAGCCTCGCTGGTTTATGGGTACGATTTATACTTTTGCGGTCTTTAAACCTGTCAAGTATTCAGCCTTTAGGGCCCTTGGGCACCCTGGGCTTTAGCCCGGGCGGGCTCCATTCTTGCCGATTTAATTTATCACAAATAATGGATTGAGCAACAGATATTTTAAAATAACTTGCTAGACAAAAGAAGCAAAAATGGCAAGAAAATGGTTTTCTAATGGCCGCGAATTTCCTTAATCATCGCCATGCCGGGATAAAAAAGAGCGAGTTTTTATATGACTTTTTATTTTCTTTAATCACAGCTTTGGTATAATATAATTATAACGAAAGGGAGGGGGTAGAGATGATAAATTTATCGAGTCTGGTTTTACGCTTAGGATTAGGGGTTATGTTTATGGCACATGGGGCACAGAAGGCATTCGGTTTATTTAGTGGGCCGGGGGTTGATGGGTTTAGCAAGATGCTATCGGGTTTAGGTTTTGCTCCGGCTTTGTTTTGGGCATATGTTGCGGCATACGTAGAACTGATGGGAGGCTTATTTTTAATCATCGGTTTAGCGGTCAGGACATCTTCTCTGTTATTAGTGTTACTAATGATTGTTGCCACATTAAAGGTGCATTTAGCTAAGGGTTTTTTCCTTTCCGGTGGCGGATTTGAATATAACTTCATTATTTTATCTGTGTTGCTTGCGCTCATTATCCAGGGTTCCGGCAGGCTGGGAGTGTCCACGAAATTTTAAGTTATGAGGATATGGGATATTCCGCCAAGAAAACTCTGCCGCAATCACTTTTTGGGCGAGCATCGGGAACTGCACGCTATTTGGTCTTTCCTGATTCATAGTAAAAAAGGTTATTCAAAGCACCCTAAAGATTCTCTCGCTGGAAAGAGAGGTTAGCGGCATTATATCTAAGGCACAAGCAGCTGGTTGAAGAAATGGAGAAAAGGGTCTACAACCATAAAAGTAATTTAAACAGAAAATATGCCGTAGGTTTAAAAAAACAAAAAGAATTAGTCGATTCTTATAGGAAGCAGATAAAAATATTGCAAGGGAAAAAATGCGATTGTATGGTATAATATCGATAAATATAAAAAGGAGGTGGGTATGTCTATCATTAAAGAATTCAGGGAGTTCGCCGTAAAAGGCGACGCGGTAGATATGGCAGTAGGTATCGTGATAGGAGCTTCATTCGGTAAAATCGTCACTTCTGTGGTGAATGATATCATTATGCCACCTATAGGGTTATTGCTCGGGGGTGTCGATTTTAAAAATCTTAAGTTAATTCTTAAAACGGCAACCATTGATAAGCCGGCAGTCACGCTTAATTACGGTCAATTCATAAATACAGTGATTGACTTTTTGATTGTGGCATTTTCAATCTTTTTAGTAATAAAGGGAATTAATACTTTGAAAAAGAAACAGGCGTAGGTATAGCAGCGTGTTTCTTTATACAATTTGCTTGCTTCTTAAGATGCGCAACAAGTTTAAAATCTCATTCTGACTGTCTTACGCGCCGTCAGGCAAGAGCTAAAGGAGGCAATTTTAAACTCCTGCAAAAATAAAAATATATTTGAAAGGAAATTCCCTTTTGGTATATTAAATTAAATAAGGAAAGGAGAATGTATGGCCAAAAATAAATTAATATGTAGTATTTTGGCTATTTTTTTAGTTTTGTGTTTATTTACTGATATAGCTTGGTCCGAAGAAGTTAAAAGCAATGAAAAATCAAAGAATATTCAAGGTATAGAATTCCTTACAGGATATGGTTTAGCAAAATTAGATTTACAAGGTAGTTATCGAGTTATCCCGTTATTTATCGATTTTGATTTCGATCTCAAAACTTTAACACAAAAAATTGGTATCAATCCACCGGGATTACTTCAGTTTGTATTAGAGCCTTTTCTCTTTTATGCTTTTGATCCACATAGTAACGCAGAAATAGGGAATAATTTTCTGCTTAAGATCGGTTTCTTGCCTATGGACGCAAAGCTCCAACCTTATTTTAAAGGTGGTTTAGGATTACTGTATATGAGCCAACATACAAGAGAACAAAGCACGCAATTTAATTTTAATGAACATGCAGGAATTGGCATACATTATTTTTTTAAGAAAAATACGGCTTTCACATTAGAATATCGCTACCGTCATGCCTCTAATGCTGGCATAAAGCAGCCAAATAGCGGGATAAATACTAATTTTATTATTTGCGGGATCTCCCAATCTTTTTAGTAAACAAGGATTCAGATAACTTTAGAGCTATTTTTCTATTTCACAGGAAAATGGTTTTTGCTTAAAATAAAAGGGCTTATTGTTACGGGTATTCTGTAAAAATAAGCCCTTATAATTTTATTTTAGTGAGCTAACCCTTTTTTAATCTATCCAGCAGTTTATTGATTTTATCCACCAGAGGCCTGAATTTATCGTTTCTTCTTATGCTTATACCCCCTTCTTTTTTACCTTCTATGTGTTTATCCAGTTCATCTATTAACCTGTCAAAAGGGCCTACTATGCTATGAGTCAGCCCGTTAGTAAACAGCAGCATTCCTAAAATAATAACCGGTGCGGTAATGATTAGGATAAGAGTCGCTTTATTAACGGCAAAAACAAGATTATATTGTAAGACGCGCTCGTCTATCTTAAGCGCAATCACGGTCAAAATCAGATGGTATAAGTAAGCGGTTACGGCAAGCGTGGGTATTAACGATGCCATAAAGAGGAGCAAGAAAATGTCTTTATGGAACTTATTGGCAAATATTCTTTTCCTCATATTCTTAGGTTTTATCATTTCCCCTCCCTTTTATAGGCGTACATCTCAATATAATTCTAACTTTTATTGCACCTTGAGTCAAATGAATTCTGACTCAAGATGCGCGATTGACTATTATGAAAAAGTTGATATAATTGAATAATTGGTGCGCCGACGTAGCTAGAGTGGCAGAGATATGTCTTTGCCGAGATAGCTCAATTGGTAGAGCAACGGTTTCGTAAATCGTAGGTTGTGGGTTCAATTCCCACTCTCGGCTTTAATAGAAATGAATACGGAAGATGGAGGGTTCTCCCGCCAAGCTATTTAAGGAGAAGGCGGGATCCCGCCTTCTAAAGAATAATCTGGCGGGAAAGCTCCCCCGTCGGCTATTTTAGTTTTATGTCTAAATATACCGAGATATTAAAAAACCGTAATTTCTTTTTGCTCTGGGTAGGCCAGATAATCTCGCAGCTGGGTGATAGGCTTGACCAGATGGCCTTGATTGCCTTTGTCTATTCCCGAACTCCGGGCTCGACAATAGGAATTGCCAAAATACTCTCTTTTACCATCATCCCGGTATTTCTAATCGGACCTATTGCCGGGGTGTATGTGGATAAATGGGACAGGCGCCGCACCATGTACATATGCGATTTTTTAAGGTCTATATTGGTATTTACCATACCGTTTTTTTTGTTTTCTCTTAACACCCTCATTCCGATATATATCCTCATCTTTACTATCTTCTCTATCGGCCGTTTTTTTGTCCCGGCCAAATTATCGATTATACCAGAACTTGTAGAGGAAAAAGATCTATTAATGGCAAATTCCCTAATTAATACCACAGGCATGATTGCAGCGATACTGGGGTTCGGAATAAGCGGCGTAGTAGTTGAGTGGTTGAAAGCCAAGGGCGGATTTTATTTAGACTCCTTTAGTTTTTTAGTCTCAGGGGCATTCATATTTCTTATTGTCAAGAAATACAAATCTGCTGCGTCAGTGGGGTTTAAAAAGGTCAGTAAAGAAATAGTGGAGGCAATCAGAAAATCGGTATTTCAGGAGATAAAAGAAGGCATCCTCTATTTTGTCAAGAAGAAGGATATAAGGTTCACAGCAGGGGTGATTTTTATTCTCTGGTCTGCGTTGGGAGCGGTTTATGTTGTATTAATAGTATTCGTGCAGAAGACATTGCATTCTGCCACCAAAGACTTAGGGTTCTTGATTATGTTTCTGGGCATAGGATTATTTGTCGGCTCTCTTATCTATGGCAGGTTCGGCCAGCGCATCTGTCATTACAAGACAATATTTGTATCTTTGATTTTCAGTGGTATAATGTTGGTCATTTTTGCCCTGACTATAGAAAGGTATCCTTATCTTTTTATCGCCGCAATGCTTTCTTTCGTGCTTGGTTTGTTGATTTCTCCGATTATGATAGTATCCAATACCATCATACATAATGTAAGCGAAAATCAAATGCTGGGAAAGATATTTAGTTCCATGGAGATAGTAATGCACCTGGGTTTTCTGTTGTTTATGTTTATAAGCAGTCTTCTTGCGGAAAGATTTTCCCATCTTTCAATCCTTATTACGGTAGGTTGTTTGCTTAGTATCCTAGGCGTTGTAAATCTTATATATAGTCGCAGGACCCCCTGATTAGAATAGATAAAATGATTAAATTAAAAGAACACAAAAGCCTTACAGAAAACAAGCCTGTAGAGATGATGTCCTTGCCGCCTTACGTATATATTCCTTTAAGCCAGCACCTGGGTAAGGCCTGCGAACCAGTAGTTAAAGTAGGTGATTCTGTGTTTACCGGTCAGGTTATCGCAACTGTCCAGGCACATGTATATGCACCGATACATTCTTCATTATCCGGAAAAGTGGTTGTCATTCAGAATTGGCCGCATCCTGTATTGGGTAGATGTAAAGCTATAGTTATAGAGAGCGATGGTATCGATAAGACGCAAGACACCTGCCTGACTGGCAGGCAGGCAGGACACAGGACACAAACAGAAGTAAATAAATTAACTCCTGAGCAGATAAAAAAGATTGTCTTTGAAGCAGGGATTGTAGGTTTGGGGGGCGCGACCTTTCCGACGCATATAAAACTTACGCCGCCTAGACCAGTGGATACGTTGATTATTAACGGTGCCGAATGCGAGCCTTATTTGACCTGCGATTATCGCCTGATGATTGAAAAGACAGGGGAGATTTTGTCAGGTTTGGAATTAGTAGCGAGGTGTTTGGCAGTTAAAGACGTCTACATTGCCATTGAAGACAATAAACCACAGGCCATAGAAAGATTCAGGACACAGGACACAAGATTCAAGATCAAGGTGTTAAAATCGGCTTATCCTCAAGGTGGAGAAAGGCAGCTGATAAAAAATATCCTGGGTAAAGAAGTGCCGCAGGGGAAGCTTCCTTTTGATATCGGTGTAGTTGTACATAATGTTGCCACCATTTTTGCGATTTACGAAGCAGTGTATATGAATAAACCGTTGTATGAAAGGGTCGTGACTGTGACTGGCAGCTGTTTAGCCGCCCCTAAAAATATTCTGGCGCGCATAGGTACACCCATAAAGGCACTGATTGATTTCTGCGGGCCGTTACTGGAAGAACCGCTTAAAATAATTATCGGCGGCCCCATGATGGGGATTGCACAATATACAGATCAAGTTCCGGTAATAAAATCTACCAGTGGTATCATTTTGTTTAGTCAAAAAGAATTCGTAATCCGGCAGGAAGAATTTTGTATCCGCTGCGGTGCCTGTGTAAGAGAGTGCCCGGCAGGCCTTATGCCCTGCTTGATAAATTTAGCTTCTGAGAGAGAAATGTGGCAACAGACTAAGACCTACGGAGCTCCTGATTGCATGGAATGCGGCTTGTGTGATTTTGTGTGCCCGGCGAACCGCAGGTTAGTGCAGTCGATAAAAAGAGCAAAATTGGAGCTGGCAAAATGAGCCCCGCCCTTCCTAATGGGCTGGGGAGAAATGAAGGAGGGATAGCGGGGTGAAAGAGATGATACGTTATGGGTTAATTTTAGGAGTGATATGCATTGTAGCAAGCGGCCTTTTAGCCGGCATGAATTCTTTGACCAAAGACAGGATCCTTGCTCAGGCAAAAGAGGAAGAAGAGTCTAGTTTATTGAGACAATGGTAGGTATGCAAAAGGATGGCACAATTACTGCCATAAAGGTATTGAGTCAAAATGAGACCCCCGGTTTAGGTGGCAATGTTGTAGAGCAATCTTTTGCCAGTAGGTTTAGCGATAAAAATTTTCAAGACTTAAAAGAGCAAGTCCAGGCAATAACCGGCGCCACAATATCTTCAAAGGCAGTGATAAATTCGGTACAAGAGAAGGCAGAAAAGATAAAGGCATTAATAAAAGATGAAAAATAGGCTTATAGTCAGCGTTTCTCCGCATCTACATAAGGGTGAATCCACGAGCAGGATTATGTGGATGGTGGTAATCAGCTTAGTGCCAGCGGGCATTGCAGGAGTGGTCATCTTTGGTTTAAACAGTCTCTGGGCGATTATGTTAGGGGTTATCTCTGCAGTTATTGCTGAAGGAGCTTTGCAGGCCTTAACCAGGAGAAAGATTACCATCTTAGACGGCTCTGCATTCTTAACCGGCCTATTACTTGCCTATAATCTTCCTCCCAAAGTTCCTTTTTGGCTTCCCGTTGTGGGTTCTTTTTTTGCGATTGCTATAGGCAAACAAGTTTTTGGTGGCTTGGGCCAGAATATCTTTAATCCGGCACTGGTAGGCAGGGTTTTTCTTATGGCTTCCTGGCCAAAGTATATGACTGAGTTTACAAAGCCATTAAATTACGATGCTATAACCTCTGCTACGCCTTTAGCATTAATAAAAGAAGGCAAGGTTTTCGAGAACATTTCCTATTTAGGTTTATTTTTAGGAAAAAGAGGCGGATGTATCGGAGAAGTCTGTATATTAGCGCTACTTTTGGGCGCACTATTTCTTTTATTAAAAGGTTATATCTCTTGGCATATTCCCGTAACTTACATTTTTACCGTAGGGCTTTTTACCTATATATTCGGGCCCAAAGGATTATTCAGCGGAGACTGGCTTTTTCATGTCCTAAACGGAGGTTTAATCCTTGGCGCGTTTTTTATGGCTACAGATTATGTCACTTCGCCTTTGACCTGGAAAGGGCAGATTGTTTTCGGCATAGGTTGTGGTTTACTGACTGCAATTATCCGGCTCTGGGGCGGTTATCCTGAAGGCGTATCTTATGCTATATTGATGATGAACGGAGCAGCTCCTATAATTGACAGGTATACTAGAAATAGAATTTACGGGACAAAATAAAATTAGCTTAGAGCTTAAAGCGCAAAGCGTAAAACTGAAACTAAAAACTTTTAGTTTTTAACTTAAACTTTTCGCTCTACACTTTTAGCTTTACGCTTTAAAAGAATTTTATCCATGCAAAAATTATTCAGGGAATTCTTAAAAGGTATCATCAAAGAGAACCCGACATTTGTTTTGGCTTTGGGCTTGTGTCCGACATTGGCTGTATCTGTTAGTGTGATCAACGGCATTGGTATGGGCATTGCTGCAACTTTTGTGCTTGTGGGTTCCAACATAATTATTTCTGGGCTAAAGAATTTCATTCCAGACAGAATACGCATACCCTGTTTTATTGTTGTAATTGCCACCTTCGTTACCATTACGGAGCTCACCATGAAGGCATATGCCCCTGCATTAGACCGTGCCTTAGGTATATATGTACCGCTTATAGTCGTAAACTGTATAGTTTTAGGAAGAGCTGAAGCTTATGCCCAAAAATCGACAGTGTTAAATTCCTTGTTTGACGGTATAGGCATGGGCGTAGGTTTTACTCTGGCTTTAATATTAATTTCTGCTATAAGAGAATTCCTTGGTGCAGGGACACTCTTGAATCATGCTGTAGTTAAGGGATTTAATCCTGTTTTAGTAATGAGCATGCCTTCAGGAGCCCTTTTAATTATCGGTTTGCTACTAGGTTTCTTTAATATTTTAAAAAAGAGGAGAGCATGAACCTAACGCAATTTCTGACTATATTTATATCAGCAGTATTTATTTATAACGTCATTCTTTCCCGATTTTTGGGTTTGTGTTCATTTATTGCTATCTCCAAAGAGACCAAGCCTGCCTTAGCCATGAGCTTATCTGTGATGTTTGTAACCACGATGTCCTCAATAATCACCTGGTTCATATATAGGTTTTTATTGATACCATTTAATCTGACGTACCTAAGGACCATATCTTTTATTTTGGTTATTGCCACCTTTGTGCAACTGGTTGAGATGATCATCAGAAAAATAGCTCCGCCGTTGTACAGATTTTTTGGGATATACCTGCCTTTAATTACAGTAAACTGCGCAGTGTTGGGAGTGGCGGTATTAAATAGCGATATGTTTTTTACGAACAACAAGGCTGTCACGGGGAGTTTTTACTATTCGGTATTTCAGGGGATTTGCGTGGGGTTAGGTTATACCTTGGCAATGCTTTTAATGTCTGGTATCAGGGAGAGGCTTGACTATTGTGATGTTCCGGAAGCAGTAAAGGAGTTCCCCCTTGCCTTTATTATCGCCTCGATAATGTCCTTGAGTTTCTTAGGATTCAACGGATTCAAGTTCTGATGGAAATAATTATACCAATCTTAACTCTAGGGATTTTAGGTTTAATATTCGGCATAGGCTTGGCTGCTGCCGCGAAAAGATTCCACGTAGAGACTGACCCGAGATTAGAAAAAATCCATGGTTTGCTACCTGGTTCAAACTGCGGCGCCTGCGGAGGCGCGGGATGTTTTGGTTTTGCCGAGGCAGTTCTTAGCGGAAAGATGAAGATTGATAAATGCCGGGTCAGTTCAGATGAAGTTAAGGAAAATATTGCTCAGATTTTAGGCCGGGGATTGTTAAAAGATGTAAAAAAAATTGCTGTCTTACACTGTAATGGCGGGAGCAAAGTAAAGGACAGATTTATCTATAAGGGGATAGAAAGCTGTGTAGCTGCAAATCTGGTTTTAGGAGGAGAAAAAGAGTGTGTCTGGGGGTGCCTGGGTTTTGGGGATTGTGTCAAGGTCTGCCCATTCGACGCAATTAAGATGTCTGTTGAAGGCATACCAATAGTGGACTTGAAAAAATGTAAGGCCTGCAATAAATGCGTTGAGATTTGTCCTAAAAAATTATTCAGCCTCGTTCCGGCAGCAAAGAATGTCTATGTCGCCTGTAGTTCGCATGATTCAGGTAAAGAGACAAAGGCCGTCTGTCCCGTCGGCTGCATCGGCTGTAAATTATGCGAGAAGGCCTGTAAATTTGATGCGATACATGTTATTGATGCTTCGACTACGCTCAGCATCAACCCTGAGCAGAGTCGAAGGGTTGACAACTTAGCAGTAATAGATTATGATAAGTGTACATCCTGCGGTGAGTGCGCTAAGGTTTGTCCTAGTAAGTGTATACTCGTTAGAGAATAATTCGCTTCAAGTCGCAAGCTGCATGTCGCAAGCTTGGTGCCTGTAGTCTAAAAACTTGAGGCATATTGTAAAATTCAGCTTGTTGCAAATTGGAGGTTAGACAATGAATATTGCAGTTTTTGCCTCAGGAAGAGGAACAAATTTCGGTGCAATTATCAGGGGAGTAAAGCGAGGGTTAATCAAAGCCAACTTAGCCCTTTTGGTCTCGGATAATCCTAAGGCAGGTGCTATTGGCCGCGCCAAGCGCGCAGGGATAAAAGTTGCTCTGGTAAAAAAAGAAGATTTTACGAGCAAAGATGATTTTGAAGTCAAAATCATTCAATATCTAAAAGAAGAAAAGATAGATTTGATTGTTTTAGCGGGTTTTATGCGCTTGTTGAGTCCAGAATTTGTGATGCAGCATAAAGGCCGTATCTTAAACATCCATCCTTCGTTACTACCTTCCTTTAAAGGCACGCAAGGAATAAAAGATGCATTTAACTATGGCGTAATGGTTACCGGAGTCACCGTGCATTTTATAGATGAGGAGCTGGACCACGGCCCGATAATACTTCAGGAGCCGGTGAAAATAAAAGAAAATGATACCCCGGAGTCTTTGGAGAAAAGAATCCATAAAATAGAACACCGCCTTTATCCTGAGGCAATAAAACTATATGCTGAAGGTAAATTAAGGATAGAGGGAAGGAAGGTTAAAATTATTATTTAAGAAATATTCTTTTTCGGCAGGAAAAATTTTAGTCAGGGTTTGTCAAGACCGCCCCCTGATTTAATATTATCTTGCTGTTGTTCATCAGGTTATTCAATTCCACAGCAGTAAAATCCCTAAGCTCATACGTCTTTATGGTGTGCACAACTATTTTTATTATCTCTTTGTCAATGTCTACGTTGGTATCTACTTCGGGCTTCTGGAATTTCAATTTTATGCGATGATCGATCTGTTTGGCAATAAAATCCTCAAGTGTTAACTCCCCGTATCGTAGATGGTTACCCTCTTTATCACCGATTATATCTGCTGAGATATTACTATCCTGTATAGCACGATGCTGGTATTCTCCGATTGAAATAAATTCATAGGAAACTTTTTTTATATCCAGGTAATAAAATATCTCTTTTATTTCAAGGCCGTTCTTTATGTCCGCTATAACCAAACAGAAAAATTTAGGTTCTCCTTCTTTGAGGCGCTCCATGCTGAATATTACGCGGCGCAGGACCTTCCAGACATTATTGATTTTTTCTGAGGCAGTTTTATTAAATTTATACTCCTGGTATTTCTCTTTTTCCGGTACAGCCTTTATTAAGTATTCCAGTTTAAGCAGTTTGCCTTGAAATTCCTCCTTATTGTGTTCGATTTTAAACCTCTCCAGGTATTTTTCCGGTTTGTCCGATTTTATAAATATATCTTCAATCGGCAGATAAAGCCATAGCGTCTGGCCCATCAGCTTTGCCTTTACATCTAATTGGTATTCTTTTCTGCAGATATCCTGGATGTCCTGTGCGATATTTTCTTTTAGATATGTTGGCGTGATGGAAGAGGAACAGCCTCCGATAAGGAAGGATATAATGAGAATATTAAGTGCTGCGTGCCTTGCCGAATTCTTTAAAAATAGCTTCAATTTCATCATAATTAAGTTCTTCTTTTTTGACTAATTCTTGGGCAAACCTATCCAGGAGGGATATTTCTTGATTGAGCAGGACTTGGACTTCTTTATGGCAGGTATTTAATATTTCTTGGGCATCTCTGTCCAACGTTGATTTTGTTTCTTCGGACATAAGCGGTTGTTGCCATCCGCGCGAGGGTACAAGGCCGTAAAAATTACCGAGCAGGCCGGATTTTCCCATGCCCCAGCGCCAGACCATATTGTGGGCAATAGAAAGTGCGAAATGAAAATCACTATCTACGCCTGCTGAAGTAAAACCGAATTTTATCTTTTCTGCTACAAAACCTCCCTGGGAGATTTTGATTTCTGCCAGCAGTTGATTCTGATCTTTAATCAGGCTTTCTTCTTTTTCCGGTATCCAGGTTACACCACCTATGCCTTTACGCGGTATTATGGTTGCTTTGAATACATCTTTTGTAGGCGCTAAAAGATACGTTACAATTACATGGCCAGCTTCATGGTAAGCGGTTAATAATTTTTCCTGAGCACTCATCTTGATTCTTCTTTTTATTCCTAAGGTTATCCTTTCGCGCGCTTCCTCAATTTCTTTCATTGATACTAAATCTTTTTTATATCTTACTGCAATTAAAGCAGCTTCTCTTATGAGGTTAGAGACGTCTGCCGGGGTGTAACCTACTGATATTCTTGCCAACCTGTCAATCTTTAAGTCTTTTTCATCGTACCTTATCTTTTTCAGATAATAGGCAAAGAGTTTTTCGCGGTCTTCCAGGCCCGGAAGGTCTACATAGATTTTTCGGTCAAATCTTCCCGGCCTAAGTAACGCCGCATCAAGGAAATTCTCAGGCATGTTGGTAGCGCCGATTATGACGACGTTTACGTCCTTCTCCTTAAGGCCATCCATCTCGACTAATAGTTGATTGGTGGTAGTATTAGTTTCGGTCTGGCCTCCAAATCCTGTATCAGCAGCTCGTTGTGCGCCTACGGCATCTATTTCGTCGATAAAAATTATGCATCCGCCTTCTAATTCTGCCAGTTGGCGCGCTCTTTTAAATAGACTCCTTATTCTCCCTGCGCCTACACCTACGAACATCTCCACGAATTCAGAGCCTGACATGGAGATAAAGGGGAGGTTTGCTTCAGTAGCAATGGCTTTAGCCAGGTAAGTTTTACCGCATCCCGGGGGCCCGAGCATTAAGATGCCTTTTAATATTTTTCCACCGATGCGCTGGAGATCAGCACGGTCTTTGATAAGTTTTACCACTTCAAGTGCTTCCTGTTTTGCTTCATCCATGCCGATAACGTCACCCCAGGTGATCCCCAATTCTTCTCCGGCAATAGATTTTTTGGTGGTTTGGGAAAATGACTGCGCGCCTTTTTTAAACATCAGCCAGTACCACATAAAGGTATAGACCACGCCGAATATCAATGCCATGACTAACTGTAGATACAGCTGCAGGGGTATCATGGCAAGTTGAGATTGTCTCAAATAAGATTCTGCTTCGTTCCAGGCACGTATGCCGTTTGTAACAAGGATGACAAGAGTTATCCCTAAAGCAGCCAAGCCGGTAAAGAGCAGGATTCTTAGCCAGTATAATCTCCAAAACAACTTAAACTTTTTAAATTTCATGCGTTATTCCTCTTTTCTCTGAAAAATTAAGATAGCATACTGGAATAGCGAAGTCAAATTGTATTTTTACTAACCACACAGCTTAAATTAGCACACTTTCAGGCTATACTGCAGTCATTCTCAATTTGCACCTGATCGTCATTGACATTTCATTTGGTAGCTATATAATATTGACATTTCTCAAAGCCAAAGAAGAAGATATCCTCAGATTCAATTATTGCTGACTATAAATATTTAGGTATTACTTTATGGATGGAGCTGTAGTTTTAAAATATGTGGATCCTGGAACAGGATTTGTTATTACTGGTATCGGGGTTTGGTTAGTTGCATTCTTTTTGGGCTTCTTAGGGGTGTTTTCGCTCTTCTTTAAAAGAATATTCAGATTCCTAAAAAAAAATTATAAAATATTCATTGTTTTATTGATAATCCTTGGGTTATCTCTAATAGGAGTTGTAATAATGAATCAAAAAAGGTCTAACTTTAATCAACGTATTATTATATTGGGATTTGATGCCTTAAGCCCCGAGATTCTTGAGCCGATGATGGAAGAAGGTAAGTTGCCTAACTTCTTGCGCTTAAAAAGAGAGGGTTCTTATAAGCATATTCTTTCGACCAACCCTGCGCAGTCTCCGGTTGCCTGGTCAGGCTTTTCGACCGGCAAGAACCCGGGCAAAAACGGAGTTTTTGATTTTATTGTCAGAGACCCCAAGACATACGGCCTTAACCTTTGTTTTTCTCAGATGGAGGGAGGCAGACCCAAAAAAGCAATCAGGGCTGAGGCTTTCTGGGAATATGCTACTAGAGCCAGGGTCCCCTCTGTTATAATTTCTTGTCCGGTAACCTTTCCTCCGGAAAAATTATACGGCAGGATGCTCTCCGGGATGGGCGTCCCTGATATTTTAGGGACTGAAGGCACATTTACCTTTTATACTTCCGAAGTCATAAATCAAGATAAGAATATTGGAGGAAAAGTATTCAGTATCAGAAGATCTCCTCTCATGGTTATGCATCTTATCGGGCCCCGCGTTGCTAATATGGCAGGTAAGGCCGAAAATGTAAAGGTGCCTTTTAAAGTTTCTCTGCAAGGCAAAGACAGCGTTCTTATAGAATACCAAAAAAATAAACTTGAATTAAAGACAGGTCAGTGGAGCGATTGGCAGGAAGTGGATTTTAAACTAAATTTATTTAAGAAAGCAAAAGGCATATTTAAATTTTATCTGGTAGAGATAGAACCCGAATTTAAACTTTATATAAGTCCGATTAATTTTGACCCCCGCGACCCTTTATTTCCCATTTCCTACCCTAAAAGTTACAGTAAAGAATTGGCAGATGCGCTTGGGCTTTATTATACCCAGGGCATGCCATTAGATACCTGGTCAGTCAACGAAAAGAGGATGCAAGTCTTAGCTTTTCTGGAGCAGGTTAAGGAGGTTTTAAGAGAAGAGAGGGCGAGATTGGATTTTGAGCTTAAACGTCTCCAAAGAGGCATTTTGTTCTCTTATTTTGAATCCCCGGATATTATCCAGCATATGTTCTGGCGATACATAGACCAAGGACACCCCTTATATGAAAAAGATGCCCCTTTAGGCTTTAAAGAGACGATAGAAAAATCCTATAAGGATATGGATGATGTATTGGGAGCTGTGTTGGGAAAAACAGGCAAAGACGATACGGTAATTGTTTTATCTGACCACGGGTTTGCTTCTTTTAGAAGGGCAGTGCACCTTAACAGTTGGCTTAAGGCAAACGGCTATTTAGAATTAAAGAATCCCTATACTGGATCAGGGCAGGAATTATTATTGGATATCGATTGGTCGAAAACAAAGGCCTATGCGATAGGTTTTGGCGCAATTTATATCAATCAACTGAATAGGGAAAGAGATGGTATAGTTAGTTCCGGTAGTGAAACTCAGGCCTTAAAAGAAGAGATAGCGCAGAAATTAGAAAAGTGGCTGGATGAAAAATATAATCAGCCAGTGGTTCATAAGGTTTACAAGCAGGAAGAAATCTTTTGGGGCGATTATGCGAAAGAGACCCCGGACCTCTATGTCGGATTTAATAATGGATATCGTGCCTCTTGGCAGACTGCCTTGGGTGCTGTTCCCAGTGATTTAATAGAAGATAATTTAAAACAGTGGTCAGGAGACCATCTTATTGACCCGCATCTTGTGCCGGGGATTATCCTTTCTAACAAGAAGATAGCAAAGGATAGCCCTACCTTATATGATCTTTGTCCTACTATTTTGAAAATGATAGGTTATGATGATGAGAAATTAAAAGAATTGAATTTTGACGGGGAGCCGTTATTTTAGCGTGGAAAGTATAGGATAGTCCTCAGGATTAACAATCCTCATAAGACGGTAAAAAGCTGCCCGCTTTTTATTCTTCGTGTCTACGTCAGGAGTATAAAACTCCCACACAATTTCACCGTTTTTAGTAACTTCAAAGACATACCCGCTATCGCTGTTAGTAATAAGGGTGTTTCCGTTGGGTAATCTCTGACAGGCGCCCCTGGATCCTGAAAAGAATTTTTCTGGTGGTTCGGCCTTATATTCCCAGACAATTTGTTTTGTAAAAGGGTTAAGTTCGATTACCCTGGAATAATTCCTTTTCTTCGCGTCTCCGTTATCAAAAATAAGAATATTATTATTCTTCAGTAAAGTCGGATGGTGCTGTCTGCGTAAGTTCCCAGGACCCCATTTCCATATAATCTTTTCATTCATCATATCAATTATAGCGATAAGATCTAGATTACGAAATGAAACTAACACATCGTTTTTCTTGCAAAGACCAGGGATGTCTTTATCTATTACTTGGATAGAATTTGTGTGAAAGAAGTCTTGCGGTGAGGTTTCAAGAAACCAGCAACCTAGTTTATTTATATATTTGTATTTAATCGTCCTTAGGAATATGTATGGTTGCAATACATTATAATATGACTTTAAAAAATATTTAAACGCTACATCTTGCCCCAATACTTTATATAAGGAAATCTCTGTTTTTTTTTCTCCTTCCTTAGAATAAATTACAATATAATCATTTAAAATAGGCATGGGAATTCCGGAACGCCAAACTATTTCATCTTTTCTTGACAAAAGATAGATATCGGAACTGTCGGAAATTCTCACATCGTGATGGGCTCTCTCTTTCTTTTCCCAAAGTGTTTTTGAATTCCAGTCCAGGCAGGCAAGGTATCTGTCGTTTATGATTACCAAAACACTGCCATCTTTGTTTATTTCGTGATGATGAAATCCTATTCTGCCGGAGCCGATTTCAGTTGTCCAACTATGCAACAGATTACCTTGCATATCTGTAAGATGGATGGTTTTCGAATTATCGGAATTATATATATTTATACCTTTATAGGCTTTGTTTTGGTCATATTTAATAACACCTGCATATTGAAGGTTGTCTTTCGCAGGCACCCAGGTCAAATACGGCAGGGACTTAAGTTGTTCTTCAGGGGAAACAATAATCTTGGAAAAAAAAGAGATACCGCTTAATTTAAGTAAAAATACAAACAGCGAAAATAAAATAATAAATAGAGTTAGCTTGATAATCTTTTTCTTTTTTGGGTTTAATGAGTTTTCAGCCAAGAATACACTAAAACATAAGAGCGAAAGAGTGCTTATTAATCTTGCTGTATTATTCTGGATGTAGCGATTAACCAAAATCCCGCCTGCAATAAAAAGCAGGAAGGAAGTTAAAGTCGCTGCCCAGAAAATCTTTTTGCGGGTTTGGTATATTTTTTCAATACTGGGATTAAATTTTTTCCAAATAGATTTAAGGAGCAGGGAGTATAAGAAAAGACATACGGAATACGCAGAAATACTCAAAAAGAAATAAAGAAACGCCGCATTTTTTGTAAATGCGATTGCGTAAGCCGCGGACACTATAACCATGACCACGAATAAATATTTTTTTGCTGTAGACATTCGACTAAATTATTATTCCCATTCCAAGTATGATGGAGTTTTTTTCCAGAGTAAATCTTCCGAGGTCTTCTACGAATGAAAATTTCTCTATGACTAGCGGATGTTCAGCCCTAATTATTACTACTGCCGTTTCATTCATTTTAAGTTCTCTGGCATCTTCTTCTATGATTTCTAATGTTGAAGAGTCAATTCTCTTTTCAATCTTCTCTATAATACAGCTTGTGTCTTGGTTTGCACAGCGCAACGAGAAGGATTGATTAATCTTGAGTGGTTCATCAGACATCCAGAAAATATTTGCTTTAAATTGGGTCGTTGGTTTTGCGGTATCCTCTTTCTGTACAATAACCTCGCCTCTTTTGGCAAGGGCAGGATCATCCAGAATCAAACCAATATTTTTGCCTGCCCGAGTCTCTTTTATATGCCTGCCAAAAACCTTAATTGAGTTTATTCTAGTGTTTTTTAAAGATGGAAGGAGTATCACCTCTTGACCTTGCTTGATTGTTCCGGAAAGCACTTTTCCCACCGTTACCATTTTCCCTTCGATTTCATAGTTATCCTGAATACTAAACCTTAAGGGTTTTCTTTCAATTCTAATATCTGGCTTAAGGCCATCAAGGGCATTGATTAGACAAGGACCTCGATACCAAGGCATATTAGCAGAAGACCTTTTAGAGATATTTATGTCCTCTTTGGCAGATATAGGTACGGAATAATAAGGCCTTATCCCTATGCCTTCCAGGAATTTTAACAATTCATTTTTGACCTCATTGAACTTTTTTTCTTCATAATTAATAAGGTCCATCTTGTTAAAAACCACTATCAGTTTATCTATGCCTAACATGCCTAAGATATAGGCATGGCGCCTGGTTTGTTCTTTTAATCCTTCAGCAACATCAACTAAAAGGACGCCTGCATTAGCTTGACTTGCACCCGTAATCATATTTTTGATAAATTTCGCATGACCGGGTGAGTCGATGATGATGTAATTCCTTTTCCGGGTCTTGAAGAATATCTGGGTGGTATCTATGGTCATGCCCTGTTCTCTTTCTTCTTTCAGTTGATCGGCTAAGAAAGCCAGTTCAGTATCCTTACCCAGGCTAGCGGATATTTTTTTTATTTCAGCCAGCTTCTCCTTAGGCAAGGAATCGGTATCCAGCAATAACCTTCCGATCAGGGTGGACTTACCATGATCGATGTGTCCGGTAATAATAATAGAGAGGTTTTCTTTTTGCATCTTAAAGCGCACGGCCTTTACATATACCCCAGGCTTCTTAATTTTTGCATAGTATAGGAATCTTCTTTATCCTGGGCCCTGCCGCTTCTTTCTGCGGTCTTGGTGACCATCAGTTCTTTTACTATTTTTCTGATGCTATTGGCATTGGAATCAACAGGTGCACAGCAGCAGGCGCAACCAATGCTCCTGTATCTTTTGTGGTTCTTGGCAAAATAGAGAGAAACAATAGGAATTTTTTCTTTATATATATATTTCCAGATATCCAATTCTGTCCAGTGCAGCATGGGGTGTACGCGGAAATGTTGTTCATCTTCAATCCCTGATTTATATAGATCCCAAAGTTCAGGAGGCTGGTTTTGATAATTCCATTTAAAGTCAATGTCCCTCGGGGAAAAATACCTCTCTTTGGCCCTTATCCCGTGCTCATCCCTGCGTATAGCTAATAGTAGCGCCCTAAATTTATATTCGTTTATGGTATTTTTTAGTACCTCTGTTTTTAAGGCATTACAACATTGGAATTTTCCTTTTTCAGGGCACATTCCTTCTTGAAGGGCCTTTTCGTTTTTACTGATTAGGAGTTTCAGGTTCCATTCCTTAGCATATTGTTCCCTAAATTCGTAGATTTCTTTGAATTTGAAACTGGTGTCGATATGGATAATCGGAAAAGGGATCTGGTCAAAAAATGCCTTACGGATTAGCCAAAGTAGGGTGGTGGAGTCTTTGCCGATAGACCAGAGCAAGGCTATGTTTTTAAATCGGCTATACGCCTCGCGGATAATGTATATACTTTTCTCTTCCAATTCATCCAGATAGGTCATCTTAATGTCTTTTTTAAAATTCTTGTAAACAATGTGGTTTATTATAACATCGGCTAAACCCAAGTCAACGATGATTATTGTTTGAGATTTATTCTCTTGACTATAATCTCGATTGTGATAGAATTTTAGCTTACCAAAAAGTAAAATCGAAAAGGACAAAGAGCATTCTTTTAGGAGAAGAGATTATGGCAAAGATTAAGCAGGTTAAGGCAAGAGAAATTCTGGATTCACGTGGGAACCCTACAGTGGAAGTGGATATAGTTTTAGATTCCGGCATCTTGGGCCGCGCTGCAGTACCTTCTGGCGCCTCAACCGGTGAAAAAGAGGCATTAGAATTAAGGGATGGCGATAAAAGAAGATATTTAGGTAAGGGGGTATTAAAAGCAGTTAATAATGTAAATACCGTAATCGCCTCAAAAATAAAAGGTTTAAGCCCTGATTTTGAAAAAATTGATAAACTACTTATTGACTTAGATGCTACTGAAAACAAATCTAAACTCGGTGCTAATGCAATCCTGGGAGTATCTTTAGCA
>JAPLLU010000107.1 GCA_026387385.1 Candidatus Omnitrophota bacterium
CCTATCGTTTATGGAGGCGTCTTTTTCTATATATGTGTCCGTTGAAGGAATATATGCTTCCGGCTGGTAATAATCGTAATAGCTGACAAAATACTCAACTGCATTCTCGGGAAAGAATTCCTTAAATTCCGAATATAGTTGTGCAGCCAAAGTCTTGTTATGGGAAATAACTAAAGTGGGCAGGTTTATATTGGCAATGGCATTGGCAAGCGTAAAGGTCTTGCCTGATCCGGTCGTACCTAAAAGTGTCTGATATTTTTCCCGGGCGAGGATACTCTTGGTCAGGGCTTCTATAGCCTTTGGCTGGTCTCCGCAAGGCTTTAATTTAGTCTTTAATTTAAAGGTCTCTTGAGGCATTACAACCCATATATCTTAGAGATCTTGAGAAGCAAGTTTACGGCATCTTTATCTTGAAAAGCTCCTAAACAATAGGCAGCTGCTGCAACCATATTCGGGTCATCATCTAATAGCGTTTCTCTTAAAACGGCCAAGGCTGACCTTTCCTGTAAAGTGGAAATAACAAACGGCGCATCTTGATGTAGCGGACTTTTCTTATCTTTCAGGGCTTCTATAAAAGTTAAGCCCAGGTCCTTACCATTAACTTTATAACTTACCCCCAAATTCTCTAAAGATAACATATCTGTTTTGGAAGCCAATAACCCTTTATTTATTAAATCTTCAAGATGGGGCTTTAATATTATCAATGCCTGTGCTGCCCCGTTTCTTATAAACATCGGACTCTGGGCTGCAACAATTTCTTTAAGAAGAACGGGCAATATATTCATATCTTTAAGATTAGCCAGGGCAACATAAGAACTTTTCCGTAAAAGCGGGTCTTTATCTTCGACATCCTGCCAACATAATTTAATTATAGCTTGCTCACCCTTACTGCTTAATATCTCTTTTGCCGTAGCACGGACAGTGACATCCGCATCATCCAACATTCTTAAAAGCAAGGGGATGCTTTCTTTATCTTCTACTTGACTCATCACACTACAGGCAGTTTGGCGAACTGAGGTGTTTTCATCTTTCAAGGCATTTATAATATATTCCTTGGCCGGTTCAAATTTATTTAACCCTAATATCCCAATTATCGTTGCGCGCACAATGTCACTATTCTCTTTTAGCAAGATTTCATATAACCCGGCTAAATACTTTTGTCCGAGACTTCCTAATTTACCAGCAGATTCAGACCTTACCGCGGGATCTTTATCGTTTAAAAAACCGAGAAGCAAACTTTCCATATCTGCCTCGCCTAAGCTTATCAAAGTCTTTACAGTTAAAATCTTAACTACATAGTTTTCATCACTAACTAATTCTTTTAATGAAGAAATTGCCTCTTTATTATTTAATGCCCCGATTCCACTAACAGCATACTGTCTGATTAAGTACTCTTTACTTTTTAGGCCTTTAATAAAAAGGGGGCTTGCCTCTGGATCGCCAATTTGCCCCAATGCCCCAAGCACATTACTATAGACCAACAACTTTGCTTCATTAGTAAACGATGCTTTCCGTTGTGTCAAGATCGAAAGGGAAAATAAAAATATAAAAAGCAAAAGCACAGTAATTCCAAATATTCTTCTCATTTTCTTCTTCTTTTTATCTAAAACAGTACACCGCTAAGCAGTGTTGCTCAATAAACATAAAAAGTTTACTATCATTTGAACTCTAAAGATACGTCCAGTGACTCTATATCCTTTGTAAGCGTCCCTAGAGAAATAAAATCTACTCCCGTTCTCGCGTAAACGGATATATTTTTAAGGCTGATGTTGCCGGAGGCCTCTAATCTAGGTGTTAGGTTATAGGTTTTAGGTTGCAGGTTGTTTCTTAATCGCACAGCCTTTTTTATATCAGCAGTTTTCATGTTATCCAGCATAATTATATCAGGATTAGCGCTAAGTACCTCTTTGAACTCTTTTAAATTTCTCACTTCAACCTCAATCTTTATATTTTTCCTGATTTTCTTTCTTAACTTTTTTATCATTTCTCTGATATCTCTTAAACCTGCTACCTCGAGATGATTTTCCTTTATCAAAACCATCTCATCCAGACGAAGACGATGATTAACTCCGCCCCCAACCTTTACGGCATATTTCTCCAATTTCCTTAAGAGGGGAAGAGTCTTACGCGTGTCCAATATTTTTATTTTGTACGGCCTGGCCCTTCTCGCAAACTCTTCGGTGCGCGTGGCTATTCCAGACAAAAAGCCCAGGAAATTTAAGGCTACCCTCTCTGAAGACAATATGCTAGAGGCAAAACCATAAAGTTTTGCTAAGGCCTTTCCTTTATTAACAATATCTCCGTCTTTGACTAAAGGTTTAAAATTTATGCGTTGGTCAAACATTTTAAAAACTAATCTGACAATATCCATACCGCAAATAATGCCTTTTTCCTTAGCTATAATAACCGCTTCGGCTTTAATATTGCCTGCTATTGCCACACGTGTAGTTATATCAGCCCTTCCTATATCTTCTTTCAATGCCTGCTTAATAATATTTATAATTTCTTGGTCGTTAACGTAATTCATCGTGCATCTTTAACAAACGCTGCAAGGTATTTTTGCCTTGAGCAATGCCTTGTTTCTCCTTCTCTGTTATCTCTGCCGGAGCTTTTTTAAGGAATTCGGGATTCTTTAATCTTTCTTTTTTTACTTTTATAACACCTCTTAACTTATCGGCCTTGGCTTTTATTTTTTCGCGTTCCTGGACAATATCAATCAAGCCTGAAAAATGCAGATATACATCGAATCCCTCTATTGTGTCGCTGATTACAGCAAGAGGCCTCTTATTAGTATCCAGCACCTTAAGCGAGTCAAGTCTCGCAAGATTTTCTATTAAACCAGCATTCTCTTGGATTAACTTGGCGTGGCTCTTTGTGTGCGGAAAAATAGAAACAGGAATCTTATGCTCGGGCCTGATTTCAACCTGAGAGCGTAAATTCCTTATGAGCTTAGTGATTCCGAATAATGATTCCATTTCTTTCTCAAATCTTTTATCAATAACCTGCTCTTGGATATGGGGCCAAGCGCAAACCATAATAGACGATTCTTCATGCGGTAGCTTATGCCAAATCTCTTCGGTTATAAAGGGCATGAAAGGATGCAACGCCCTCAAAAACTTTTCTAAGATCTTAAACATCACTACCTGATTCTGCCTGCTTTTGATCTCGGGCTTGATTATCTCTAAATACCAATCGCAGAATTCGTGCCAGAAAAAACTATAGAGCATATTCGCTGCCTCATTAAACCTAAAAGCATCAATCAAATTATTTACTTCTTGTAATACAGAATAAAACCTGCTTAGTATCCAGCGGTTTGCGATATTTAAGTCCTCTTTCCTAAAAAATTCACAAAGGTCATTTTTTACATTTTCCTGGTCTAAATTCGTAAGGATGAGCCTTGCGGCATTCCAAATCTTATTGGCGAAGTTTCTGCCCTGTTCAAAACGCTCTTTAGACAAAAACACATCCTGGCCTTGCGCAGTTATCGATATCAGACTAAAACGCAGCGCATCTACTCCATATTCGCTTATTACATCTAAAGGATCAATAACGTTGCCTAAGGACTTCGACATCTTTTTGCCTTCAATATCTCTTACTGTGCCATGTATATAGACGTCTCTAAACGGTACATCCTTCATAAATTCTAAGCCGGCCATAATCATCCTGGCAACCCAGAAAAATATGATCTCGGGGGCTGTGACTAATACGGAGGTGGGGTAAAAATATTTCAGATCTTGCTGTCGACGGTCGACGGTCGACGGTCGACGGTCAAACGGCCAGTAAAATGTCGCAAACGGCCACAGCCAGCTGGAAAACCAGGTATCCAGCACATCTTCGTCTTGATAAATATCACTTGAACCGCAATCAGGACATTTGTCGGGCTTAACCCGGGAAACAATTATACCTTTGTTGTCCACGGTCCACGGTCCACAGTCCACAGCTTTTGCTTTATCTGTCGTCTGTGGACTGTTGACTGTCGACTCGCTTGCCTGTTTATGGCAGTTCCGACAGTAATAAACAGGCAAGCGGTGACCCCACCATATCTGTCTTGAGATACACCAATCCTGGATATTCTCCATCCAGTTCAGATAAACCTTTGTCCAGCGCCTGGGAGAGAATTTAATTTTTCCGTTCTTAACCGCATCGATTGCCGGCCTGGCCAAAGGTTTCATCTTCACAAACCACTGTTTAGATAAATACGGCTCAATTATCGTATGACAGCGGTAGCAATGCCCAGCTGATAATTCGTGTGTTTCAATCTTCTCTAATAATCCTTTTTCTTTCAGGTCTTCTAAAATTGCTTCTCTGGCTTGGAATCTGTCCATATCCCGGTAATCACCGGCATTTTCATTCAGCCTTCCATCGGGATGCATAATGTTTACAAATTTAAGCCCGTGCTTTAAGCCCAGGTTGTAATCATTAGGGTCGTGCGCAGGCGTAACCTTAACTGCGCCTGTACCAAATTTCATATCCACCATGCTATCGGAAATTATTTCGATTTCTCTATTCACTAAGGGCAAAATCAACGTCTTGCCTACAAGATGCTTATAACGTTTATCCTTGGGATTTACGGCAACTGCCGTATCTCCCAACATTGTTTCCGGCCTGGTAGTCGCTACCACAATATAGTCGACGGTCGACGGTCGACGGTCCACTGTGGACTGTGGACTGTGCCTGCCTGCCGGCGAGGCAGGGACTGTCGACTCCTTCAAGGGATATTTTATATAATATAATGCTCCGTGAATCTCTTTATGAGGAGCTTCTTCATCGGAAAGTGCAGTCTGACAGCGGGGGCACCAATTAATAATATAATCCCCTTGGTAGATTAGGCCTTTTTCATAAAGCCTGACAAAAACCTCTATTACAGCATCTGAGTATTCTGCATCCATTGTAAAGCGCGTCCTTGGCCAATCGCAGGAAGCGCCCAATTTCTTAAGCTGCTTGATAATTGTCGAGCCGTATTGGTCCTTCCAATTCCAGACACGTTCTATAAATTTATCTCTTCCTAAATCCTGGCGCTTAAGCCCTTCTTTGGCAATAGCTTTTTCTACCACATTCTGCGTAGCAATTCCGGCGTGGTCAGTCCCCGGCATCCAGAGAGATTCCTCTCCTTTCATCCGGTGATAACGAATTAAAATATCCTGGATGGTATTATTCAGGGCATGCCCCATATGCAGGATTCCGGTTACATTGGGCGGGGGGATAACTATACAGAAAGGCCTTTTGGAAGGGTCTGGTCTGGCAGAGAAAAAATTGTTCTCCTCCCAGAATTTATACCACTTATCCTCAGTTTCTTTGGGGTTATACTGCTTAGACAAATCATCTATCATCGCACATTATCTTTTAAGAGTTTATATTCAACGCTATCCAATAAAGCCTGCCAGGATGCCTCAATAATATTTTCTGAGACACCGATAGTATTCCAGGTATCTTTTTCATCCTGGGACTGGATAAGTACGCGTACGCGGCTAGCAGTTCCTGCCTTTTCATCCAAAACGCGCACCTTAAAATCGGATAGGTGCATCCTGGATAAGGTAGGGTAAAAATTTTTCAGGGCCTTTCTCAGTGCATTATCCAGTGCGTTTACCGGGCCATCTCCTTCTGCGGCAGTATGTTCCTTAACCCCTTTTACTTTTAATTTAATTATCGCTTCAGAGGTAATCTTTTTGTCAGACAGCTTCTCTATTACCACGCGAAAACCCTCTAATTCGAAGAATTTATTATACTTCTTAAGCGCCCTCTTCATTAGTAATTCAAAAGATGCCTCAGCTGCCTCAAAATGATAACCCTGATGCTCCAATTTTTGCACAAGCTGCAGGATTTTCCTGGTGTTAGGGTCATCTTTTTTCAAATCAAAATCTAAATCTTTAGCACGGATTAGGACCGCGGTCTTACCGGCTAATTCTGAAACCAGGATTCTTCTACGGTTACCCACAAGAGCCGGATCGATATGCTCGTATGTCCTGGGATTTTTCATTACTGCATTAATATGTACGCCTCCCTTATGCGCAAAACTGGATGAGCCTACGAAAGGCTGGTCATTCCTTTGTTTCATGTTGCTGATTTCGCTTACGAAGTGAGAAGCCTTAGTCAGTTCTTTTAGTTTATCATCGCTTACGCAATCCACTCCCATCTTTAATTTAAGATTGGCGATGATAGGAATTAGATCCGCGTTGCCGCAACGTTCACCGTATCCATTGATTGTGCCCTGCACCATATCTGCGCCTGCCTCAACTGCAGCCAGTGAATTAGCTACTGCTAAGTCGGCATCATTATGGCAATGAATCCCCAGCAAAACATTCATCTGCGGGCGGATCTCTTTGATTACGCCTGAAACCACGGAAGTAATGGTACCGCCGTTAGTATCGCATAATACTACCGCTTTCGCACCTGCCTCTTGTGCAGTAAGCAGGCATTTTAAACTGTATACCCTGTTTTCCTTGTAGGCATCAAAAAAATGCTCTGCATCGTAAAAAACAGTGAGGCCCTTATCAACCAAGAAACTCACGGTATCTTTTATCATATCTAGATTCTCATCGAGTGTTGTTTTTAATACGTCAGTAATATGCAGTGACCAGGTCTTTCCGAAAATAGTCACAACCTTAGCCCCTGACCTCAAAATCGCCTTAAGATTACTATCCTGGGATGCCTTTGTATGCGCGCGGCGAGTAGAACCAAAAGCAACCAACTGGGCGTTTTGAAGAGGTTTTTTGGCCATCTTCAAATAGAATTCCATATCCTTAGGATTGGAACCGGGCCAGCCTCCTTCAATATAATGGATCCCTATTTCATCTAATTCCTGGGCAATGCGGATTTTATCCATCACAGAATAAGAAATACCTTCGCCCTGTGAACCATCCCGCAATGTTGTATCGTATAATTTTACTCTTGACATATTTTCTCTCTACCCCCCTATTTCTATTAACTCAATTATTATTATTTAAATCCCAATTTCCAATACTACCAATACTACCAAATAAACCCCGTTACTGACAAGATAAAAAATAATTATGTCAGTAACGGGGTAAATCCCAATTTCCAAATCCCAAATTGTTGTTTTGGATTTGGGATTTTGAATTTATTTTGGAGTTGGTAGTATTTGCCTGCCTGCCGGACAGGCAGGGATTTTGGATTTTTCATGTTAAATAAAATTATCTATTTTGTTAAGCCGAATTCCTTGTGTAATGCCTTTACGGCTTTCTCTGCAAATTTCTTTTTTATAACGCAGGATAAGCTTATATCTGACGTAGAAATCATCTCAATGTTAACCTTGTTTTTAGCCAGGACGCTAAACATCGTAGCGGCAACACCGTGATGCGACTTCATGCCTACTCCGACTATGGAGATACGGGCAATATCTTCATCCAGCAATACCTCTCCTGCGCGTATGCCTCTGGCTACAGACCGGATAATCTTAGTTGCCTTTGAGACATCGGTTTTATTTACCGTAAAAGATATGTCGGTTTGGCGTAAATGGCTTACGTTCTGCACGATCATATCGACATTTATTCCCGAACCAGATAGCTCTTTGAATATCATTGATGCAACGCCCGGACGGTCAGGGACATTACAAATAGTAATCTTTGCCTGATTCTTATTCAAAGTTATGCCGCTTACCACTACTTCTTCCATTATCTTTACCTCCTTAATGATCATCGTTCCTATGTCTTTCGAAAAAGATGAGCGCACATGAATAGGCACATTAAATTTTTTTGCTACTTCGATTGAACGTGCCTGCATAACCTGCGCCCCCAATGATGCCATCTCAAGCATCTCATCATAAGTGATTTCTTCGATTTTTCTTGCCTTTGGTTCGATGCGGGGGTCGGTGGTATATATTCCTTTTACATCAGTGTATATTTCGCATTCATCGGCCCCCAGCTCTTTTGCTAAAGCTACTGCAGTTAAATCAGAACCTCCCCTGCCAAGAGTAGTAATATCCTGATTTAAGGTTGCGCCCTGAAACCCTGCTACAATGACTATCCTTCCGTTATTTAATTCTTCCTTTATCTTATCAGTGTTTATCTTTAAAATCCGGGCACGGGTGTGGCTGGAATCAGTGATAATACCTACCTGCGCTCCGGTAAAAGATATTGCCTCAAACCCTAATTTATGTATAGCCATCGCCAGTAGCGCCACAGAAATCTGTTCTCCTGTTGATAAGAGCATATCCATCTCGCGCTCTGATGGCTCAGGATTAATTTTATTTGCCAACTCAATTAGCTCATCCGTCGTATCTCCTAGTGCAGAGACTACAACTACCAGGTCGCAGCCTTTCTTTGCGTAACTGACCACTCTTTTCGCTACATTCTTTATTCTTTTTACATCTGCCACCGAAGAACCGCCGAATTTTTGCACAATCAATTTTCTACGCATTACTTCCTTCTCCTTACGAATACCCATATAACTTCATGCACCATAAAACCAGCCAAAACAAGCAAAAGAACAGTTACCACAAAAAGAACTGTATCTTTGCTGATAAAATATTTCACTGCCTGAAATATTAAAGCTGCTATCGTTGTAATCAGCATGAATAATGCCGGCCATAAGGTAAATTTTACACTCTTATTTTTAGATAAAAGCCAGCAGCTTAAAACAAATAATGCCATTGCTGCCACTAATAGCGGTATCCAGGGTTGTAAGAATAAAAGCGTTCAGTATGGTTAGGGCAATAAACGAGCCATAATTAGCTAAAATACCCTGCGTAATCACTCCGTATCCTTTTCCGAATATATCTATAGGGCCTGTGTTTTTTAAAAGCATGCTGAAATCTTCTCTTTTATCAAATAAAATAGCTACTGAAATTATAGCCAATACGGCCACTAATCCCTCAACAACCATAGCGCCATAGCCGATTCTTTTGGCGTGACGTTCATTGGCGAGCTGTTTTGAAGATGTGCCGCTGGCTATCAAGGAATGAAAGCCCGACACTGCGCCACAGGCAACCGTAACAAACAGCGCCGGCCAAAGATAGCCTTCGCTTGTTGACCAATGATTGTAATAAGGCATAATAATTTTAGGATGAGACAGCAATAAACCGATATAACCGACTCCTACCCCAAAAAATAATAAGAAACTAGATAGATAATCGCGCGGCTGAAGAAGTATATTTACCGGTAATACAGAAGCAAAATAGCAATACACAAATAAAACTAAAAGCCAAATATTGAGAGTGCTATTAATCGGCAAGGCATTACCTAACAATATCAACCCCACTAAACACACAAGGCCCAGTAAAGTAGTCAAAACACTGTTTACTCTTAAATGATATAAAAAATAACCTACAAGCATAGCCACTGGTATAAGCCCCAAAGAAGGCAGCACTATCCTTGACTCTTTGACAAAGGTATCTGCGCATAGATACGCAAATACCGCGATTACTAAAATCAGGGCGAGCCACACGAATAAAGAAAAAAGAATTTTTGCACGTTTGGAAATGACATGCTGGGCGATATCGGCAACGGATGTACCTCCCTCTCTTACGGAAATGATTAATGAGCCGAAATCATGTACCCCGCCGATAAAAATAGCCCCTAAGACTACCCATAATAATGCAGGCAGCCAACCCCACAACATAACAGCAATCACCGGACCGATAATCGGGCCTGCTCCGGCAATGGATGAAAAATGATGCCCAAATAAAACTAACCAGTTCTTTGCCGGTATATAGTCTATGCTATCGTATTTAGAAAATGCCGGGGTTGAGCGTTTAGGGTCGATTTGCCAAAGATCCTCAAGCCTTTTGGCAAAAAATCTATATGCCCAGAAAAATAATCCAACCGCAAGAAAAACAATAACTAAGGAATTCATTTAATCCCCCTGATGAAATATTCCATCAGTTCATGGCCATTTTCAAAATAAAGATCGGATTTCTGGGATTCCTTTTCGCTATAATTTAAGAAGCCTCTGCCTACAATATCTTTACCGAATATAGCGAAACACACCGCATCAGCAGTATGAGTTCTTAATGAAATAGGAGTGGCGTGGTCAGGTAAAACCAATATTCGGAAGTTTCTCTTGCGCTTAAATGCATTTAAAATTGTCCCCACGACTAAACGGTCAAAACGCTCAATGGCAGTAATCTTCTCTCTTAAATCACCGTTGTGCCCGGCTTCATCAGTAGCTTCAACGTGTACAAAAACAAAATCATTTTCTTCCAACGACCTTAATGCAGCCTTGGCTTTAGCCTTATAATCGGTATCATAATACCCTGTTGCGCCTTTAACGTTTATTACATCCAGACCCAATATTCTCCCAAGCCCCTTTATTAAATCCACTGCTGATATTACGCTCCCTGAAAGACCGTACTTCTCGGAGAATCGGGGTAAGCTAGGCTTTTTGCCTTGCCCCCACAACCAGATCATGTTAGCGGGATTTTCTTTTAAATCAATCCTTACTAAGTTCACCTCATGGCTCTCCAAAAACTTCCTGGAATCCTGCATCAACTTTATTATAACCTGAGCATTCCTGCCTTTGGGTAGATTCTTATTGATTTTTTGTCCTATAATATCGTGCGGAGGCTTGCATACTAGTTTATCAAGAGGCTCTTCAGTATCTTGTCTTACCACCATTAAATGCCGATAACTTATTCCCGCATAAAACTTAATCCTGTTATTGCCCAGGCTCTTATCGATATGTTTTATTAAAATCGAGGCTTCTTTAGAGCTTATGTGTCCTGCGCTATAATCTATCAGCGTATGTTGCGAGACAGTAACCAGATTACAACGAAAGGCAACGTCTTCCTCCTGTAATTCTATTCCGAGATTCACAGCCTCTAAAGGGCCTCTACCTGTATAAAACTTTTTGGGGTCATAACCTAGAATAGAAATATTGGCGACGTCAGAAGCAGGACTCATTTTATCCGGAATAGTTTTTATACGGCCGAGCCTTCCGTGCCTGGCAATAAAATCCATATTAGGCGTGCGCGCTACCTCTAAAGGCGTGCGTTCGCCTAATTCTTTTATCGGATAATCTGCCATTCCGTCAGGCACTAAGACAATGTATTTCATATTTAAGGTTATAGGTGTTTGGTGTTAGGTGTTAGGTGTATAATTTTAAGCAATCTATTTGCTAATTCTTTTTTACTTCTTATCGTTACAATGTTACCGCTTCTATCGATAATAAACGCCCGGTAAGGATTAATACGATTTGCCACAACAAATCCAGCGCCTGCTTTGTACTGTTGTAACTTTGCGCTTTCAATCAAAACATCATCAGGAACCCTTGACTCTAACTTAAACACCACTAGTTTAGCCTGCGGAGCAAGTCTCCTTATATCTACGTAAATCTTAGGTAGTGGCTCCAACCGTAAACTTATTGCTCTTTTTGAACTAATCTTGCCTTTTAGCGAGTCTGCAGGTTTAAAATCAGAAATAGCCGCAGAATGTATGATGTAATCGTATTTATCTGAGTGCAGCTCTTTCTTAATTTTATTTCTTAACTCTTCAAAATACTTAAAACGGATCAGCTTAATTCCATTCTCGAGACAACAATCATTAACAGGACCCAGGAATAAAGTAACTTTTGCGCCAAGTTTTTTTGCCTGCTTTGCAAGTAAAATGCCGGTTTCGCCACTGGCAATATTACTTATAACCCTTACATCGTCTATGGGTACCCATGTCGGACCTGCTGTAATTAAAATTTTTTTATTTTTTAAACTCATCGCCCCTACATACTATCTACTAACTACTACCTGCTGATTCAATAGCCTATTTCTCTCAATACTGCCTTTAAATTTGCCTTAACTACTTTCGGTTTTTTAACAGTCTCGATGGCCCTGTCAGGGTCCTTTAATCCGTGCCCTGTCAGTATACAAACTATTTTAGTTTGGAGCTTGGAGCTTGGAGCTTGGAGCTTAAAGTATCCTTTATGCGCTAACTTCAATAACCCTGCCACTGAGGTAGCAGAAGCAGGCTCTACAAAAACCCCGTCTTTGGTTGCTAATAATTTATAAGCCTCGAGAATCTGTTTATCAGACACCATATCAATAAGGCCCTCTGACTCATCACGTGCTTCTTCTGCCTGCTTCCAGCTCGCCGGATTGCCAATGCGTATCGCAGTAGCAATAGTCTTAGGATATTTTATAGGGTGCCCTTTTACAATCGGTGCTGCGCCAGCTGCCTGAAAACCCAACATCTTAGGCAACTTCTTAATTAGGCCTATCCCCTTATATTCTTTGTATCCTTTCCAATAGGCAGTTATGTTTCCGGCATTCCCTACCGGCATAACCTGAAATTCTGGCGAATCTTCCAAATAATCACAGATTTCAAAACTAGCTGTCTTTTGCCCCTCAATTCGATAAGGATTTATTGAGTTTACAAGAGTAATAGGATACTTTGCAGTGATCTCCTTCACCAGATTTAAGGCATCATCAAAATTTCCGTTTATTGCTATAACTACCGCACCATGTATAAGTGCCTGGCTTAGTTTTCCCAAAGCAATCGCGCCGCTAGGAATAAGCACTATGCACTTTATTCCTGCAGCTGCCGCGTATGCTGCAGCAGATGCCGAGGTATTTCCGGTAGAAGCGCAGATAACCGCTCCCGGGCCTTCTTCACAAACTTTAGAAATAGCCACGGTCATACCCCTGTCTTTAAAAGAACCCGTGGGATTTAACCCCTCATATTTGAGGTAAACTTCAAAATTCGCGCCGATAATTTTACTTAAGAACTTTGAATATATTAAAGGGGTATTTCCTTCTTTTAAGGTTATAACCGGAGTCCTATCAGTTACCGGAAGATATTTTTTATAGCGATCAATTACCCCATTATAGTTTTGAGCTTTGAGCTTTGAGCTTTGAGCTTTTTTCATACTTCCTCTATCCTCATCGCTACCGCATCCTGTTTTATCACATTCAGGCGGTTTATCGTATCCAAGGCAGAACGTAAATTCCTCTCTTTTGCGTCATGTATTATCATTACTAT
>JAPLLU010000110.1 GCA_026387385.1 Candidatus Omnitrophota bacterium
GCCAGCTTTTTCATTAAGCGGTAAGGGTAAAATCGAAGGCCAAAATATTATCTTGAGTGTGCCCCTTACTTTTATGAATTTATCGGGCATAGCTGTAAGCGCCCTGATAAGAAAATACAAAATAGAATTAGATAATCTGCTGGTGATCTGTGATGATTTAGACTTAGAATTCGGCCGGATTAAGATTCGTCCTTCTGGTTCATCAGGAGGACATAATGGGCTTAAGTCAATAATAGATTCGCTAAAAACACAAGATTTTCCCCGATTGCGTTTAGGTATAGGTAGACCCAGAAAAGATATAGACTCATTTAGATATGTATTGTCTCCTTTTGCTAAGGGAGAAAGACGCAAGATTAAAGAGGCAATAAAAGAAGCCGCGGATTGTTGCGAGGTTTGGGTTACAAAAGGCATAACGGAAAGTATGAATATTTTTAACCGGCGCAAGTAAAATTGAAAATTAGGGAATATTTCTAAAACAGTTAAGAGGAGTTAAAGAATGAAAAAATACGAGGCAATGTTTATAATCAAACCGGATTTATCTGAGGATGAAAAAAAGGCATTATTCAGCCAGATCGATGATGCCATAGTGAAAAACAACGGTAAAGTGCTGCAGGCAAATGTTTGGTCAGAGAGAAAAAAGCTAATTTTCCCTATTAAAAAACAACATGAGGGGATATATTACCTCGTTAATTTTAATGCCCCACCCGAGGCAGCTGCTAAGATAAGGCAGGCCTATAAATTGAATGAGAGCATATTAAGGGTCCTCATCACGAAGATAGAGTAAGGAGATTGTATGGCTAATTTTAATAAGGTTTTATTGATGGGCAATTTGACTAAAGATCCGGAATTACGTTATACTCCGCAAGGTACTGCGGTGGTTAATTTAAGGCTGGCAGTAAACAGAAGATTCCGTGACAGAAATCAGGAACAAAAGGAAGAGGTTTGTTTTATTACGGCAGTAGTCTGGGATAAACAGGCAGAAACATGTAATCAATACTTACATAAGGGAAGTCCGATATTTGTTGAAGGTAGGCTTCAGTCGCGCTCCTGGGAGGATAATTCCGGACAAAAACGAAATGTTATTGAAGTAAGAGCAGAGCGTGTTCAGTTCTTAGGTACAGCGCCCGCTAAGACAGAATCTTTAACCGAGGATCAGCCACGTGAGCCATCTACTCAAGAGGCATGGTTGCAGGAAAGCGAGGATGATAAAATAAATGAGAGCCAGAGCTAGGATCAAGAGAGATTTTAAACCTAAAGACAAATTTTTATCCACCAGAAAAAGATTTTGCCGTTTCTGTGTAGATAAAACCAAGACTATCGATTACAAAGAGATAAAGACATTGGAGTCATTTATTAAAGAAAGAGGCAAGATTGTCTCTGTGCGTGGCTCAGGTAATTGCGCCAAGCATCAAAGAAGGATTGCTGAGGCAATTAAGCTGGCGAGGTTCCTTTCGCTTATCCCTTATGTGCGATAAGTCAAAAGGCAAAATCCTGCCTGCCCTGACTCACCGTCAGGCAAGCTGCAGACAGGAGTTAGAATATGGAAGTCATTTTAAATAAAGACGTAAATAGATTAGGTAAGGCAGGAGAGGTTGTAAAGGTAAAGGATGGCTTTGCCCGCAATTTTCTCATACCTAATGGCCTGGCTATTCTTAAGACGCAAGCAAATCTGAAGAAGCTAGAGCAGGAAAAGGGAAGAAGATTTTTAGAATTAGAGAAAGCCAAGAAACAAGCCGAGGAGCTTAAGGATAGGTTGGCAAATTTATCTTTGACCATTCCGGTTTTGATTCAAGAGGAAGATAAGTTTTACGGAAGCATAACCCCCTTAGATTTAGCAGCAGCCTTAAAAGAAGAAGGTTTTGATATCGATAAAAATTCCATTCTTCTGGACGAGCCTATAAAGTCTCTGGGAATATACGAAGTATCAGTAAAGTTGCATCCGGAAGTTTTGGCTAAGATAAAGATCTGGATCGTCAAAAAATAGCGAAAAGCTTAAAGCGTAAAGCGTAAAACTAAAAACTTTAAGTTTTAAACTTTAACTTTACGCTTTTCGCTTTACACTTTACGTTTTATTATGGCAGAAACAATATTAGACAAACTCCCCCCGCAGAATCTGGAAGCTGAGATGGCAGTGTTGGGCTCTATGCTTATGGACGAAAATGCTGTCTCTGTAGCCTGCGAATCTTTAGGCAGAGATTCGTTCTATAGAGATATACATAAGGAAATATTTGAGGCGATAGTAGAACTCTATAATTCCAATAAGGCTGTAGACCTTATCACTTTGACAGATGAGCTAAAAAGAAAAGGCGTGCTTGAGCAGATAGGCGGAGTGAGCGCCTTGACCGCCTTGGTAAATTCTGTCCCTACCGCAGCTAACATAACTCATTACGTAAGCATTGTAAAAGAAAAGAGCATCTTAAGGACTCTAATAAATAATGCTACCAAAATCGTCTCCCTTTGTTATGAGAGCGAGGGTAACGTTGATGAATTAGTAGATAGCGCAGAGAGGCTTGTATTCGAAGTAAGCGACAATAAGCCCCAGGGCAGTTATTTACATTTAAAAGAAATTATAAAGGATAGCATCGATACGATAGACAAGCTTTATCAGAAAAAGGCTCACGTTACCGGGATACCTACAGGGTTTATAGATTTCGATATTAAAACTGCAGGGCTTCAGATCTCCGATTTAATCGTTATTGCAGGAAGGCCCTCCATGGGCAAGAGTGCTTTGGCCTTAGGCATAGCAGAACATGCCGGCGTAATAGCCAAGATCCCCACAGTAATATTTAGTTTAGAGATGTCCAAGGAACAATTAGTACAGAGGATGCTCTGTGCTCATGCTAAGGTTGATGCGCATAAAGTGAGGACAGGTTATCTTGCGCCATCAGATTGGCCGCGCCTTACAGCAGCAGCGGGAAAACTTTCCGAATCGCCTATATTTATCGACGATTCCCCTGCGATTTCAGTGATGGAGCTGCGCGCCAAAGCCCGGAGAATAAAAGCACACCAGGATATACAACTGATTATATTAGACTATATACAGTTAATGCGTGGTCCTGTCAAATCAGAGAGTAGGCAGCAGGAGATCTCCGATATCTCCCGTTCATTGAAGGCATTGGCACGCGAATTACGTGTTCCTGTTGTGGCAATAAGCCAGTTGTCGCGGGCTGTAGAATCTCGCGTTGACCACAGGCCGCAACTCTCAGACTTGCGTGAATCAGGGGCCATAGAGCAGGATGCGGATGTGGTTGTCCTTATATTAAGGGAAGAATATTATAACCCTACGCCTGAAAATCAGGGTATAGCAGAGATTATCATTGCAAAACAACGCAATGGCCCTGTGGGGACAATGAATCTGTCCTTTATTAAAGAGTATACGAGATTTGAAAATATTGTGCGCATCGAATAAGTTACGCCTGCCTCTACCGGTAGAGGCAGGCGCTCATTAAGATAGTTGTTGATTATTACAAGATAATTTATTAAAATAATGATAATGCGAAGACTTTTTTTCATATGTTTAATGGTTTTTCTAATAACGGGTATTAATCTATCCCTATTTTCAGAAGACCTTCCTCAATCAGAACAAGAACCGCCTACCTTACCGAAACTCACCCCAACTAAATTAGTCACTGCCATAGAAGTGCAGGGTAATAAATCCATAAGTAGCAATGCCGTTATATCCAAGTTGAAAACCAGAGTGGGTAGCCCCTATCAGGAAAACGTTGCCAGCGATGATTTAAAGCGCCTGTATCTTTTAGGTTTCTTCAGCGATATAAAAATCGATGCCGAAGATTATAAAGACGGTGTTAAGGTAATTATTGCTGTTGTAGAAAGACCAATAATCGAAAAGATAACCTTTTTAGGAATAAGGCGCCTTACGATGAAGGAAGACAAGCTTAAAGAAACACTGAAATCAAAAGAAACCCAATATCTGGATTATCCTAATTTGGACGAAGACGTTATCTCGTTTAAAAAACTATACGAAAAGGTAGGTTATAGTCAGGCCGAGATAGATTACCAGGTAGATATAGACGAAAAGAGCAATAAGGCAAAGATACAATTTAACGTAGTGGAATCAAGAAAAATAAGCATAAAGAATATTTTTATCGAAGGTAACCAGGCTTATCCGGACAGGCGCATCCTAAGGCTGATGAAGACCAGGAGGGGCTGGTTATTTAATGCAGGGATACTAAAAGATGAGGTACTTAAAGAAGATATTGAGCGCATAAATTCATTTTATCATAGAGAAGGCTTTGCTGATGTCGTCGTTGATGATGAAGTTAAAACAGCCGGCAAGAAACCATTTTTGTATATCACTATAAAAATACAGGAGGGGAAAAAATATCTTGTAGGCAATGTAAACATACAGGGCAATAAAGATATTACAAATAAAGACATTTTGGATAGGTTAAAAGAATGTGTCCCAGGTAAGGTCTTTAGTGACGAAGCCCTGCAGCAAGACATCAGTAATATTCAAAGCCTATATTTTGACCGCGGATATATATTTGCTCAAGCGCAAGAGACAGTTTCTTTAAATCCTTATACCGGCCGTACTGACATAATTTACAGTATTGTTGAAAATGATATTGCCTATGTAGATAAGATTAAAATACGGGGGAATATAAAGACAAGAGAAGTAGTAGTGCGCAGGGAATTAAGGATAAAGCCGGGGGATAGGTTCGACGGAGAAAAACTAAGGCGAAGCAAGGAGAGATTGCAGAACTTGGGATTCTTTGAAGAAGTAAGTTATGATACGGAAGACACCAAAACTTCGAATAAAAAAGATTTAGTTGTAGAGGTCAAAGAGGCCAAGACCGGAGCATTTAGTTTTGGCGGCGGATATAGTTCGGTTGATCAGTTTTTGGGTTTTGTGGAGATTGAACAGAAGAATTTTGACTGGAAGAATTTTCCTTATTTTACCGGAGCAGGCCAGAATTTGAAACTGCGGGCCTCTATGGGAAGTGTCAGCCAGGGGTTCGATCTAAGTTTTACTAATCCCTGGGTTTTTGACTATCCTGTTTCTTTTGGTTTTGACGCCTATAAGCGTACCCATGAAAGGGAAGAGGACATAGGATATAGTTACGATCAGGATGTTACCGGAGGAGATCTGCGTTTAGGCAAAGAAATATCAGAATATTTAAGGGCGGATTTAATGTACCGTTATGACCTGATAGAGATTACAAATTTAGATCCAACTGCATCGAGTGAACTAACAAAAGAGGCCGGAAAGAATTCAATAAGTAGTATGCAATTCGGCCTTACTTATGACAGCCGCGATAATGTATTTGATCCCAAGAAAGGAAACATATTAAGCGGATCTTTTGAACAGGCAGGAGGTTTTTTTGGCGGGAATAAGGATTTCCTTAAATTCTTTGGCCGCGCATCGCACTATTTCCCGCTTTTGCACAATTCAGCATTAGAGCTAAGGGCAAGAGTCGGGCTTACCAAGGCTTACGGTGATTCGGATTATGTCCCTATATATGAAAGATTCTTTGCCGGCGGATCTTATACGATAAGGGGTTATCAAGAGAGGAGTATTGGTCCGATAGACCCAGTATCCAATGACCCCTTAGGTGGTGAATCAATGTTTGTAGGTAACGCAGAATATATTTATCCTCTATTTAGTTTTCTCAATGTAGCAGCTTTTTACGATGTGGGTAATGTTTGGTCAAAACTAAGCGAGTTTGGCTCGGGAGGCTTAAAATCAGGAGTGGGTTTAGGCGTAAGGCTTAAGACGCCCATAGGCCCGATAATGCTTGATTACGGTATCCCTTTAAATAAAGAACCTGGAGAGAATAAGAAGAGCAGTGGTAGGCTTCATTTCAGTATGAGCCGCGGTTTTTAAGGATTTTAAGACGCTCGCCAGAAATATTCAGTTAAACAAAAATTACTAACCCAAGACCATGAACTTAGGAAGGAGAAGCAAAAGATGAAGAAAATAGCGATTTGTTTTTTTGTAATTTTCTCTTTGATGATTTTCATAAAGGCAACTGCCTTTGCAGCGGATAAATTTGCCTATGTTGATTTAAGCCGCCTTTTCAGTGAATATTCAAAGACAAAGGATTATGATAAGATTTTAGGCGATAAAGAACAGGTCTATAATACCGAAAGGGAAAAAAGAGTCAATGAAATCAAGCAGTTTCAGGAGAAAATTAATTTATTGAGCGATAAAGAAAAGGAAGCAAAAAAGACTGAGCTTGAGGCAAAGCTTAAGACTTTGAGCGATTTTGACCGTCAGCAACAGACTGACCTGCGTAAAGATCAAGACGAAAAAATGAAAGAGATATTGAAAGATATCGAAGAAGCAGTAAGGCAATATTCTGAAAAAGAAGGTTATACCATGGTATTCAATGATCGCGTATTAGTTTATCAAAACAAAACTTTGGATATTACTGATAAGGTTAACGAGATTTTAGGTAAAGGGATTAAGAGATAATTGAGGACATCCCGAACGTATAAACAGATGCGGGATATGTCCGAACTTACCCCGTACTAACGTGTTCGTAAGTTATGTGCTCATTTAAGATACATAAGACCCTAAAAGAAATATCCGAGCTTATAAATGGAGAAGTAGTTGGTAACGGCGCCATCATTATCACCGGAGTCTCCGGTATAAAAGAGGCAAAAGACGGAGATATTACTTTTTTGGCCAACCCTAAATATTTTCCTCTGTTAGAAAAGACGCACGCTTCAGCCGTCATAACCGCACGGGATATAGATAAATCCGCCAAACCTATTATCCGCACAGATAATCCATCGCTCGCATTTGCTAAGATTGTATCTCTAATTGCTCCTTCCGAGGTAACGGGCCCAAAGGGCATACATCCAACCGCGATATTAGGTAAAGATGTAAAATTAGGCCCAGATGTAGCAATCGGTCCCTATACGGTTATTGAGGATAATGTCTCTATTCAAGACAGGACAATAATTTACTCTAATTGTTATATAGGGCATAATACCAAGATAGGGAAAGAGTCGGTAATATACCCTAATGTTTCTATCCGCGAGCGCATAGTTATCGGTGACCGGGTAATTATCCATAGCGGAACTGTGATTGGTTCCGATGGTTTTGGGTTTGCTACCCTAGAAGGGCTGCATCACAAAATCCCCCAGATAGGAATTGTAGAGATAGGTGATGATGTTGAGATTGGCGCAAATGTGACCATCGACCGGGCGCGTTTTGATAAGACAGTTATCGGAAACGGTACAAAAATAGATAACCTGGTGCAGATTGCTCATAATGTTCTAATCGGTAAGAATTGCATTATGGCAGCGCAGGTAGGTATTTCTGGAAGTACAGTCGTGGGAAATAATGTTGCTTTAGCCGGACAGGTCGGTATCGTTGGGCATATCAGTATCGGAGATAATGCGATTGTGATGGCGCAGTCGGGGGTAAATAAATCCATTCCGGCGCAAAGCGCTTTTTGGGGCTATCCTGCCAAACCGATAAATACTGCTAAGCGCGTGAATGCCGGCATGCAAAACCTGCCAAGGCTATATCATACAGTCGCAGAACTTAAAAAGAGAATAGAGGAATTAGAATCTAAGCTAAAAGATAAGTGAAGGATAGCAGTTTATGGAAAAACAAAAGACAATTGCCAAGGAAGTAAGTTTAAATGGCATAGGTCTGCATACGGCAAATAAGGTTAATGTAACCTTTAAGCCCGCCGATATAGACAAGGGCATTAACTTTGTCCGCACAGATTTACCTAATAATCCGGTAATTAAAGCATCGCCTGAATATATACTTTCTCAAGGTCGCGCTCCTCACCGCCGCACTTCTTTAGTCCTGGGTTCAGTTGAAGTAAATACTATTGAACATCTCATGGCTGCACTGGCGGGTTTGGGTATAGATAATATCAATATCGAGATTGACAATAGTGAACTGCCAGGATTGGATGGCAGTAGTTTAATTTTTTTAGAGATAATAAAAAGAGCCGGGATTAAAGAACAGCAAAAGGCCCGTCAGTATTACCTGGTCAAGGAGCCTATATTCATAGAAGAAGACGGGGCATCTATTATCGCTTTGCCTTCTCAGGAATTCAGGATTTCCTATACTCTTAGCTATAACCATCCTTTACTTAAGGCCCAATTTCTGGATATAACTGTTCAGGCGGGTACGTTTGAGAAGGAATTAGGTCCAGCGCGTACATTCTGCCTTGAAGAAGAAGCCTCTGAATTACAACGCATTGGGTTAGGCCAAGGAGCCAATTACAGTAATACTTTGGTTTTAGGCAAATCAGGAGTAATAAATAATGAGCTACGTTACCCCGATGAGTTAATCAGGCATAAGATATCCGATTTATTCGGAGATTTGTATCTTCTGGGTTCGCCTTTGAAAGGCCATATCATTGCTTTAAAAAGCGGGCATTCCCTGAATATTAAGTTAGTAAAAAAGATAAACCAGCAAAAACAAAGATATTCCTTAGCCGCAATAGGCATAGATTATCATCCTGGTGAAGGTGAAGAACTGGACAGGGAAGCAATTATGAGGATATTGCCGCACAGGCCGCCTTTCCTTTTTGTGGACAAGATTACCCGCCTTGAACTAGGTAAAAGTGCTACCGGGATCAAATATTTAACGATGGAAGATGATTTTTTTAGAGGGCATTTTCCTGGTAAGCCAATTATGCCCGGCGTTTTAATTGTTGAGGCAATGGCACAGGTCGGCGGCGTAATGATGCTTGCCCCGGAAAAAAATCGCGGCAAACTAGCCTATTTTTTGGCAGCAGAAAATGTAAAATTCAGAAAAACAGTGGTTCCCGGGGACGAGTTGACGCTCGAAGTAGAAGCTGATAAGATAAAATCAAAAACAGGCCGGGTGAGAGCAAAGGCATTTGTAAACGGTAAAATAGTAGCTGAAGCGGATTTAATGTTCGCCCTGGTTGATTCTCGATAAACCTTGCTTTTATTTAAGTTAAGATGGCAAAGATACATCCTACTGCAATAGTATCTAAAAAAGCAAAATTGGCCGATGAAATTCAGGTGGGCCCTTATGCTATTATAGGAGATAGCGTTACTATAGGAGCAAAGACGATTATCGGCGCTCATTGCGTAATAGAGGGTAATACTGCTATCGGTAAGTCTTGCCAGATATTTACAGGTGCGGTTATAGGAAGCTATCCACAGGATTTAAAATATAAAGGTGAAAAAAGTTTCTTAGAGAT
>JAPLLU010000004.1 GCA_026387385.1 Candidatus Omnitrophota bacterium
AAAAAAGCCCCAATTATACCGGTCAAAACATCTCCGCTTCCTGCGGTAGCCATCCCAGGATTACCGGTTTTATTTAAATATAGCTTCCCGTCACAATCCGCAACTACAGTATTATGGCCTTTCAAAACAATAGTTACTTTATAATCACACGCAGACTTTTTAGCAATCTCTTTTCTATTGTCCTGAATTTTTTTTATGTTTACGCCCAACAACCTTGCCATCTCGCCAGGATGAGGTGTTAATATTTTTGCTACATGCCGCAAGCCACATGCCGCATGAATCCTGCAGCCTGAGACCTGTAGCAGATCTAAGTGTCCTATCAACGCGTTTAAGCCGTCAGCATCGATTACCATAGGCTTATCTACCGTTGATATCAGTTTACGCACCAGCCCTTGCGTAGACTTATTCTGGCTAAGGCCTGGGCCGACAACTAAGACATCAATATTTTTTACAAAAGCTTTTATTTTTTTGTAACTAGCCAGGCTCAAAGAGCCTTCGCTTGTTTCAGATAATGGCAATACCATAACCTCTTTAGGCTTTATTTTTATTGTTGCCTGAATTAACCCCTTAGGAATACCTAAAGTCACCAGGCCTGCGCCAGCGCGTATTGCTGCTTCAGCACACAATAAAGCTGCGCCAGAAAACCTAACTGAACCGGCTAAAATAAAAATGTGCCCAAAGTCACCTTTATGAGCATTAAGCCTTCTGTGTAATAATTGCGCTGGCAACCGCATAATTTTTTACATGTGAAATGGATATATGCACATCTATTTTCTTGCCTCTCTCGTTTAAAATCACGCAACAAGGCTTACCTTCTTTATCATTTAAAATCTGGACGTCTTTCCAGTTTAATTTTGCATCGCCCAATGCCTTGAATACGGCTTCTTTGGCAGCGAATCTACCAGCAAGGTGTTGATATAGGCTACCCCTGGTTTTTGCGTTTTCTAACTCATCATCAGTAAATACGCGGCCTAAGAAACCAGCGCCCCATTTCTCTACTGCCTGACGAAGGCGCTTCACCTCTGTTATATCCACACCTGTGCCTATAATCATAAGTCTCGGGAGATTTAGGTTGAGGTTTTAGGTTAAGATTTAGATCTCAACCTTAACCTTAGCCTAAACCTAAGTATCAACCCTTTATTAACTGTCTCATCTCTCTAACTGCCTTATCTAACCCCACCAACACCGCACGGCAAACTATGGAATAGCCGATATTTAGTTCCTCTATTCCTTTTATCCGTGCGATCCTGGAAACATTATAGTAATCTAATCCGTGACCTGCAAAAACATGCATGCCTTTTTTTTTAGCATATTCCGTGGCTATCCTTAATTCTTCAAAGCGCTTAACCTGTTCTTTTTTTTCTCTAGCAGAGCAATACCGTCCGGTGTGCAATTCTATCATTTTTACACCGGATTTTTTTGCGGCATCAATCTGTTTTTTCTCAGGGTCGATAAATAAACTCGCTGCAATATTCTTTTTCTTTAACTTTCCTAAGACTTGTTTTACTTTTTTGTAGTTTGATACGACGTCCAATCCGCCCTCAGTAGTTATCTCTTGCCTGCGTTCTGGGACAATTGTAGCCTGATCAGGCTTGACCCTACAGGCTATCCGAACGATATCCGAAGCTAACGACATCTCTAAATTTAATTTTTTCTTAATTACCTTCTTCAGTATATAAAGGTCTCTTTCTTTAATGTGCCTGCGGTCTTCTCTTAAATGGACAACTATGCTATCGGCCCCGGCAGCCTGGCAGATTAAAGCAGCGAACACAGGCTCAGGTTCGATGCCGGCCCTAACTTCTCTCAAGGTAGCTACATGATCAATATTTACGCCTAGTTTCATCTATGAATGAATACGCAATTTACGAAACGCCAGTGAGCGTAAGTTGTGGCAATTGTTTAATCCTTGACATCTTCCCACTACTATTAGCTGTAGATGTCAAGGATAAGTTCGGACATATAAGTTATGTCGATTAGCAAATCAATAGCTTTCTCCATAACTTATGTCCTCACTTAATAATTAAAACGGCTTATCTCGCCATTAACATAAAACCAGAGAATGACTGCCAACAAAAGACTGATGAGCTTAAGCCAGGGATGATAGGTGAACCAATGCCCAATCCGATAAACAATACTAATTCTCTTTTT
>JAPLLU010000124.1 GCA_026387385.1 Candidatus Omnitrophota bacterium
CCTCTCCGAAACCCAAGGTAATGTTGCGGCTTGCGATATCGCTGCAAAAACCGTTTATATCCACCCGTATTTCTTCACCCTTACAGAATCAAAACAATTAGAAATCCTTTACCATGAACTCATCAGCCATATCGGTAAAGGTATAGCCAATGAAGATGAGGCGATGAGAGACACTGAGGAGTTTTATGAAAAAATCTCTCCTAAAGAAAACGAGGCCTCCACTAGGCTAGTTATTAAATTACCTTTATTCGCACTCCCTGACTTAGATTTAGTTAGATATTATATAGAGGAACTTAAGCCGCTTGGTATAAATACTATATCATTACTCCCTTTAACCGAACCAATTGAGGACTCGCCGTACGCACCGGTAAGCTCTTATGCGTTAAATGGGGAAGACATTGATTTGAAAGAAGATTATAGCTTAGTTTTAAAACAAGATACTCAACAACGGAAGAGTTTTGAAGATTTTACAAAAGAGAATGCCTTTTGGTTAGATGAATACGCAGAATTTATGGCGATGCGGCAAATTGACGGTAGCGTGCCTCAGGCCTTTTGGCTTAAAGAAAAGGTATTTTCTATAAAGCAGGATGAGCGTTTTGATGAGTATGTGCTTCAATATAAATACATACAGTGGGTGCGATATAATGAGTTAAAAGCTGCGTTAGATGCAATCCATAAGCATGGCGGTAAAGTGCTTTTTGATTATCCGATGTTTCGTGCCAAACTCAGCGCCGAAAGATTCTACCATCCCGAATATTTTATTGATAGAAGTCCGGGTATTTATGACCAGAATTGGGATGATTTAGCGCTGTGGAACTGGAAAGTTTTAAAGAAAGATAACTACGAGTTTATAATCAATCCGGTCGTACACTGGCTTAAATTTGGTTTTGATGGATTACGCATAGACGCTATACACTTTGCTTATGATATGAAAACTTCGCAGAATAATGCGAGGCTTTCTGGTGATGAGCCTGGTGATGAATATTTGGGGAAACTTAAAGCTAAGATTCAAGGGGCCAAATCCGATGCTATTGTGGTTGCCGAGGCATTTGAGGGCACGGCCGGGCATATCAACGAAATGTTCGGTTTTACTACTATAGAAAATTTAACCTGGTATTCGCCGGGCGTAATAGTTAAAGATAATGTGTGGCTTGAGATCGGCTCTCATGATTCGTTACTGCCTTATCAAGAGCGGAATTATAGAGATAGATTCGGCGTTACGCGGGATAAAGAATCCTACATAAGGCTCTTGGAAGAGGCGTTAAGGTCAGGAGCTAAATATGTATGCTTTACTATCGGGTTTCAGTGGGGAGATGATTCCGGGATTAAAACGGTTGATGAAAATGGAAAGTCCCATTGGACATACCGTATGCCCGTTAAAGACGATAGAAAAAGAAGGCCGTTTGATATCTCCGAAGATATTGCGCCAATAGCAAGCACAATAATTCCTCGTAAGGCTATACGAAAGAATACATATAATCAGGGCTATCAAGAAGGGCTGAATATTCTAATTCCAGATAATAAGATTGTCAGGGAAGGATTGGGAAGGTTGGTTAATTTTGAGTTGCGCTCCGATCAGGGTAAAAATACTTTATATAATATAGTCGGACCAAGCCTGTATTCTCTGTTAATAGCTTATGAATATATGAAATTTACAGGCGAAAAAGGCGAATGGTCGCTTGCCTATCATTCTCATAACGGAGATTTCTTTAAGTTTGTTCGTTATATATTAAAGGATATGCTGAAACTTTCTGATAATGAGTGGCCTGTCGGATGGGGATATATAAAAGGCCTTGAAGAAAGGTCCAAAAGCGCTTTTAATACGGAAGAATCTATTCTGTGTAACCTTGAGCTATTCGGCTTTGTGCGCGGAGTAATGGAAGGACTCTCGCAAGACATATACATAGCTGAGTTTGGAAAAAGAGAATTGTCAGTTGACACATCAGAACGCAGAATATTCAGGTCGCTATTATCAGCAGTTAACTCTTTTGTGGTCAAAGAAGAAGGCGTTGCTAAGATTCTAGCCGGATACCCATGGTTTATAAATTCCTGGGGCCGGGATGTATTTATATCACTTCCTGGGGTTTTGCTGGTTACAGGTAGATTCCGGGAAGCAAAAGAGGTATTTGGGTATTTTGCCAAATATCTTAAAAACGGGCTCATCCCCAATTATATCAATTCTGATGGAAGCGTAGCCTACAATTCCGTAGATGCCTCATTATGGTTCATAGAAGCATTATGCAGATATTATAAATCAACAATGGATAAGGAATTTATCTCTAAAATGTTACCGGTTGTTAAAGATATTCTCAATGCCTACACTAAAGGAACAGGCTATGGAATCCATAGGGATTTAGATGGCTTAATCGCCACATCAGAGAAGCAGTTGACCTGGATGGATGCTGCGCCCGGTGGAAATACTTCTGTAACTCCGCGCAATGGCAAGGCAGTAGAGATACAGGCGTTATATTATAATGCGCAAAGGATATTGTCTCAATTCGAGTCTATTCTCGGCAATGAAGGGGAATCAAGAAAGTGGGAAGGTCTGGCTGAGGGAACCAAGAGCGGTATTATGACGAAGTTATGGAATAAGCAAACCGGATATCCTTATGATGTTATAGAAGGTGATTCACATTCAGATGCCATAAGGCCAAATGCATTGCTGCTTATATCTTTATCCCATAATAGCGATTTGTTGAATTTAGAGTTACAGGAAAAGATCCTGCAAACAGTAGATAGTGAGCTGCTTACGCCTTATGGATTAAGGACGTTATCGCCGCGTGACAAAAAATATAAGGGTAAATATGATACCTTTGTCAGGCAAGAAATTAAGGACCAGGCATATCATCAGGGAACTGTCTGGCCATGGCTTGTGGGGCCATATATTGATGCATTGGTAAAAATTAGGACCCAAGAAGGCAAAAACTTTGCACAGATACAAGAAGAAGTAAGGGGCAAATTAAATCCGTTATTAAAAATAGTATCAGAGAGAGGAATGCTTCCGGAGGTTTTCTCCGGAGATGCTCCTTATGCGCCAGGGGGGACGGTTTCGCAGGCATGGTCATTAGCTGAGATTTTAAGAATCTTTGATGAGGTATTTCTAAAAAGTAAATTGTTGGCTTTAGATGGAGGCAATAGTCAAAAGCAAGAACAGGTTATTAATTTAGAGGAAATAACTGATTTATGGCGGATACTTGTTGAGAAAGAGCTAATTGCTGATGTTCTTACAGTGGGCCAATCCTCAGCCGATATTGATAGAAGCGTATCTTTTAAGAAAGCTATATTTAAGGCAGTAAATGAACCATTGGTAAAGAATGTCTTTGTCACACAGCACATTAATAGATTACGCACAAAGCAAGGATTGTATGATGTCAAGAACCTAAGAAAGGGTGCAGGGACTGCATGGTATTTAGCAAAGGGCAAGATAATAAAATTTGAAGACGTTTATTTTGAAGATTCCGTAATTTGCGTTATCTATAGTGCTGATGATAAACAATTATTGGTGCGCATTGCCCCTGACTATTTTGTAGATTACTTGACGGATACAACTAAGATACGTTCTTTCTTTGGAGGGGGCTTGCGAGTTGACGTTATTACTGACAGCCAAGAAATAGCAGATATTAGAAGAGATTTAGAGTTATATAGGAGTAATCCTGAGCTATATAAAACCGTTAATCAGCTTAATTCTAGTGATATCTATACAGTTTTGAAGGCAATGGAGAGGCTGAAACGATTCCTGCGTAGGCCTGAGCTCAAAGAAGAGGCAGAGCGTCTTTTGACTGCAGCTTTGGGTATAGAGAATCCTGCTATACAGAGAATAGCTCAGGAGATTTTAAATAATGTATATAGCGCAAGGCCCATGGTATTTCCGGCAGCAAAACAAACCAGAATCGCAAAACTCGGTGAACATCTGCAGGTTGAGGATGTAGATATTGAAGTCGGTTTTAATCCAATTAAAGATAAAGAGAAATTAGAGCATTTTAAGGCCCAGCTTGCTGTAGCTGCTACTTATTTAAAGAGCAATCGCTATTATGATCTGGAGGCACTTGCCCTTACAGATAATTCAGTCAGACTAAGCGTGTCTAAAATTGCTGATGCTATAGAAGCCAAGGGCGGCGTTATTCATCTAGCAGTAAGATTTAAGCAAAGCGATTCTTCTCGTTGGCAGTATTCTGAAACAGACAGTGTTAATATTGCCGTATTCTGCCAGAAGGATATCCGGGGTACGATGATTTACCAGACCTGGCCTGCATATTTAGGTGTTTATAATAATGATGGTAAGGTTTGTTATGATGAGAAAGGCCGTGCTATCCCAGGCAAATTTAGGGGTATCGAAAAATTACTGCCTCATCTTTGGAAAATGGGTTACCGATATGTATATGTAATGGGAGTATTCCAGCTTGATAAGCCGGAGAATATTATTGGTCAGGTTGGTCCTGATGCTTCGATATTTTCGCCACTGAGGTTTACAATCAGTGAAGAATTGGGAGGAGAAGCAGGGTTTAAGAAACTGCTTGAGTCAGCAAGGTATTGGGGCATAGAGGTCCTCGTTGATATTGTTCCTCACGTAAATCAGAATTTTAAAGACTTTCCAGAGTGGGCATATGTTAAGGCTAAGCATGCTGGTATGGTTTTAAGACGCTTAGCCACAGATGGTAGCGTCAGCCATGAAGATGGCTCACCAGTTGAATGGCATGATTCTGTTATGCTTAATTGGCGAGACAAGAGAGTTCTCGATGCATTTGCTGATGTTATCAGGCGCTTAGCAACAATGGGAGTAAGGGGTGTCAGGGTAGATGTGGCGCATAATTTTGGAGTTATGCTTCCTGTGGATACGTCATTAGGTCTGAAGCAGCGGTTGTTTGGACAGGTGACCTCATGGGATCGTAATATTCAGGGTGGTTTCAAGGTTATCAATGATTGGGATAACAACGAGGCAAATCCGTTATTGGTATATCTTGTTTCCCTGATAACGAAGGAATACCCTGATTTTGTATTTATAGGTGAGAATTACCAGAAATACATACAGATAATTAAATCGGGCATTGTGCCAATGGATTCAGGCACACACGATGATTTAGAGAAAGCCATTATTAAAGAAACAAGCACTCAAGCAGTATTAAATGGTCACTTCCGCTGGTTATTTAGCGAGTTACCGGCTGGGGCACAGCTGGTATCGGCACTTGAGACTCACGATTATTATCGCCTTATGGATAGGTGGCAGAGCTACGGACCCGAGAAGATAAAAGCAGCTATTTTGATTTGGCTGGCAACGACACGTGGCGCAATATCTATATATAATCGCCAGGAGATAGGCGAGGTGCATCGTATTAGGATAGATAATTATACCTACCATAATTACATAGAGGCTGATAGACAAAGATACTACGCTCAGCTTGATTTTGAGCGTATACACGGCGAAACAGTACAGAAATTCTATGAGAGGATGTTTGAATTCTATAATGGACATGAATGTCTGCGTACAGGAGAAAACTATATTCTTGATACCAACAATGACAGAGTATTTGCTATAGCAAGGTACAACCAGAGAGAGAATCTCATTTTTGTGATTAACTGCGGATGGCAGACAGCGTATACAGAATTGGATCTGGCCTCTTTGTTAGAAAAATTAAAAATAAAATCCTCAAGAGAAAACTTCTACCGTATTAAAGACCATGAGACGGGTAGAGAAGAAATATTTACAGGTGAAGAATTAACTTTAGAAGGATTGAAGGTAAGATTGAGTTCTTATAAAGCAGCAGTTATATCTATAGAGGAGGCGACTTACATTTTTAAGGTTGCAGATGATATTTTAATACCTGCGTTACAGGATGCGCTTCTTCGTTATCATACGCAGAATAAAGATATTCGCACCAAGGCTAATTTTGCATTTGTTTGGCTTGCGCAGGCGATATTCTATGCAGATACCAAGTTATTCTTTAATAGATTTACCCAGTTGGCAAGCTTAGTTAAAAGCAATGGCAAGATAGGCGTATCTGATTTAACAGTGATGATGCATGAAATATTCGAGAAACACACCGAGAGGCAGAATTGGATCAAAGAGACTCTAAGCAGTTTAAGCTCCCAGGCAGAAGATAAATTCCTAAGAGACGCGGCTTATAAGGTGAGGCGGTGGATTGAGGTGGGAGTTGTTGTGTTTGTTTCGCCGGAGGCAACCCCTCTATCAAAATGCGGCGGCATGGCAAATGTAGTAGGAGAATTAGCAGAAGTACTTGCTGAATCAGGCCTCAAGGTATATATAGTAACGCCTATTTATAAATATGATGAGAAGTATATGAACAACGGATATGTAGAACGCGGGTATACAAAAGATAGAACCATAAATAGTTTTAATATTTCTTATTCCGGAAAGGTTGCCCAGGTGTATCTTGGTAGGCACGGCGCGACTCCGGCGGCTTTAGCTGCAGCAAAAATCAAAAAGGTACATTATATAGTATTAGATAATCCTCATTTCGCCGATGCGCTATATGGACATCTGCGAGGCGATACTACTGATAACGCTCAGAAGGTCACTAAAGAACATGAATTGCTGCGTTCGATATTCCTTTCTTTGGGCGCATTGGAAGCAATGAAGAT
>JAPLLU010000116.1 GCA_026387385.1 Candidatus Omnitrophota bacterium
GAGAGAGCGGCCCTTAAAGGTGCCTTACCTGACTCATAAAAGTTCTGTAGGTAGTATATAAATTCACCCCTTTGCCTATAAATACAAAAATAATGGAGCCCGCCTTAGGCTATAAGCCTTTAGGGGTTCCCAAGGCCCTAAAGACTGGATACTTGAAGCGTCCAACTCCCTATCTAGAGCCCTAAAGGGTGCGGTTTTTGACCGCAAAAGTATACAAATTTTATGCAGTTTGAAGAATTAAAAAAAGAAATTCAAGATTTCGGCATTAAAACAATAAGAAAGGACGAAAATAGCTATTTTGAGGCTGTTGTTGTCAAGGACAGGTTAGAACAACTTACCCGGAGGCTTGAAGGCATATTCGGCTCTCCTGTATGGCCTTCTGAAAAGGAATTATCAGCAAAGACATCATCGATTGTTGAAAATTTCGGCGGCATCAGGGATGGCCAAACCCTCTATCTCTGGCGAGAAAAAGATTTTTATATATTTGCTATTCTCTGGCCTTGGTCAGATGGCATAAACATCACCTTAAAAATCGGCCGTGAATAATGTCGGAGTATCGGTAGAGTTATACTTGAGCGGCCTAGAAAACCTCCCCGCTACCAGCGGGGAGGATGAATTGTGGCCGCTTCAAGTATCCAGTCTTTAGGGCCTTGGAACCCCGGGCTTTAGCCTAAGGTGGGCTCCATTTTAGCTATAAAAAGAAAGGGGAAATAAGATGATTGAAAGGACTGAATTTAAGGGTAAGCCGGTTCTTATCATAAAACGTGACGAAGAAGACAGGTATCCGTTTTCTTTTGGCATATCCAAAGCCAAACTTATATTAGAGAATATCGAAGAGATAAAGAAGTTCGTAGAGGAGAGCAGTACTTCGTAATACGTATTTCGGTATACTCGAAGTGCAGCTCGTTTGTCTCGACCGGTTGAGGCAGGAATAGTTAATCGCCAGGGGTGCCAATTAGGTTTAGTACAGACGTAAAAAAAAAGCAAAAAAGGAGTTAATTATGGTTTGTAATCTTGGTTTCATAAGCGTGCTTATTTCACTTGCGCTGACAGTATGGTTTGTAGTTTTTAGCGTGCTCGTGGTTCAAAAGCTGGATAAGATTATTGAGTTGGCAGGGAAGAAATAAACTTATTTGTTCATTGGTTTTATAAGGCTTTAAAAGAGAATATTTATTGGATCCTGCGGACAGCCTCAATATCGACTTTGACAATTGGCCCGCCGTAATTAATCAAAAAACAAAATATACCCTTATAGAGTATAGAAGTAATAAAAGTATAATAAAAAGCTTTTTGTTTATAAATAAAATAAATGAATGTGTTGACTTGCAATATAAAGTGACGTATAATAAGAAAATTGTAAAGGAGGTGAATCAGATTGGTGTTAGTTAAAGATAAAAAGCATAGTATAATCGAAGATTTTAAAATCCATAGCAAGGATACGGGTTCAGCTGAAGTCCAGATTGCAATCTTAACCGAAAGAATCAATAGTCTGGGCGGACATTTTAAGCTGCACAAGAAAGACCATAACTCTCGCCGCGGGCTTTTGGTACTCGTTTGTAGGCGCCGTAGACTCCTGAATTATCTCAAGAAAAAAGACATCAAGAAATATGAAGATGTCCTGGAGAAATTAAACTTGAGAAAATGAACCCCTCGTCTTTATCCTAAAAATATAAAGTGAGGATTACGCAAGGTGGAAGAATGAATATTAAATTCGGAAAGAATGAACTAATTTTAGAGACCGGTAAGATGGCTAAGCAAGCCAATGGTTCTGTTACTGTCCAATACGGCGGGACTGTGGTTTTAGTGACTGCATGTATGGCTAAAGAAGCCAGGGAAGGCCAGGATTTTTTTCCTTTAACCGTAGAATACCAGGAAAAGACATACGCTGCCGGAAGGATTCCGGGAGGATTCTTTAAAAGAGAAGGCAGGCCTTCCGAGAGTGAGATTTTAACCGCACGGCTTATTGATCGGCCCGTTCGTCCACTCTTTCCTGAAGGCCTATTGAACGAAGTGCAAGTCATGGCTATCGTTTTATCCAGTGACGGAGAAAACGACCCGGATATTTTTTCAGTAATCGGTGCTTCAGTAGCATTGTCAATATCAGATATTCCTTTTAACGGTCCGCTGGCCTGCTGCAGAGTGGGGTGGTTCGATAATAAATTTATTCTTAACCCGACATATGCGGAACTTGAGAATTCGGACCTGGATTTGGTGGTGGTGGCAAATAACAAAGGCATTGTTATGCTTGAATCCAAGGCGAAAGAGGTGCCTGAGGATGTGTATCTTGAAGCAGTTAAATTTGGTTATGAAAATCTTAAATGTATAATCGCCCTGCAGAAGGAATTCGTCAGTAAATACGGCATTCAGAAGAAAGAAGTTGAATTTAAAAAAATAGATCCTGAATTACAGAAGAAGGTTGAGGAGATATCTAAAGATAAATTAAGAGAGGTTTATAAATTAAGCAGCAAGGAGGCACGTGAAGAAGAGGTCTCTCTTTTGTCCAAGGAATTAGAGGAAAAACTTAGCCAGGATGGGTATCTAGCAGGGGATATCAAGATGGTCCTGGTAGAGTTAGAAAAAAAACAGGTAAGAAATAAAATATTAGATGAAAATGTACGTATAGATGGTAGGGGATTTAAAGATATCCGGCCTATTACCTGTGAAGTATCAGTATTGAGCTGCACTCACGGCTCCAGTCTTTTTACGCGCGGCCAGACACAGAGTCTGGCAGTGACTACACTAGGCACAGGTGAAGACCAGCAACTTATTGAGGCATTGGAAGGCGAAAAACACAAATCTTTTATGTTGCATTACAGTTTTCCGCCCTTTAGCGTGGGTGAGACTGCACCTGTGCGCGGCCCGGGCCGCAGAGAGATCGGGCACGGCGCCCTGGCTGAAAGGTCGCTTCTTGCGGTTATCCCGTCTAAGGAGCAATTCCCTTACACTATAAGGGTGGTTTCTGAGATTTTAGAATCTAATGGTTCATCAAGTATGGCTACGGTTTGCGCGGCAACTTTATCCCTAATGGACGCAGGCGTGCCCATAAAAGATGCGGTGGGGGGCATTGCCTTAGGCTTAATTAAAGAGGACAAAAAGACAGTGATTCTGACTGATATCACCGGACTTGAAGACCATTTTGGCGATATGGATTTTAAAGTCGCCGGCACTAAAGAAGGTATTACTGCCGTACAGATGGATTTAAAAATAGACGGAATTGATGTGGTTTTATTGGGGAAGTGCCTCGCTCAAGCAAAAGAAGCCAGGCTAATAGTCTTAGATAAAATGAAAGACGTCTTAGCCATCCCTCGCCAAGAACTCTCATCTCTTGCGCCACGCATAGAGATAATAAAGGTAAAGCAAGAGAAGATAGGGGAACTTATCGGCCCGGGAGGTAAAACCATAAAGAAAATCATTGCTTCGACGGGTGTGAGTATTGATATCCAGGATGACGGTAGGGTCATAGTCGGCTCAACCAACTCCGAAAAGTCCAAAGAGGCAATAGGCATGATAAGGGCGATAACAGATGACATCGAGGTAGGGCGTATTTCCTTGGGTAAGGTAAAACGCATAATGCCGTTTGGCGCCTTCTGTGAGATAGCTCCGGGCAAGGAAGGACTAGTGCACATTTCTGAGTTAGCGGAAAATTTTGTCAAAGACATAAACAGCGTGGTTAAAGTAGGTGACGAATTTAAAGTCAAAGTTATAGGTATCGATGAATTAGGCAGGATTAATCTTAGCAGGAAACAGGTACCGCAAGAAACATCGGAAGTTTAAAAATAATTATTCTTTTATAAGTTTACTGCATAGAGCAAGAATAGCTAAAAGTGAAAGAGAGAAGATTAAATGAAATAAAGGGCGTTATTTTTGTAGCTATCGGCCTTATTATTTTGGCCAGCCTGATTTCATTTACTCCTTTTGACCTCGGTTTTTATACCTCTCATCCTAATGTCCCTCCCAGAAATCTTATCCGCACATTCGGCGCATACTTGGCAGGCATGCTCTTATTTTTGTTCGGCTGGTCAAGTTACATTATGCCGTTTTTCATTTTATTATTAGGGACAAGGTTCTTTAAGCAGGAAAAGCCGGATTTACGTATGCCTAAAGTTTTAGGCATATTCATTTTATTATTATCCTTAAGTTCTATTATCGGGATTACCCTGAAGAATGATGGAATAGCATTTTCCCGCGCAGGCTTACTGGGGTTTACATTATCTAATTTTATTACCACCTATTTTGGCCGGCTAGGAGGTTATATTGTTTTTATTACGCTCGGCATCCTGTCGATTGCTTTGGTTACTGAGATTCTGATATCTTCTTTCTTTTTGAATGTAATGGATAAAACAAATTCTGTCTTAAAACCGTTCTTGAGATTTAAGAGAAGAGAAAGGTCTGTAGCAGTTAAAACAAATTCTTTTAAGAAGAAAGAGCCTCCGGAATTTACAACGCAAGCAAAAATTAAACCGGCTATTTTTGAGTCTGTCAAACCCGAAGCTCTAGCTTCCGCAAAGCCCAAGATTCAAATAAAGACAAAGCCGGAAGAAGTTGCTGAGATAAAATTAAAACCCCAGTCAGTAAAAACAGGGGATTACCGCCTGCCTTCCTTAGATTTATTAGAGTCTCCGCCTCCGCTTGAAGCCAGGCAAATCAAGGACGACCTTACTGCCAATGCCCGTATTTTAGAGGAGACATTGGGGGATTTTAGTATTTCCGTGAAGGTGACTGATATAGAGAGGGGTCCGGTAATTACGCGTTATGAATTAGAGCCTGCGCCAGGGGTAAAATTAAACCGTATCGTCGCCTTAAGCGATGATATCGCCCTGGCAATGAAAGCCCAGTCAGTCAGGATTATTGCTCCTATCCCCGGCAAAGGCAGGGTAGGGGTTGAAGTGCCTAATACGCAGAGTAGCTTTGTTTATTTAAAGGAGGTTCTGGCTTCGCGTGAATTTCAGGAGGCAGAATCAAAGTTAACTCTTGCCTTAGGAAAAGATATCGGCGGACAATCGGTGATTGCATCTTTAGATGAGATGCCGCACCTTTTGATTGCCGGGACGACCGGTTCCGGTAAAACTGTATGCGTAAACTCTTTGATCCTGTCCTTAGTTTTTAGAGCTACGCCAAACGAATTAAAGTTTATAATGATTGATCCTAAAATGGTGGAGCTGGCTCCTTTTAACGGACTGCCGCATCTTATCTGTCCTGTAGTTACAGAAGCTAAGAAGGCAGCAGTTTCCTTAAACTGGGTAGTCAGTGAAATGGAAGAGCGCTACAGGCTTTTAGCAAAAGCAGGAGCAAGAAACATTGATTCCTATAATCAGAAACAGGAAAGAATTCCTTATATTGTGGTAATTGTTGATGAGTTTGCTGACCTGATGAATGTTGCCAAAGAGCAGATTGAAAATGCGATTACCAGGCTCGCACAGCTATCGCGTGCAGTAGGCATACATTTAATCCTGGCTACCCAGAGGCCTTCGGTAGATGTAATTACCGGAGTTATCAAGGCTAATCTGCCTGCGCGCATATCTTTTAAAGTCGCCTCTAAAGTAGACTCGCGTACGGTATTAGATATGAACGGCGCGGACAAGCTTTTAGGCAAGGGCGATATGCTGTTTTTAAGGCCGGGAGAGTCAAAGTTGACACGCGTACAAGGCACACTTGTCAGCGATAAAGAAATTGAACAGGTGGTAGAGTATATTAAGTCCCAGGCAGAGCCGGTTTATGATGAGGAAGTTCTTAAGGAGCAGCAGAGGTCCTTAATCTCAAACGGCCAAAAAGATGAACTTTACGATGAAGCAGTGAGGATAATTATGGAGAGTAATCAGGCATCTGTATCAATACTGCAAAGACGCATGCGCTTAGGGTACACGCGCGCTGCCCGCATTATTGACACGATGGAGCAAGAAGGGCTTGTTGGAGCTTTTGAGGGCAGTAAGCCGCGTAAGATCCTGGTTGATAGAGAGCCGTGGCTAAGAAGAGATATAGCCGAGCCCAAGGAAGATATTTAAACAGAAGAGGCGGTAACTTAATAGGAGTAAAAAACAAACATGGAATCAACAGGCGCAAGACTGAAGAAAATAAGATTAGAAAAAGGGATTAGCTTAGAAGAAGTACAAAAGAAGACAAGGATTCATTTAGATATCTTAAAAGCCATAGAAGAAGATAGCCTTATCAATATTAGCCCCGTATACACAAAAGGATTCTTAAAGATTTACTGCAGGTTCCTGGGTGAGGACCCTAAGGATTTTATACCAAATTATAAAGAGCCCCAACGCGTAACCGCATATGCTGATAGTGCGGTTAAAAAATCAGAGCAAACCTCATTTCTTAAAATAGCTTCAGATAAGTTGGCCTCTTTAAAGATAAAACAAATAAAAAAAGTCATTACATTCTTTCTGGCAGGGATATTACTTATAGGGTTATTTAATTTAGGTAAAGCTATCTCTCTAGGAGTACGTAACCGCACGGCAAACAAAGAAAAACAAACCAAAGCTCAAACGGTTAAACCAGTAAGCAAAGAAAATCCAACTCAAAAAGTAAACGCTGCAGCTGAAAAAATTACGCCGCCTGCGCAAACAGAACCTGCGCCTAAAGCAGAATCTGAATCAGGCATAAGGCTGGGCATAATTGCCAGAGAAAACTGCTACATACCTTATTTAAAGACCGACGGCAAGAATGTTTTTCAGGGTGTCTTAAAAAAAGGAAGGTCCGAGGTCTGGCAGGCTAAAAATAAAATAGAATTTTCTTTAGGTAACGCCGGCGTAGTAGACCTTGAGGTTAATGGCAGGCAGATTCTACCGTTAGGCAGAAAGGGGCAGGCTGTCAAGAATATAGTCATTGATAAAGAAGGCCTAAAGACGAAGTGAGCAATAAACAAAATAAAGACAAAATCGGGATATTAAGCCTTGGTTGTCCCAGAAACCTTGTGGATTCAGAGAGTATTCTAAGCAAGCTCAGCCTCAAGGGGCACCCTATCGTAGATATGCGAGAAGCAGATGTGGCGATAGTCAATACCTGCGCTTTTATAGAAGATGCAAAGAAAGAATCCGTTAGCGCCATATTGGATTTAATTGAGTTAAAAAAAGAAGGTAAACTTAAGAAGCTTATTGTTTATGGTTGCCTCGCACAGCGTTATAATGAGGAGCTAAAGAAGGAATTGCCTGAGGTCGATGCGTTTGTGGGAAAGATCTCTTTGAATCACGACTTAAAGAGGTTTTCCTTAACGCCCAGACATTATGCCTACTTAAAAATCTGCGAAGGTTGCATAAACAATTGCAGTTACTGTGTTATTCCGAAGATAAAGGGTAAATTTGTAAGCTTAAACATGAATTCCGTCCTTCAAAAAGTAGAGGCAATGGATAAAGATAAAGTTTCTGAATTAAATATAGTGGGCCAGGATATTACCGGATACGGCAGGGATATATACGGAAAGTACAAACTACATGAGCTGTTAAATAAGATAGTAAAAAAGACTAAAAATATAGGTTGGATAAGATTGCTTTATCTTTACCCCAGCCGAATCCAAGATGAATTGTTGGATTTGATAAGAGATTGCCCGAAGATCTGTAAATACATTGACTTACCTATCCAGCACATAAATAACCGCATATTAAGCTTAATGCGCAGAAGTACAACCAGGGAAGAAATCTTATTCCTTATTGATAAGATCAGGAAAAAGATACCCGAGGTCGCAATACGTACCTCAATAATAGTAGGATTCCCTTCGGAAACAGACAGGGAATTCAGGGAATTAGTCGATTTTGTTGAAGATACAAGATTCGAACGGCTGGGGGCCTTTGTTTATTCACGGGAAGAAGGTACTTGCGCATATAATTTTAAAGGACACATCCCGCCAAAAATAAAAGCTGAGCGCCTCAATGAGATTATGCTGCGGCAGCAGAAAATTTCACAAGAAAACAATAAGAAACTGTTAGGAAAGACCATAGATGTCTTGATTGACGAGAAACAAAAAGATGTTTACCCCGTTAGAAAAGATGTCTCTGGAGATACAAATTTTTCTAACGGGGTTTATTTAGGGCGCAGTCAATACGATGCCCCGGAAGTAGACGGCCTGGTATATGTAAAATCAAGGAAATTATTGGGTGAGGGTGAATTTGTAAAACTAAAAGTAACCAACACGTTAGAATACGATTTGGTAGGTGAGGTGCTTTAGTGAACCCCGCCCTTCCTAAGAACAAAGTAATTAAATAACGCAAGGAAGAGCGGGAGTGTATAGAAACACAGGTAAGAAAGGAAGAGTGGGGTGAATATCGCCAATAAATTGACATTGTTAAGAATTTTGCTTACTTTTGTATTCATGTCTTTTTTATTCGTGCATAGCCTCTGGGCAAAAGTCGCAAGCCTGCTGATTTTTATTTTTGCGGCTTTATCGGATTTTTTTGACGGCAGGATCGCGAAGAAGAAGAATATGGTCACTGATTTCGGAAAACTTATGGATCCGATAGCGGACAAGATTTTGGTATTGGCAGCATTTGCCGCATTTGTGCAGATGCAGCTGATTGATGCCTGGATGTTTGTGATTGTCGTGTCCAGGGAAATACTGATTACTTCTTTAAGGCTGTTTGCCCTTAACAAGGGGAAGGTATTATCGGCAACCAAAGCAGGAAAACATAAGACCGTATCACAGATGCTGTTAATATTCTTCATATTAATATTTATTGTTTTAAAAGAGGTGATGCTGACTTTCTATACATGGAATCCTACCTCGGAAAAATACTTTAGACAGAGTATTTATATCCTTATGCTGATCACCGTCACTCTTACCCTTTACTCTGGCCTGTCGTATCTTTGGGAAAATCGCAAGATAATCACCAGGTTATAAATATATTAATGAAGATCGTTAATTTTACGGTAAAAACCTTAAGCACTTTTTTTTATCTGGGGTACCTGCCTTTTATACCCGGGACTTTCGGCAGCATAGCGGGGGTTCTTATATTTTTCCTGATAAATGGTAGCACGCCTTTATATATTATTCTGACTTCGCTTTTGATTATTTCAGGATTTGCAGTCAGCTCAAAGGCAGAACGTATATTTAATAAGAAAGATGCAAAATATATTGTTATAGACGAAGTATCAGGTATGCTTTTGGCTCTTTTATTTATTCCTGCTGATTTAAAAGTAGTAATTATCGGCTTTTTTTTATTTAGGATATTAGATACTTTCAAGCCATATCCTGCATACATAATACAGGAGTTTAAAGGTAGCCTCGGGGTAATGGGTGACGATATAGCGGCGGGTTTATATACTAATATTATTCTTCAGGTTGTAGTAAGGCTTACTTCTTTTAAGATTTCATAGACGGGGCCTTTTGGCGTAAGGGTACTTTTAAATAGTGTAATTTTTTCTACTTGGAACTCTAAATTCGCCTTAGCGAAGTGATTGACTGACTCATTTAATTTCTTAACCAATCCTTCCCGATTTAATCCTGATTTTACCCTTCCGATAGTGATGTGCGAAGAAAATGGCCTGTCTTCGGCAGGAATGCCTAATTTTGCTATTTTTTCCTCCAGGAATTTTGCTATTTCTTTGGTTTCTGTATCTCCTTTGTCAATCCCTGCCCAGATAACGCGGGGGTAATTAGTTTTTGGAAAGGCGCCCACAGAAGATAGGCGCATATAAAATGGGGTTTTATCTGCTTTGAGTGTTTCAAGGATTTCCCCGATCTTTTCTAACTTGCTTTCATCAACTTCACCCAGGAATTTTAAAGTCAGATGAATGTTTTGCGGGCTAACCCATTTTACGTCAGCCTGTGAAGATTTTAACCTTTCCTGAAGCTGAGATAAGGAATCCTTGATTTCCTGGGACAATTCGATAGCTATGAATGCTCTCATTTTTATTTCTTAGCGGGTCCTATTTAGGCTTATTTATCGCAGAGTTAAAGTTTTCCCCTGCTTCGGGGTGTGTGCTCGTCAAATTTTCCTCGCCCACACCCGCTCGCGGGGACCCCTTTAAAGTCTGCTCGAAAACACACCCAAGCCTGCCCTACGAAGCCCGTCAAACCAGCTAACGAAATCAATTAAAGGGCGCAGTAGGGCCACCCGCTAAAAACACATTAGCTCACTCAGTAATTCCAATGCTTTTACCGCTGCCTTCTTCCTTATCTGAATCCGGTTGCCCTTAAAAAGAAATCTTTGGCATATTTTTTTCTTTGCAGTATCTATTGCAATAAATTCGGTGCCGACAGGTTCCTGATAAGTTCCTCCGCCAGGACCGGCTATTCCTGTTATCCCAATGCCAAAATCGGTTTTAGCTATTTTTCTTACAGACTGCGCCATTAAGCTAGCTACAACCCTAGAGACCGCGCCTTCTTTTGCGATAAGGGAAGGAGGTATTTTCAAAACAGATGTTTTGGCTCTATTACTGTAGGCGACTATACCCAAGAGAAAGTAGTTGGAACTTCCGGAAGGCAGAGTAAGGAGGTTA
>JAPLLU010000033.1 GCA_026387385.1 Candidatus Omnitrophota bacterium
AAAAAAAGAGCTATAACGCATGAAAGGAGTAGAGGTGTGAATTAAATCTCTTATCGTTAAAAAGATAAAAAAACCAAAAAAACATGATAAAAAGACCATATATTGTTTTTTGTTTTTAAAGGCGCTTACTATCCCTAAAAAACCTAAAACTGAAAGTGGTAAAGAAAACGAATGAAAGAGTCTATCAAACCAGATAAAAAAACGTATTTTGCCTAGGCCAGATAACTCAGTATGGGCAGAGAATAAGTTAAAAGGCCAATTCCAGTTTTCAAAACCTGTGGCTACATGCAGAAAACAGAGGAAGCCGCGTTCTATCCAAAGCCTGCTTATTACATACGTATAGGAAAAGATAAAGAATATTATCGCTGCTTTGAATCTTCTCTCCTGTAAAAGTATCAATGAAAAAATAATAATTAAAAGAGAGGTTTCAGCCCTAAAAGATGTGGCTAGGGCAGCAAAGATAATCGAAGCTGTAAGATAAATCTTATTCTCTTTAATATTGTTTATTTGAAGGTAGCGCGTGAAAAAATATGCTGAGAGGATAACAAAGAATATGGCCCCTGCATTACCCAATGAGGTGACACTAAGCTGAACATGGACAGGATAAAAAGCTAAGGCAAAAACCGAAGCCAAGGCAATCTCTTGGGAGAAAACCGAGCTGACTAACAGATAATATGGAATTATCACCAGTATCCCAAAGATAAGGCTGCTTAGCCTGGGCATTAATACCGGGTCATCCACAAAGTGCATAAGTAGGCTGTTTAAGAAAAGGAAGCCTCTTTGGCAGCCGGATGTTGTACAGATAAGCGAAGTATCACGGAATATCTTAAGAGGGTGTGTTGCAAATCTATAGCTATCCATTCTCCTAAATGCCTCTTCCTCATTGAAGCGGTCGGTATTCAAAAACATGTATATCCTTACCGTTACAGCAATAAGAATAAAAATGAATAGTAATATGTGTGACGGTTTAATGCGCATAGACATTGTGAATCCTTTTGTAGATATAATAACTGTCTCCTTTATCCTTAAAGACCTTGCCTACTAACTGAAAATCCGGCTCTGCCTCTTCTAAGATCTTAAGCAAACGCTCCCATTGGTCTCTACTGTATGGTTGTTCAAGTTGCGCTATCCTTTCCTTGTGCCTTGCCTTCAACAACTTAATAAATTGTTCTCCCCCCGGCCACTTAAGAGAACTTTGCGCAGGTTGATGGAACACGATAAAATCCAGGGAATTAAAATTTTCTTGAAAATCTTTATGCATCTCAGTGAAATCAAAGGGCTCTATAAACCTGTCTTCTAACCTTAGGTAATAAAGCATTTCAAGATTAGAGGGGTTGCTTTCACAACTAATTGAGCCTATCTTCACCGGTTGATTAAGAAGGGCGTGCTCTCTTATGATACGGACTGCTTCCTTAACCTTAAAATCTTCCTTATGCGGAGGCGGGGCTTCATAGTCTGTGCCAAAACCTAACCTGCCAAAGATTTTAAGGTTGCCTATGGAAACTTCTCTGTAATTCCAAGGACAATAGGAGAGCAAATAAAACTGTATCGGGGCGTAAATGAGCATAACGGATAATATTGGTATTTTGAGTATCTTGTTTCTTATTTGGCCTAGGCCCCAGGCAGTTATTAAAGCCACAGCCGGCATAAGCGGCAGCAAAAAACGAATGTGTTTTACAGTAAAGGCGAAGTTGAACAATAAAAAGGGAGGTATTATCCAGGCCAGGATTGTCCCTTTGTGTTGTATTTTCCGTATTAAAAAGAATATAAAAGAGATTATAAATGCCAAGAAAAGGAATAAACCTAAAGACTTAAGTAATTCTCTAGAATAGAAAGATAAGGCAGTAAAAGAATATTTCTCGTTCCAGCTAAAGTTTGCCTCAATGGATTTCTGTTTACTAAAGATGTGCTCATACAGGTCAATCCTTGCCATTTTGAGCTGATCCCCCCACCATATGGAGGCAATCAGACCAGCCACAAGGATAAAGATAGCTATATTCTGAAACTGCCCTGTCCTTAATATTTCTTTCCAGCGATTCGCGAAGATTTTATAGAAGCTCCAGAGAAGCGGACAGATAATAAATATCATGCCTTGCCCTTTGATTAACATTGTCCAGCCCAAAGAAAGGCCGAAGAAGAAACTGTATTTTCTGTTTGTAAAGTTATTGGATTTCAGAAAGAGCAGGATGCTTAAAGCTACCATGGCAGTCAGAGGAAAATCCAATTGGAACTGCCGGGAACTTGTAAAAATAAGTGGATTCATAAAAAGGACAAATGTAGCTAATAATCCTACGAAGCCAGAGAAGATTAGGCTGCCTATTAGGTAGGTGGAGAAAAGCAGAATAGCAAGATAGGGCAATTAAGCCCGTTTGGCCAATAAGCATCGCCATGTAAAGCATGTAAAGATTGACCTAACAATCTAAATATATTGGCTATCTTAGCCCATAGTGAAGTAGTGCCATTGTGGATAATATCTAAACTTTTGTAAAAAAATTCTATTGAAAAAAGCAGATGATTATGAGTACCATCTCCTGTTGCATAGTTATCATTCTTAAACCAAAGATAATTACTTAAGATGGTAGCTATAATAAACGACAAAACTAATATTAAATATGGATTTAAGCGCCTGAACATTATCATCTAGCCTCTATGTTCGATATATAAACTCCTAATAATCAATGATAATATCTGTTTCTTAAATATAGTTTTTAAAAAGACCATTGTCTAGATTCTTCTAATCAAACCCTTTACTCGCATAATTATTGTTAAAACCTGATGGATTGATTTTATTTCTTTAAGAAGCCCGAGAATAATTTTGGGACGCAAATAAAATTTCATATTTGCTTTCAGCATAACCCTTTTAAGCGCCTTAGAAGAATAGTCGCCAAATGTGATAGGAATTGAATACAAAAACAGTTTGTCAAATATTAGCTTATTGTATTTAAGATTGAGATTATTGTAAGCAGCAGTACCCGGTAATGGTGTAAAATTAAAAAAGTTAGCTCTATCGATTTTCAGACTGCAGGCAAAATCAATGGTTTTCTGCATATCTATGAGAGTCTCTCCCGGATACCCCATAACAAAATAACCAGCGATGCGTATAGAAGAAAAATTTTTTACCAAGCTAATTTTCTCTTTTATTTCTTCAATTGAAATGTTCTTTTTCATCAAGTCCAGTACACGCTGAACACCGGATTCTATACCTATTGAGATGCTATAACAACCGGCCTCTTCCATTAGTTGTATCAGTTCTTTATCAATAGTATCCACTCTTACACCATTTGTACAGGCCCAATGAATTCTTATCTTTTGTTTGATAAGAATATTACAGAGTGATGCTATATATTCTCTATTTGCAGTAATACAGTCATCTATAGGCTGAATTTCTTCAATATTATATTTAGATTTCAAAAGAGAAATTTCTTCAATGATATTTTTTAGATTTCTATGGCGTAATACTCTCCCTGAAATCACTGAGGCAGCACAAAAATTACACCCGAAAGGACAACCCCTCGTAAACACGATAGGAGCTACATTCTTTTTTTTTGTAAATATACCGATGGGAGCTAAAGGATAGGTATCCGGTTTCAAGAGGTGCCATGCAGGTATCGGTATTTTATCCAAATCATTCAAAAACTTACGTTCATTTATTATAACTTTGCCTTCTCTCCTCCATGCTAAATTACAGACATCTTCGAATCTTCTTCTTCCACGAATTGCCTCTATTAACTCTGGCAATGCTTCTTCGCCTTCTCCGGATATGGCAAAATCTATGCTTTTTATATCCCTAAGAGTCATTAAAGGTTCTATCGTTGGATGAGGTCCGCCTACAATTGTAATAATATTATCGTTAATGCTTTTAACCAGATTTGCATATTGTAAAACTGCAGAGTAATAGGAGGTGGGGAAGTAGAAACCTATTAAATCAAAAGTATCCTTCACCTTACAAAGCTTGGTCTTAAATTTATCAAGGCTTCTATTTTCTTTATGTTCATCCCAAATCTCAACTTTATGGCCTGATGCTTCCAGTCCTGCAGCGACATAACCTAATGCTAAATTTGGAAGAATAATGTATCTTCTTCTATACAAATCGTTAGGATTTATAAGTAATATATGCATAATTGTGAGTTATACCATTTGAGCATTCCTGAAAAACCACCAATAAAATCCTCTTAGTAGTCAATAGGAACTAATATAAAACGCCTCCTACTGATTATTTTTATAGTGAATTATATAAACATTAAACCTTCCTAAATTAGGTGTGTCTATAGAATAAACAGATTCAAATATATATCCAAATTCACTTATAGTCTTTTGGCCCATATTAAAATTAAGAATTTTCTGCAGAAACCCAGTAGAATTCAAGATAAGAAAACGAGGTTGCTTGCTGCTAAAATATGATCCAATTGATTCACTCGTTGCTACAGTTCCTGGAGTACACTGTTCGCCACAAAGTGGGGTAGATACTACAAAAAAATTCCAAGGATAGACTCCACTTCGAACAATAATATCTTGATCGCTTAAATCCCAGGCATCAGTGCCCATTATTACCTCATCTGATGGCGATTTATTAGACTTTAACCATCCGGCCACATCTTTTATTCCTTGGGGTAACCTGGGTATATGTGAGAGGGTTATTTTTTTAAATTCAACGATAGAAAGAAATATAAATACCGAAAACAAAATGATTGGTTTTACTTTTAAAGAATTTGATATTTTTTCTATAATTAGAACAGTGTAAGGCAATATAAACAACCCTAGGATAATAACATACCGCTCATTAAACCACATTCGAGATAAAAGAGTATTAATAGTATAAAAACAATAAATAGCAAAAAATAGGACAGCTAAATATAAAGAGCTTTTTTTAAAAAATGAATAAATTATGCCACACAATCCAGATATAACAACAACATTTCCGAGACCTTTAAACAAAATATACAACCACCCAAATATTTGTTCTGAGTGCGGACCTCTCCGCAATAAAATTTCTGAATGAGCACTTATTCCTGAAATAATAAATGAATAAAAGGTATTTTGAGTATAATGATGGCATAAATACAACCATATAAATATTGAGATTAAAGACAAAAATAAAAAAGCCATCATGTATTTTTTCCCATCTTTATATAAAAAGATGGACAATAATGGGATTAAAGCCCAGCTTTCAAAGCGTAACATTGACGCAATATTAAACAATACCGCAGATAGAATTAACCAGATAATTTTATTGTCTTTCTGTTTAAACTTAAAGAGATAATATAAGCAACTAAAAAAAGTGAAATGAAAAATTACATCGGAGCCTGTAATAACGCTTTGAATAACATGTAGGGGATATAAAGAAAGAAGGATACCGGAATAAAAAGCTATATTCTCATTAAACAAAGTCTTCACCAAGAAATAGAAAGGGATTACAAGTAATACTCCAAAAATTAAGCTTAAAACACGGGGCGAAAGCAATGGATCTGGCCAAAGATGCATCGTAGCTGCCAATAAATACTGATAGAGCATAGATGTGTTAGCGTCAAAATTTGAACTAAATCTGGGGTCCTCAAGTATGCGAAGCGCATCTACCACTTTTCCCATAGTGAAATTACCACTGAAGTTATCAGAATTTAACAAAATAGCAAACCTTACAAGAAAAGATAAGACAACCAATGTAAATATCCTAATTTTATTTCTATTCATATAGTTTTATAAATGCAATTTGTGTAACGCTACATCACAAACTATCTTTAACTATCTTTGAAATATGGCAGCGATATCGTATTGTCCTTGATTAATAGCTAAACGCCTCTTGCCGGACCTATGGAAAGAATATAAACAAAGTAAATATTAGCTTCTTCATAGCGCCTTTTCTTTGAATTAACATCTTCAATCAGGCACTATTGTAAATAATTTCATAAATATAAGCGGATCCACAATTAATTATATATGTTTTATAAACAAGTTTAAATATCAATCCGGGCTTATTTATTTCTTTTTGTTTCGAATCAAAATTGATAATCTGTTGTAAATAGCTATCGTAAAATAAAACAAGGTAACGCGGTTTATCGTTAAAGATATACTCCATAATGCGTCCCTTGGTCATAGTATTTACCCCAGAAATTTGAGTATATACCTCAAGGGTTCTTCGGGGAGATATTCCGCTTCGAATAACTATATCTGGAATATACATATCATACCTATCGGAGCTCAAAATTATATTCTCTGTAGAAGAAACATTCTTTTTTAGCCATGCTGCTATATCTTTAACTTCTTGCGGCAAACTGATGCCTATACTAGGCATATAAAAATTTGGCGAGCGTATTATCTTATTAAATTCAAGTAGGCATAACAATGTAAATGGCAGGAATAGAATAACTGGTTTTATCTTAAAAAAAGATGTCAAAGCCTCAATAAACAATACAGAATAAGGCAATATTAATAATCCTAATATAATGGAATAGCGTTCATTATACCACATCCTGCTGAGCAGGCTATTTAAGGTATACAACAAGAATAACAACAAGAAAAATAAAGCCAAGTGTAGAGATCTTTTTTTAAAAAAGGCAAAAACCATACCACATAATCCACATAAGACAATATTATAACCAATATTTTTATACAAAACATTTAACCAGCCTAAAATCTGCTTGTTATGCGGAATTCTTACTAATATTTCTGCATGCGCAGCCTTATAAGCTGTAACGAATGAATAAAATGGGTCTTTAGTAATAGAATAGCAAAGGTATAGCCATAAACAGGGACATACAATACTTGAGAAGAAAAAAATTGTCGCATATTTCTTACTATCCCTAAACAAAAGAAAAGATAGCAGGGGAATAAAAAGCCAGCTTTCAAAACGCAATAACGCTGCGATATTAAATAATATCGCAGATAGAATTAGAATACTTAATCTTTTTTTAACGTGTTTAAACTTAAAAAAATAATACAATGAGCTAAAGAAAAAGAAATAAAAGACAACATCGGAAGTAGTATTACCGCTTTGAAGAGCGTGTAGAGGGTAAAAGACCAAAACAAGGTTCGCATAAAACGCAATCCTTTCATTAAATAACATTTTAATAAGGAAATAAAAAGGGACAATGAGAAATGCTCCGAACAGGGCTGTAAAAATGCGAGGAGAAAATAAAGGATTGTTCCAGAGGTATAAAATTGCTGCTAAAAAATATCGATAGAGAACTGAAACGTTGGCATCAAAATGTAAAGAACGATGGTTTTCCAGTATCGATATTGCATTTTCCACATGCGCTACAGAATCGCCTGGTTTGTTATCAAAATTAAAAATAACCAAAGCCCTAACGGCACAAGCTAAAACGACTAGCAAAATAACGCTAGCCTTAATTCGTCTCATAAGTTATTCTGTAAATAGTGCCTCTATCCTCAGCAAATACACATTCTGCTTCGGTTTTTAAAAAAACTTCAAAATCTCCTTTATATCTGGTAAATAAAAGTGAGTAACCGGATTATTCTCTTCGTTTTTAATTGAGACACAAATACATCAGAATGTATTTCTAAAAAAATGTCTTCAGAAAGGTCAATATCATTGTCCATGCTTGATATGGATGAACTCTTCTTAACTGAGTAAAGAATTGTTTAGGGCGAAAATAGAATTCTCTTAAAGCCTTTTTTTGTAATTTCTTTAAGGCATGAGCTGTTAAACCCGGAGTAACCCATATAGGCTCATTATGAGTAAATGAAATATAGGCTGAATAGCGCAGCCAAACCGAAGTGTCCAATGTTCCATCTTCTCTTAATCCCGTATCAATTTCACCCTTCTCCCTCAATTCATAAAAAATAGGTGAGCCAGGATAAGGAGACAAGACGCTAAACTGAGCCATATCCAATGGGAGTCTCTTGGCAAAGTTTATAGTCTGAACGATATCTCGGTAGGTCTCTCTGGGAAGCCCTAAAATAAATAATCCAGAAACCTTAATCTTAGTACTCTTCTTGACAATCTTGACCGATTCTTCTATTCTATCTAGCCGAGTCCCTTTTTGAATATTATCAAGTATATGCTGTACACCGGATTCTATACCAAAAGCCATGTCATAACAACCTGCTGATTCCATCTCAACCACTAGTTCCTGGTCAATAAAATTTACATGGCCCTCACAGCCCCATTTGAAATCTAATCCTCTTCTTTTTATCTCTTTACAGATTCCAATGACCCATTGCTTATTAGCAATGAAGATAGGATCCATTATAAAAATGTAATTCGCTCTATATTTATTAATCAAGACTTCCATTTCATTAACTACATTGCTAATACTGTTACACCTTTGTTTCCTTTTATTGTGCACAACGCAAAATGTACATGAAAAAGGACATCCGCGCGATGCAAACATATGCTTACCGACACTATTCTTCTTTCCAGCATAAGGCATATTGCTAATAGAGGAAAGATTGTAGAGTTCCTGCCTAACCGCATCTCTATCTGGCAGGGGCAATTGGCTAATGTCTTCTACAACAACATGCTCGCAAGTAGTAATAAATTTTCCATCTATAAGGTAAGAAATAGAGGGGATAACTGAAAAATCATTTTTCTTTTTCTCTATAGTTTCTACGATCTTCGAAAAAGTGTATTCGCCTTCCCCATGTACAACAATATCACAACATTTATTCCTAAGATACGCCTCGGCATAAACACTAGCATGCACATTTCCAAAAATAACCATAATCTCTGGATATTCATTTTTTATCCATTTCCCCAACTCATAAATTACATTGCCGTTAGAAACAAAAGAAGTACAACCTAAAACATCTGGCTGCATTTTAACAATCGTATTCTTTATCTGCTGAAGAGATAATTCTTCTCTAAAAGCATCCACTACAAATACTTCATGTCCGCGTTGCTTACAAACTGAAGAAATATATAGTAATCCCAAAGGTTCAAAGGCAGGAACAAAATTCTTACCTCTGCCTAAAAAACTTCCTAAGTCATCGGGAGGATTAATTAGAAGGATCTTCATCGCTTTATCTATAAATATCGAAATAATTAGACAAATTTTTTATTACTGGCATTTTAATCTTATAACTAGGAATATTAAAACCATTAGTTGTATTCCTGGCGCCATAAAATAAACATAAAAATAGTCCAGATTTTTTTACGATTATCCGCCTTATTAGCAAAATGTTGCTGTAAGAGATTTTTTATGTATCCGTAATTAAAAAGGCCGTCTTTTTTAATTTTATCTTCCTTAAGGTTATCTAGAATCGACTCTTTAAGGCTTTTTTTAATCCAAAAAGCAACGGGAATTCCGAAGCCTTTCTTTTTGCGATTAATTATATTTTGGGGCAGTAATTCACTTGCGACTTTTTTTAAAATATATTTGGTTTTTAATTTGTTAAGCCTTAATTTAGAAGGTAGACTAAATACGAACTCCACTAATTCATGGTCCAGAAAAGGAACGCGAACTTCAAGCGAGTTAGCCATACTGGCTCGATCGGTTTTAACTAAAAGGTCATCCTGCAGGTAAGTTTTTATGTCAAAGTATTGTAACTTGTTTAATTCTCCGCTTACTCCAGGTTCATTGAAATAATTATTCATCAACTTAAAATTGTCTCCCGTGCCTAATATTTTTTTAAATCCAGGTGTGTATAATTCAATTTTATCCAGATGGTTAAATGAACCCATCCAGGCAATATGACGAATTCCCAAAGGGAAAGAAGCCGATGAAATAAACTTTTTTGCCTTAAAATCAAGGCTGAAATTACTCATGGATACGGGCAAATTCATAATCATTCTATTGAGGATATGTTCTCTAAAGACAGCAGGTATCAGATGATAATATTTAGCTATCCTATGTGCCTGATAAGTAGGGTAACCTGCAAATAGCTCGTCCCCACCATCACCGCTTAAGGCCACCGTAACTTCTTGCTTCGTAAATTTTGAAAGTAAATAAGTTGGGAAAAATGATGCGTCCCCAAGCGGCTCATCCAAAAAATGAGCCGCCTCCGGCAGTAATTGAAGCAAATCTTTTACGCTAAAATCTTGGTGATAATGCTCGGTATGGTATAAATCGGATATCTGCTGTATATACCTTGATTCATCAAATGAGTCTTCTTTAAAACCGATTGAAAAAGTTTTGAGCCTATTGGCTGAGAAGTTGTTCGTTAGCGCTGTAATAGTACTAGAATCAATCCCTCCGCTTAAGAATACGCCCAAAGGCACATCGCTCAATAAATGTTGCTTAATCGTTGCATTAAAAAGCTCCGATAACCTTTCTTTTGCTTCTGTTTCATTAATGGAATTACAGCGTTGAGAGAAACCGATATCCCAATACTTATGTATAGAAATATTTTTATTTTTATAAATTAAACAGTGTGCGGCTGGCAACTTTTCTATTTTTTTAAAAATAGAGCGTGGAGCTGGAACATACTCGAAAGTCAAATATTGATCTAAGGCGACCAAATCTAATTCTCTTTTAAAATCCGGAAATTGCAAAATTGCCTTTATCTCTGAGGCAAAGATAAATTGGCCGTTAAATTCAGAATAATATAGAGGCTTAATCCCGAAGCGGTCACGAGCTAAAAATAACTCATTTTTTCCCTTGTCCCAGATAGCGAAAGCAAACATGCCCTTTAATTTGTTCACGCAGTCCTTGCCGTACTCCTCGTAGGCATGAATAATGACCTCTGTATCGGTCTTTGTATAAAATATATGTCCCTTTTTTATTAAAGCTTCTCTTAATTCAGGAAAATTATATATTTCTCCATTAAATACTATCCATAATGCCCCATCTTCATTATGAATTGGCTGGTGCCCCCCGCTTAAATCAATAATGCTTAATCTTCTTATCCCTAAAACTGCATCATCATCCACAAAAATACCCTCGTCATCCGGGCCGCGATGACGAATAACATGGAGCATGCGTAACGTTATATCTTGTTTAGATATTGAATAATCCTTTGATGATATAAATCCACAGATTCCGCACATTTTTAATGATTTATTTTATTATTCTTTGTTTCCTTAATTAAATAGGTCTGAGTTTTCTGAGATTGATAATAGATACGGATAATTATTTCTGCTAATAAACCCATAAGTATCAACTGCACTCCCATGGCAAAAAACATTAAAGAGATGAATAACAAAGGGCTAATCCAGGCGCCTTGAAAAAATACAGTCCTGATTATTACTGCTATCCCAACCATTGCTCCTAACATCAACATGCCCACACCTACACTTCCAAAAAAGTATATTGGCTTGGTAGAATATTTTTCAAAAAATCTTACGGTTATCAAATCAAGGCTAACCTTAAATATACGCTCCCAGCCATAGTGAGTCTTGCCCGTCAGTCTTGGATTATGCGAGACTTCTACTTCGGTAATAGAAGCTCCGTTCATGGCCGCATAGAGAGGCAGGAGCCGGTGCATTTCTCCGTAAAGCCTTATATTTGCAATAATATTTCTTCTGTAGGCCTTAAGAGTACATCCGAGATCATGAATACGAACACCAAACAGAAAAGAAATCAATTTATTGCCTATAAAAGATGGAAGCTTCTTGCTAAATAGAGGATCTCTCCTTTGTTTTCTCCATCCGCTAACCACATCATAACCTTCATCTATTTTCTGAAGCAATTTCGGTATATCACCTGGGTCATTCTGTAAATCGGCGTCCATAAGAATAAAAATATCCCCATGGGAATAGTCAATACCCGCTTGGATAGCTAAGGTTTGGCCAAAATTTCTGGCTAGACGTATTACTTTAACTTTGCTATTGGATGCCTCAAATTCCTGCAAAAATTTATTGCTGTCATCAGTACTGCTATCGTCTACATAAATAAGCTCGTATTCCCTGCCCAAGTTGTCGAGCGCCTGTATCAACTTATGATGAAGCAGCCTCAGATTCTCTGCCTCGTTATACACCGGTATGATTATGGACAGCATATCTTTTTATACCCTCCTAAAATGAAGGCTTTTAGCCTTTATTATGTCCTAAGGCGTTATGCGATGAGTTGAAAATAAAAACGCCTTCCGGGTTTTTCAGTTACGCCTCTTACCTCGAGGCGCGCATCTTCATCGTTTTTAGGGCCTCAGCTGCGGATTCGCGAACATCGGGATTTTCATCCTCCGTCATTACTCCCAATAAAGCAGCTGCTACTGACCTGTCTCCTATTTTAGATAAAGCAACGATTGCGCTGATACGCACCTGGCTCGATAAATCATCCATTAAAACATTAAGTAAAGCAGGTACGGCTGATTTATCCCCTATCTCAGCCAAAGATGAAGCTGCATAGGAACGTATATCCGAAGATTGATCCTCCATAAGTATTTTTAAAAGCGCGGGAACAGCGCTTTTATCCTTCATCTTACCTAAGCCTATTGCGCAGCTTAAACGAACAGAATCTTCGTCTTTCTTCTCTACTAATATACCCAAGAGCGCAGAAAGACTAGTGCGATCTCCTATTTCTCCCAATGCCAGCGCTGCCTCTGAACGCACTTCTACGCATTTATCATCGACCAACGCCTTTGAAAGAGGAGCAATAGCAGCTTTATCCTTCATTTTACCTAAGGCGATAGCGGCATTTCTACGCAGAGGATCCTCTTTCTCTTCCATTAATACTTTAAAAAGCGCAAGGCCAGAAGTGGTATCTTTAATCTCACCTAAGGCTAAGACTGCCTGTGAGCGCACATCTGCGGATTTATCCTCCATAAGCACTTTTAAAAGAGCGGGGGCAGCGGATTTATCTTTAATCTTACCCAGGGCTATTGCAGCATTTTGGCGCAGGATCTCTGTTTTTTCTTCCGTCAATACCTTTAAAAGAGCGGGGGCAGCGGATGAATCTTCAATCTCACCTAAGGCTAAGACTGCCTGTGAGCGCACATCTGCGGATTTATCCTCCATAAGCACTTTTAAAAGAGCGGGGGCAGCGGATTTATCTTTAATCTTACCTAATGCGATAGCTGCTTTTGTCCTAACCCCGATTTCTCTGTCTTTATTTAGGAGTTCCAGAAGCGCCGGGACGGCGGATTTATCTCCTAATTTACCTAATTTAATGACTGCGCTCTCTCTTGTATCGGAGTCTCTACTCTGAAGCTTCTCTAAATATTCATCCAAGTTATTGCTTTCATTTGTAGTTACTCTGTTCATCCAATTATCCATTGTTACCTCCTTTTTCTTAATTAAAATGTTATCTTAAATTCAAACACTATATTTTCATATTAGTTATCTCCCTCCTTTTTTTGATATATCTTACCTCCTATCCTCAATCAGTTTAGTATAAAACGAGAGAAATATTTTATTCCACTTCTAAAGACTTTCGGAATTCCTTTCAATCCGTGTTTTTTGATTGTTTTTAAAATCACTGAGGGTTTAGAATAAAAAGTACGATAAATTAATTTGTAACCGCGTTCGAGCTGTTCTCGTGAGAGAGTAAGCGGAATAAACGAAATATGTTGCCCTGTCATATTGGAATAACCGCCTAGAAGCTTTCCTTTATTTTCTATATCTTGATACAAAACTGAGCCCGGAAAAGGGACAAAATACCACAAATACATATAATCCAGCTCTATCCTTTTTAATAAATTAATTGTTTCTAAGATTGATTCTGTGTTTTCGCCTGGGCCGCCAATAATAAAAGAGCCTGCGAGCGTAATCCCTGCTTTTCGAATAATCTTACATTTTTCAGGCATTTCATTGATATTTAACTTTTTATTATAAACGTTTAACATCCGTTGAGATCCGGATTCGATTCCAAAAGTTACGCTACGACAACCGGAATCGTAAAGCATTTTCGCTGTTTCCCGATTCACGCTATCCGCTCGAATAGAACAATGCCAGGTAATATTATAACTTTGGAACATATTTTTAAACAAACCGCAAATATCTTTAAATCTATTTTTAGTGATACAGATATTTTCATCTTCAACATCAAAACAGTTTACTTTAAATTCTTTTACCAAAGTATCGATCATTTTTGACAGATAATCTATATTGTGAAATCTTATTTCTCTACCAACTACAGTACGGTCGCAAAAAGTACATGAAAAGGGACATCCTCTTGAGGTGATAATAGGGAAGGTGTTGTTTCTTTTTTCTTTATATACAGCGAAGGAATAGTGAGACAAATCTATTTTCTCAAATAAAGAGAACGGTAACTTATTAATATCGCTTACTAAATTACCGCCTTCGGTCTTTACTAGTTCTTTACCCCTTCTAAAGATTAAACCCTGCAAATTCTCAAGGCTATCACCAGCTTTAAGGCATTTAATTACTTTAACTATCACCTCTTCGCCCTCCCCTATTATGCCTACATCTATTTCTCGACATTCATTCATAGTTTTCTCTGGCAAAGAAGTAAAATGAACTCCGCCAACTATAATCTTTATTTTAGGATTAAGACTTTTTATTATTGATATTAATTTTAAAGATTTGGGTACCAAAAATGTGAAATGAACAGCTATCCCCACAAATTCCGATTCCATAGAAACAATATACTGGGCGCATTCTTCGATACTTTTATTTTTGTAAGATAAGTCAGATAATTTTGTAGAAATTCCTGCGCCTTCCAAGCTAGCTGCTAAATACAATAGATTGATAGGAGAACCGTATTGTCCTACAAAATCTAGCAAGCCAAAATTTTCTCTCAAGTCAAATGGTGGACTGACCAAGACTATATCAATTTTTCCGTTGTCCATCTATTCATTAAATGATTTTATTTTAAGCGCCCCATAAGGATCAAACATTTATCGAGCATTACCCGAGCCGCCTAATAAAATTGATTTTTCATATGCCCTTAGAAGATTGAGTGCTGTATTATGCCAATTATATCTAGCTTCAGCGCGTTGTCTTGCTCTAAACCCCATTTCTTGCCTTAACGGTTGATTCTCTAATAATTTTATGATACCTTCAGCTAACGCTGAATAATCTCCTGGCTCAACCAATAACCCTACGCCCCCCACCATATTACGCACCTCTCCGACCAAAGACGCTACAATTGGCTTACCTGAGGCAAGATATTCCACAATCTTTAAAGGGCTTTTGCATACAGTCACTTCATTATCTTCAAATGAAGCAACGCAGATGTCTGAGGCGCCAATATACTGAGGAATAGCATCATGAGGAACTGAACCTGTAAAGATTATACTGCGCTCCATACCATATTCTCTCACTAAATACTTTAATTGATTCGCCATGAAACCCTCGCCAATAATTAAAAAAGTTGCATCAGGATGCTTACGAACTACTACGCTGGCTGCCTCAATGAACATCTTTACGTATTGACCGGCGTGAAGCTGTCCCAGGTATAAAATCACTTTTCTGTTTTCGCAATGATAACGCCGCCTGACTCTTTCTCCTGAAATATGCGGCATGAATCTTTTTAAGTCTGCTCCCACGGGAGCCTTAAATATGTTTTCCTTCTTTACTCTAAAACTAATACAAAGTTCTTCTAATTTTCGGCTCGCTACAGAAACTGTATCTGCCACCACGGGAAGGAATCTTTCTAACAGCTTAATAAAATTCCCAAATATCAAGGCATGTATAGACATGCGGTTTGAATGATACCAAATCTTCTCTTCCCAGTCGTCCCATTCATAATGCAAGGGTTTATTGTAAAGAAAGGCGCAAACAATCGCCGGAACGGATATAAAGTGGAAACATTTTTGAAAATGAATAATATCTGCCCATTGAGAAATTTTTTTCAATTTTCTGATATTATCAAATAGATACGGCAATCCTACTTTTCTAGTTAAGGTAAATACTTCAATGCCGTTCAATTCTACATTTCTTTTTTCTTCATTGATATCCAATGGAGCATAGGCCAGCCTTACTTCATGACCCATATCCCTGAATTCCCTGGCTAAACTGACTACCCTGATTGTCCAGGGTTCATGCGGTGAATAAATATCATGCGGGTGAATCATTAATATTTTCAATGGCTATCCTCCGGGGAATAATGTCCAGCCGCAAAACCTCTTGAGGAAACTGTGGTACAACTCTATGACCACCGTAAACAAAAGTAGATAAAAAATAATTATCCCTTTACTTAATTTCCTCATAATCTTAGATTGCTCCGTCCTCTAAATCTAAAAGCTCCATAAGCTCCTTGACCTCCGGATTTAGCGACGGCTTATTCACAATAGACTTAGAGAGTTTTAAATTATTTACTATCTCCACCAGTTTAGCTACTCTTTCATTCCTGCCCTCGCGGCCGAGTCCGTTTGCATCGTGGAATAGCATGGGTTCTGTTCCTTCTTCCCAGCAAACACCGTATTTTTCTTTATGGATCCCCAAATCAGCTGTGGGGAATAAGGTACATCCGGAAATATTGGTCACTTCATTTATATAATCCTTATTCTGATAGATAAACTTTATCGTTTGCTTAAAATCCTCTTCGGTCTCACCCGGAAATCCTACGATAATATTTATATTAGTGCGGATCCCCGCTTTGTGTGTATTTTTGATCACTTCCGAGGCCCCCTCGGCCGTATAACCTTTACCCATAAGTTTTAAGACCCTATCTGAGCCATTTTCTACGCCATAGATAAGCGTATCGCAATTAGCCCTTTTCATCTTTTCTAAGAGCTCAAAGCTCATATCCTTGCGTATTATCGCATAACTGACCCAGGTAAACTCTAATCCAGATTCGATAATCAAATCGCAAAGCTCTGAAAGTTTCCTTAAATCGCCGTTACAGGTTAGATCAATAACCTCAAATGCCTTGGCATTATTATTCGTGACATGATACCTAATCTCTTCCATAATGAGGCTGGGAGACCTAAATCTAAACTTCGGCCACATATGATAATCTATGCAATAAGCGCATCTCCTCACGCATCCCCTGCTAAAAAGTATGGGTATAGGCTTATATTCATCACCCTGATTGTATTCCTTTAAATCAAATCCGGAAAATGTGGGATAAAATAATTCATCTAAATTCGGGTTAATTGGCGAAGGTAACGGTTGACGCTTGCCTAAATCTTTTGTCAGGAGTATACCTGGCGCATCAGTAGCAATCTCTCTATTATTAAAATACGCATCTAAAATATTAAAAAGGGTGACTTCGCCTTCTCCGATTACATATATATCGGAAAAGTTTGGTCTAATTTGATCCCGTGGGTGGTTATAAAAAGCGCCTGGGCCGCCAAAAATTATCAGCCTTTGGGGATCTTTTTCTTTAATCAACTTCGCCATTACATTTGCTAAATAAATACTAATCATATTCACGGAGAAACCTATCACCCTGGTATTCGTAGCTAAAAAATCATTCAAAAATTTGTTAATTTCTTTTCTGAAATTCTTAAAAATATTTTCTGCAATTTCGCTTTGGAAAAAATTGTTCACGCAATCTATGTTCCAGAAACGTTTTAGTTCAACGCTTGCGCTATTGTATAACTTCACGCTTAAATCGGAAACCGAAACCTTAAAACCTCTACGGGTTAAGTAACTAGCCAAATAGCCTACCCCTATATTTGGCATTTTTGTAAAAAACGGGGGAGCCACAACTAAATGCACATCTGAATCTTTAACATTATCTTTTGTCATCTTTCGTTTGGTATTGTAATTAGTTTGCCTAATCCGGTCTTGCCTAAGGCCTTAAGAATATACCGTTCGTAATCCGAAAGAATTTGAATCTTACTATGCATGGAAATATTCCTGCTTATATCATCGCAACTTTTATAACATCCCATTTTGCATTCAGGGTCATTCCCTATTAATTGAAAAAATGGATCATCTTTGCGCATCTTCAACGTCTTCTGCCTGAAATACACCTGCTTTTTAGAATTCCATATCTTCTTAAAATTATGTTGATGCAGGTTGCCTACCGGAAAACGATGCGATTTCAGGCAAGAGTTAACGTCTCCGTTTGGCATTATCCGCGCAAAAAGCCAACCTACATAACAAGGCACACTATCAATAAATTTACTATCGTATTGCGCCTGCTGGGCGTCTAAATTGTCAACCCGACGCATGAAATGCTCGAAGTTAAGAACCTCAGGGGTATGATTATTCCTCTCGCCGTTCATTCTGGATTTAATTTCTTCACATTGTTCTAAAACAATCTTGCCCTGTTCTTGGGTAAGAATAAGTTTATCCGTAGCCTTTGGCATAGTGTCAACTACGGTAAACTCTACGAATTCGGATTTCGTTTCTTGCGCAAAATCAATCATCTGGCTTACCTGATGATAATTTAAGTTGCAAATAACATTATAAATTTTTATCTTAGGATATGAATTTTTCCTAGAATTTAAAAGAAGCAGCATATCGCGAATGCGGCAAAAATCACTTTCTTCTTTATTGGGGTGAAGGGCTTTATAGATATCCGATGTTGCTGCCCAAACGCTTACCGTAAGACTATCAATTTTTAAGTCAATAATCCTCTGGATATTTTTTTCGTTAATCAGGGTGAAATTGGTATTTACTGCGCAAGCTACCCCTAGCTTCTTTGTATGTTCGAGTATATCCAGGATATCGGGGTGCATGAATGGCTCTCCGCCTCCGGAAAAGTATATATCGCGCATCCCCATTTGATGAGTCTCTGTAATAAGGTCCTTGACTAACTTGGTAGACAACGTGTCTTTGGGTTTGTTCAACCTTTCTTTACTTAATAGAGGAGAATTACACCAACAGGCAAGACAATCATTATTGCAATAATCAGTGAGGTCTATCTGGATAGTGCCTGGCCCCTTAAAAGCATATTTGCCGTTCAAAACACCCAGAATATCCAGGTAATTCTCCTGGACCTTGCGGATAACGTAACCGATATTCTTTTCTTTCAAATAGCTGAAGGTTTTATTCAAGGCAAATCTTAGGCCGTTTTGTTGATAAGAATCTGAGAATTTTATAAGATATTTCTTTAACCCTTCGCCTCGTGTATAACCCTTATCCCATACTTCACAGGCAGTGCGCCTGGCTAACTCTAAATCCTTGCTGCTCACATAATCTAATTTAATAACACTCTTAAAATTACCGTCGTAATCATCCCAATTCTTATTAATAACAAGGCCTCTCTTGTCTAAATCGTTAAAGTAAGCTGTGCCAGGAAAAGGCGTGGTAATAGAAAACTGTACCGAAAAAGGCTTTAGTTTCCTGGCATAATCTATTGTCCTATTGATTGTAGACTTTGTTTCTCCCGGGAGACCAAAAGTAAATGTAAGGTGGGTCCTTAAGTCTAAGGCCTTTGTAAATAAAATCATCTTTTCTACTTTCTTTAAATCCATATCTTTACCGCACTTGTTTACTAATTTCTGCGTAGCCGATTCTACCCCGTATTTTACAGCTGCTAAGCCTGACCTCTTCATCTGGGTGAGTATTTCTTCATCCATCAAATCAGCCCTGGCCATAATCGCCCAGGGTATCCTTTCTAAACCACGGTTTCTTATTTCCTGACATAACCTTAACATCCTTCCCTTGCCTACATTAAATGTATCATCATCAAAATAAACAGATTTGAAACCCATCCGGGTTACTAAATATTCCATTTCATCTACGGTATCAATTACATCCCTGAATCTGTATTTTCTGCCATGGTACATAACCTGCGGCCAAAGACAGAAATTGCATCCAAAAGGGCACCCTCTAGAAGCAAGCATTTGCACCGAGGGCTGAGGTATCCTGCCGGGAGTATCTAAATATTGATGCATGGGTAATTCTTCTCTTAATGGCCAGGGTAATGCATCTAAGTTGATCAATGCTGCAGGAGGATTTACTTTAATATCATAACCTTCGCGGTATATAAGGCCATTAATATCGGCAAGCCCTTTATGGCGAGAAAGATTCCTTACTAAATTAAGTAACGTATATTCATATT
>JAPLLU010000079.1 GCA_026387385.1 Candidatus Omnitrophota bacterium
TTCTGACTAAATTCTGAGCTAATTCTAACGCCTGATACAAAACAACGGCGTCTTTCCTCTCATCTTCATTTAGATAAACATTTCGCGAACTCAAAGCCAGGCCATCAACCTCGCGCACGATAGGCATGATATTTATCCTAACCTGGACATTCAAATCACTTACCATCTTTTTGATTATTACTGCTTGCTGGTAGTCCTTTTGGCCAAAATATGCTGAATCTGCGCCAATAATGCTAAAAAGTTTTATTACCACAGTGGCAACACCCTTAAAATGTCCTGGTCTAGATTTTCCACACAATACATCTTCGAAGCCGGAAACCGAAACATATGTTTTGTGCCCCTCTGGATACATATCTTTTACGCTGGGATAAAAAATTACACCTACACCCAGTTTCTTACATAACCCAGAGTCTAATTGCAGGTTCCTGGGGTAATGCCTATAATCTTCTTTTGGGCCGAACTGAATGGGATTGACAAAAATACTTACTACGACTTTATCGTTATCTCTGAGTGCCTTACGGATAAGACTGAGATGCCCCTCATGCAATGCTCCCATCGTTGGCACAAAACCTATAGTGAGGTGCTTTGCGTGTATGCTTTTAGAAAATTCAGACATCTCTTTAATGCTGCGGATAATCTTCACCCCGCTCTTCCTTCCTTGCTTACCCCTCTGCCCTTAGTAAGGGCTGGGTTCACCCAGCTTTTCCTTGAATTTTTTGATTCGCATTTCTTAGGAAGGGCTGGGTTCATATAATTTCTCTTAAAGGCCTTAAAACGAACTCGCGTTCAAACATCCTAGGATGCGGAACCTTCAAGTTCTTTCTATTAATAATTTTATTCCCGTAGAGCAAAATATCTAGATCAATCTGACGGGGGCCAAAGCGAACAGTCTTTTGGCGGCCTAAATCACTCTCAATTTTTTTTAAAGCTCTCAAAAGGTAATGTGGAGCAAGCGAAGTTTTAATTTTGACGGCAGCATTTAAGAATTTTCCTTGCTTAGGGCCTCCCTGAGGCTCGGTTTCATAAATCCTAGAACTCTTCTCTATTTTTATACCTCTAGTCTTACTTATTAAATCCAGCGCCTTTCTAATATTTGTTCTTCTCTTACCCAAATTAGAACCTACCCCCAGATAACAAACTATCATTAAATTATTTTTTTAAGGCGAATGATTGCCTCTTTTATCTTTTCAGTGGAAACGGTAAGCGCTATCCTAATGTAGCCTTCCCCATATTTCCCAAATCCAATCCCTGGAGTAACAACAAGATCTGCTTTTTCTAACAGTAATGCAGAAAATTTTAAAGAATCGATTGCTTTGTTCAGTTTAGGGATTTTCAACCATACATAAAAAGTAGCCTTGGGAGAAGTTACCTGCCAACCTAAGGATCTCAAACCCTGAACCAGCGTATCGCGTCTTTCCTGATAAATATTACACATATTTCTAATTTGTTCCTGTGAGCCATTAAGGGCGTATGCGGCTGCTAGCTGAATAGCAGAGAATATGCCGGAATCAATATTTGATTTTACTTTTGCTAACAGCGATACCAGTTCTGCATTACCGCAGGCCCAGCCTACCCGCCAACCAGTCATGTTATATGTTTTAGAAAGAGAATGGAATTCTATTGCTATATCTTTTGCTCCTTGCGTCTCTAAAAAACTTACGGGCCTGTATCCGTCGTAAGCAATTTCAGAATAAGCCAAATCAGATACGACAATAATTTTATTTTTAGTGGCGAACTTAACTACGTCTTGATAGAAATCTTTGTCTGCTGTTTGCGCTGTGGGGTTATTAGGATAGTTGAAATAAGCTAATTTCGATTTTTTTAGAATATTGAGAGGTATTTTGCTTAAGTCCGGCAAAAACGCATTTGATTCATAAAGCGGCATAAGATAAGGATTACCTCCTGCAATAATTGTGCCGCCTTTATAAGGAGGATAACACGGATCGGGTATTAATGAATAGTCCCCCTCATTTAAAAATGCTAAAGGAAAATGTGCAATCCCTTCCTTTGATCCTATCAAAGGTAAAATTTCAGTATCCGGATCAAGCTCAACGCGGAATCGGACTCTATACCAATGCGCAATTGCCTGACGTAATTCCATAAGGCCCTGGTCTAAAGAATAACGGTGCGTCGAATGGTCTTTTGACGCCTGATACAGCCTTTCAATGATATAAGCAGGCGTAGGCTGGTCCGGATCGCCTATCCCTAAATCAATAATATCCCTGCCTTCGTGTCTAGCTTTTCTTTTGGCCTTATCAATTTCAACAAACAGATAAGGCGGAAGTTTTTTAATTCTATCAGATATCTTAAACATGGTTTTATACTGTTAGCGTAGAGCTTAAAGTGTAATGCGAAAAACTTAAACTTAAAACTAAAAACTCTTAACTTAACGCTTTAATTTTACCTGCCTGCCGGCAGGCAGGCGCTTTTAGCTTTACATTTTACGCTTTTTGTTTTAGTACATCCTTCATTGAGTATAAGCCTGCTGGTTTACCCGCAATCCATTTTGCTGCTTTCAATGCACCCAAAGCAAACAGATCGCGCGAATGTGCCTGATGCTTTATTTCGATGCGCTCGGAATTTCCGCAGAATATAATAGTGTGGTCGCCCACGATATCACCCAGACGCACAGAATGAATCGTAATTTCTTTACCGGTAGCCCCTGTTAAAACTTCTCCAAGTTTTTTGGCTGTTCCGGAAGGAGAATCCTTTTTTACCTTATGGTGCGCCTCTACAATCTCGATATTGTAGTCAGGGCCTAATCTTGCGGCTATTTCCGGCAATATCGAAAATAGAACATTTACACCTACAGACATATTTGGCGAAAATACTACAGGGACTATCTTAGATATTTCTTCAACCTTTTTTAATTGTGCATCATTCATGCCGGTTGTACCTAACACAACAGCTTTTTTATACCTAGCCACATAATCTAAATTGCTCTCAGTGGCTTCAGGAGTAGTAAAATCAATAAACACATCCACCAAGAATAATCCGTCAGGGCTGGAAGATATTTTTAACTTTCCTAATTCGCGGCCTATTTCCGGTATCCCTTTTTTCTCCAAGGCAAGGTTTATTTCGAAGTCTTTGTCGTGCTGGGCTAATTTAAAAATACGCCTGCCCATTTTTCCGCAAACACCAGCAATGCCTAATTTGATCATAGCATATCTCCTGCTTCATGCCACAAGACACAAGCCGCAAGATTCCATGCAGCTTGCAGCCTGTATCCTGAAGCCTATTTAATTAAACCATACTCTTTCAATGCTTTTTTAAGTTTTTCCAGGTTCTCAGGCAACATTTCACATAACGGAAGCCTTAAATCAGGCTCGCACATACCCATTAATCCCATTGCCGTCTTCACCGGGATAGGATTTGTTTCAATAAATATCGCTTTAATCAAAGGAAGCAATTTAAAGTGTATTTCTTGAGCTTTTTTTAGATTTCCTTTTTCAAATTCACTTACCAAACTTGCAACATCTTTAGGAACAATATTGGCCACAACCGAAATAATGCCTGTCCCGCCTATGGATAATATAGGCAGGGTAAGACTATCGTCTCCTGAGATTAAATCAAAACTTTCGGGACACAGCGCCTTTATGCGCGACATCTGGTCAAGGTTTCCTGATGCTTCTTTTACGCCTACAATATTTTTACAGTTCTCTGCTAACTTTGCGATAGTCTCTGGCTCAATATTTACCCCTGTTCGTGAAGCAATATTATATAGAATAATTGGTATGTTTACGGAATCGGCTACTGCTTTAAAATGCTCATAAAGCCCTTTTTGCGTAGGCCTATTATAATAAGGCGAGACCTGCAATGATGCATCTGCGCCTGATTTAGCAGCGTGTTTGGTCAACATGATAGCCTCTTCAGTAGAATTTGAGCCTGTACCAGCGATAACCGGCACCCTTTTCTTTACTTGTTCGACCGTGATTTCAATAACCCTGTCATGTTCATCAAAAGATAAAGTTGCAGATTCACCCGTAGTGCCGCAAGGTACGATCCCGCTGGTTCCATTCTTAATATGGAATTCTATCAAATCCCTTAGTTTTTTTTCGTCGAGCTTACCATTTTTAAATGGGGTGATTATGGCAACAATAGAGCCTTTGAACATTTTAGACCTCCGCAACCTTAATCTGCATGGATATTCATTTAAGATTTAAATCTACACTTGGAACATCTTTTTCAGAAGCATCAGTAATTTCAAATAACTCTGCAGCCTTAAAACCGAACGTCCTTGCGACCATATTTGTGGGGAAAGTCTGCTGGGCGATGTTGAACCTGGTAGCGATATCATTATAAAACTGGCGCGCAGAACCAATACGATTCTCCGTAGACGCAAGTTCTTCCTGCAGTTTGGACACATTTTCATTGGATTTTAGATTAGGGTAATTCTCAACCAAGGCAAACAGTTGCCTTAATGCGCCCGTGAGGACATTTTCTTTAGCTGCCTTCTCAGCGATTCCTTGCGCAGAAATTGCTTTATTGCGTGCCTCGATTACTCTGGTCAATGTAGTCTGTTCAAAATTCATCATACCTTTAACAGTTTCAACTAAATTTGGTATAAGGTCATGCCTTCTTTTCAGCTGGACATCTATCTGTTTCCAGCCATTGAGCGCCTGATTCTTTAGTGCTATTAGGCTATTATAAGAAGCCGCTAGCCACAAACCTATTATAACTAATGCCGCAATAAAAATAAGTATGGCCATCTATATCCTCCGCTTTAACAAAAATTGACCTTTAAATGCGATACAAACCTTACCCCTTAACCAAACATTTTCAAAATTGCCACTATCTTTTTCAAAAGAGACTTCCAATGTTTCCCTTCCTTGGGTATGCACTTTAATATTATTGTAGCCTGTGGCCTGGAGCCTGGATCCTGTAATTAACGCGGCAGCAACCATCCCCGTGCCGCAAGATAGAGTTTCATCTTCTACTCCTCTTTCATAAGTCCTGATTTTTATAAACTTATCACTCAAGACTTCCACAAAATCCACGTTCGTACCTTTAGGAGAAAATGTTTTATGATAGCGTATCTGCCTTCCCAGATTAAAAACATCTATCTTGTCTAAACCTTCAACAAATATCACTGCATGTGGGACGCCTGTATCAATAAAATTAATTTTCAAGTAGCGATTCCCTATCTTAATCGGAATATCTAATTTTATATCCTCGGGGTCAGTTAATTTTATGCTTACATTATCGCCATTGACGCAAGAATCAATTATACCTGCCCTGGTCTCAATCTTGTGTCTTGTGTCTTGCCTGCCTGCCGGACAGGCAGGTGTCTTGTGTCTTGTGTTTATAAATAAAGCAGTGCAACGTGCGCCATTACCGCACATCTGGGCCTCTGAGCCGTCAGCGTTAAAAATACGCATTCTGATATCAGCAACCTTTGATTTTTCTAGAATAAGTAAGCCGTCAGCCCCAACCCCATATTTTCTATCACAAATACTCTTTGCCAAAACCTGCAGCTTGCATCTTGTAGCTTGTAGCCCTGCTTCTATAACAACGAAGTCATTCCCTGATGCCACCATTTTAGTAAAAGCAATTTTATTCATATTATAAACCTAAAAGAAACGGCGGAATTAATTCATTACGGATTAAATCTTCCTGAGATTCTCTTTTTCTGATTACAAATGTCTCATCTCCTACCACCATCACCTCTTCTGCCCTGAGCCTTGAGTTGTAGTTCGAGGACATGCTAAACCCGTAAGCTCCGGCACTCATTACCGCTAAATAATCACCCTCTTTTACTTGCGCAAGGCGCCTTTCCTTAGCAAAACAATCCGCACTTTCACAAATGGGCCCCACTATATCGTATTGCGTATTGCGTATTGCGTATTGCGTTGTCCGCAAAGGCAGAATATTATGATAAGCATCGTATAAAGCCGGCCTGACTAAATCATTCATTCCTGCATCTACGATGATGAATTTCTTTTTAGGCGTAGCTTTAATATATAAGACCTTTGCTACCAGGATTCCGGCATTACCCACAATAAATCTACCGGGCTCTAAGATTATCCTAAAGCCCGTTTTTTTCAATAAAGGTAACACCTTTTGCGCAAATGCTTTCGCTGTCTGCGGAGTCTCTTTATCATAAACTATACCTAACCCGCCACCGATATTAAGATAATCCAGGTCAATTCCTTTTCTCCGTAATTTTTTTATAAACCCTATCATTTTAATGATAGCGGCAATGTAAGGAGCACTCTCGGTTATCTGCGAACCGATATGTATATGTAGGCCTGAGATATTTACGCAAGGCAGGGCCTTACGCAACATTAAAATCTGATAAGCGCTCCTAAAATCTATGCCAAACTTATTGGTAATTTTACCGGTGGTAATATATTTATGTGTCTTTGGCTCTACATCGGGGTTGATGCGGATTGAGACCTGGACGACTCTGCTTAATTTTCT
>JAPLLU010000117.1 GCA_026387385.1 Candidatus Omnitrophota bacterium
CTTAACCTACTGGATTTAAAAGAGGTTTGGTTCCTGGATGAACCTAACGGATAAAAAGATTCATCTGGAATATCGGCAGGATAATCGAGAGAACAAGAAAGATAACAAAGCCACCAATCAAAAGAAGCAGTATGGGTTCAATTAAAGTAACTGCAGTTTTTATGGTCCTGTTTGCTTCACTTTCAAACGCTGTTGCTGTTTTTAACAACATACCAGCTAACTCACCGCTCTCCTCGCCTATAGCTACAGTATTTATCAACACCGCAGGGAATATTTCATCTATTTTCAGGCAACTGCTTAAACTCTGTCCCTTTCTTATCTTCTCCTGAAAAAGTGAAATACTTTGCCTGTAAACCCGGTTGTTTACGCTCACGTTCACAACTCCCAGCGCATCCATGATAGGGACACCGCTTTTTAACAATACTCCCAAGGCATAGCTAAACCTTGCCATTTCTATTTTTTGAATCAGGTCTTTTATTAAAGGAAGGCGTAGCATCAGTCTATCTATAGCTAATCTGTTTTTTTCAATCCTAAAATAGTTAACCATCATCATCACAATTAAAATACAGCTGGCTATAAACAACCACCACCATTTGTTCATAAATTTACCCACATGCATAACTATCTGGGTCGGTAAAGGCAATGCCTGACCGAGTTCGGAAAACATAGTGACAAAACGCGGCACCAAAAAAGTAATTATCACAAACACGCTGGCAATTCCTACCGTAAGCAGAAATCCCGGGTAAACCAAAGCAGCTCTCACCTGAGACACTAGCTCAGTTTCCTTTTCTTTAAAATCAGCCAGCCGGCTCAAGGTTTCATCAATCTTTCCGGTCGCCTCCCCTATATTTATCATATTAATATAAAAAGAAGAAAATATCCCCGGGTATTCGCTTAGCGCCGAAGAAAAAGTAAAACCTTTTTGAATTTTTTCCTGTAAATCATCAATTAATTTCTTTAATCCGGCATTCTGTTCCTGCCGGCTTAGCGATGATAAGGCCGCATCCAGCCTAAAGCCGGAATGTATAAGATTGGCTATTTGCCGGGTAAAATTAGATATGTCGCGGGCAGATATTTTTTTATAGGATTTTTTTTGGGGGGCGAGGCTTACTTCTTTGATTAAGACAGGGTATAATCCTTCCTCCCTAAGCTTTTTTATAACAGCTATCTCGTTTTCAGCTTGAATAATCCCATCTTTTATTTTGTCCGGGCCCTGTTTTGCCCTGTAAGAAAACTGTGGCATTTCAATTAAGCCTCTTGTGCTTGAGTAACTCTTAACACTTCTTCAACAGTAGTGAGCCCCTGCCTTACTTTCTCCCAACCGATATCTCTAAGTGTTTTCATGCCCTGCGATACTGCCTTATTTTTTATCTGGTGCGAAGGCATCTTTTTAAGGACCATTTCTCTGATTTCATCAGAAATCTCTAACATCTCAAAAATACCGTTCCTTCCTCTATAGCCGGTAAGCCTGCAGGCTTCGCAACCCTTACCATGAAAGAATCTTAAATCCACAGGCCTATCTTTAGCAAATTGTTTAAGTAATTCCGGTTCAGGATTATATTCTTCTTTACAATGCGGGCAAATTAATCTCACTAATCTCTGCGCCACAATTAAAATAACCGATGAAGAGACTAAAAAAGATTCTATGCCCATGTCCAGCAACCGGGTTATTCCTCCTGAAGAATCATTTGTATGCAAGGTGCTGAATACCAAATGGCCGGTGAGCGCTGTGCGCACTGCTAATTCTGCGGTTTCGGTATCCCTTATTTCTCCGACCATCATGACATTAGGGTCATGCCTTAGCATAGAACGTAAGGCATTGGCAAATGTAAAACCGATTTTTCCGTCGGCTTGTGTCTGCGTAATCCCGCTTAATTGATATTCAATGGGGTCTTCAATAGTGATAATTTTACGTTCCAGGGAATTTATCTTACTTAAACAAGCATATAGCGTAGTGGTCTTGCCGCTTCCCGTAGGGCCTGTAACCAGGATAATGCCATGCGGTTTTTTAATCGCTCTTTCCATAGTCTCTAATTCTTCCAAGGTAAGCCCTAATTCCCTTAAGCCGATTAATGGCTTTGAGCGCGGAAGGATACGAATGTCAATGCTTTCGCCGAAAGGAGTAGGTATAATGGAAATCCTTAAGTCAAATACCTCTTCCTCTAGTTTAATATCCACTCTGCCGTCCTGGGGCCTGCGTTTTTCAGCGATATCAAGGTTGGCCATAACCTTTATTCTTGAAGCAATGTGCGGCTGAAAATTCTTAATCGTTGCCGGGCAAGGGACTTCATAAAGAATCCCATCTATACGGTAGCGGACACGTAAGTCATTCTCAAAAGGCTCAAAATGAATATCTGTTGCCCGTTGCTTTATGGCATCAAGAAGGACCTGGTTTAAAAATTTAATCACTGACGGGTCAATTGTCTCATCATGGATGTCTTTATTTGTCTCAACTTTCAACAGCGTTAAATCTGAAACCGATTCTTTGGACATTGCCTCCAATGTTTCAGCACCCACACCATAAAATTTCTT
>JAPLLU010000089.1 GCA_026387385.1 Candidatus Omnitrophota bacterium
TGATGAGTCTAATGCTGACTTTACTATCTTAGGCGGATTTACCATCAGCCAACCCAATGGCAGTGAAGTCTGGGCAGTGGGTTCTCTGCAGGATATCAACTGGGGTACCGCTGGAACAGTGGGTAATGTAAAGCTAGAATACTCCACTAACGGCGGCTCAAGCTATCCTTACGTTATCGTTGATTCAGTGACTAACACTAACACCTATCCCTGGACAATACCGGATGCTGTTTCTATCACAGTGCGCGTTAAGGTGTCCGATGCAAATAATCCTGATGCCTTTGATACCTCAAATGCAAACTTTAAGATTCGTCCCAGCATTACCCTGACTGCGCCTAACGGCACAGAATCCTGGGCATACAATACTTCTCATGACATCACCTGGACTAAGGCCGGAACCATTGCCACTGTAAAATTAGAATATTCCACTGATGGCGGTTCAACCTATCCTAATGTTATTGCTACCGAAGTCAATGCTACCACAGGTACGCCTTATCCCTGGACAATTCCCGATAACCTTTCTACAACCTGCAGGGTAAAAGTCACTAATGAAGCAGATTCTTCTGTGTATGATACATCTAATGCCAACTTCACTATTAAAGGTAGCGTGACCTTGACTGCTCCTAACGGCACAGAGGCCTGGGTAGTAGACGGCGCTGAAAATATCACCTGGACCAGGTCTGGTTCAGTGGCCAACGTAAAATTAGAATATTCTACAAACGGAGGGACCACCTACCCTAATTTAATTATCGCATCTACGCCTGGCGCAGCTTTAAGTTATCCCTGGACCATACCGGATGCTATTGGCAGTCAACTCAAAGTCAGAATTACAGATGTAGACAATAGCACAGTCTCTGATGTTTCCGACGCTAACTTCATTATCAAAGGTTCGGTTACCTTAACTGTTCCAAACGGCGGACAGAACTGGGTTGTAGGCGAAGGCTGGAACATTACCTGGACTAGGACCGGTTCCTTTGCTAATGTGAAAATAGAATACTCTACAGATGGAGGAACGAACTATCCTTATACAATCGTGGTTTCTACTCCTGCTTCAGTCCTTTCTTATCCCTGGACTATTCCTGATGCTATCGGTACAGCTACAAAGGTAAGGATATCTGATGTCAATGATTCAACAGTAGTGGACGTTTCAGATAGCAATTTTACCATCAAAGGTTCTTTAAGTTTAACCGCTCCTAACGGCGGACAGACCTGGATCGTCGGTGAATCCAAGAACATCACCTGGACCAGGAACGGCTCTATTGTCAACGTCAGATTGGAATATTCCAAAGACGGTGGCTCGACTTATCCTTACGAGATTATCGCCTCAACACCGGCAGCAGCAGGTAGTTACCCTTGGGCAGTAGCGGATGCCATAGATACTGATATCAGGATTAAGGTAAGCGATGCCGCGGATAGTTCTGTCTCTGACGCCTCAGATGCAGACTTTACCATCAAGGGCTCGTTAACCATAACTTCTCCCAATGCCGGCACAGAGGCTTGGGTAGTAAATAGCTCTCATAACATCACCTGGACCAGGACCGGAACTGTTGCCAATGTCAAATTAGAATACTCAACAGACGGCGGCACAAGTTATCCTAATCTTATTATTGCCTCAACTCCGGGAGCAGATTTAAGTTATCCCTGGGCTATACCCGACGATCTCTCTACTCAGGTGAGAGTAAAAATAAGTAATGTAGCGGATGACACGGTGAATGATACGTCGGACGCTAATTTTAAGATTATCGGCGGGTTTACTTTAACTTCACCTAATTCCGGTACAGAGAAATGGACTGTTGGCACATCTCATAATATCACCTGGACCCGAACGGGAAGTGTGGTTAATGCCAAACTGGAATACTCCACTAACGGCGGCTCAAGCTATCCTAACTCCATCATCGGTTCAACTCCGGCAGCTGCCTTAAGTTATCCCTGGACTATGCCTGATGCTGTAGGTAAACAGGTAAGAGTAAGGATTTCAGATGCTTCTGACGCCGATGTCTACGATACTTCAGATAATAACTTCTCCATACTCGGAGGTTTCACTATAACTCAACCCAACGGCGGAGATGTCTGGACCGTTAATGAGTCAAGGAGCATTACCTGGACTACCACCGGAACAGTCTCTAACATAAAATTAGAATATTCCATTGACGGCGGCTCCAGCTATCCTAACGAGATAGTTGCCTCAATTCCGAATAATAATGCTTATTCCTGGACAGTCCCCGACAGTATTTCTAATACAGTGCGCGTAAAAGTATCTGATGCTCTAGATAGCAATGCCTTTGACACCTCTAATACTAACTTTAAGATCAGAGGTTCGTTGACTTTAACCGCGCCTAATGGTAACGAACAATGGCAGATAAATACCCATCAGAATATCACCTGGACTAAAGTCGGTTCTATCGCCAATGTCAAATTAGAATATTCCACCAATGCCTTTAGCGATGAACTGGAAACATTTTTGATTATCGCTTCAGTTAATGCCTCGACAGGCACTCCTTTTGACTGGACTGTTCCGGATAAGCCCGGAGCTAACTTGAAAGTGCGGGTTACCGACGTTACTGATTCTACCGTAAGCGACGTATCCAACGATCCTTTTAGCGTTAAGGGAAGCCTCTGGATTACTGTCCCTAATGGCTTAGAAGAATGGGTAGTAGGTGATGCCGAGAACATTACCTGGGATAAATTCGGTGCAATTACTAATGTAAAATTAATCTATTCTACTGACGGCGGCACAACCTATCCCGAAGCCACCAATACAATCGTTGCTTCTACGCCCGCAGAGAATATGAGTTATTCCTGGACCATACCGGACGCCATTACCAATCTAGCCCGGGTAAAGATTGTTTTCTTAGCAGATGAGACTGTCTTTGATGAATCCAATGCCAACTTTGTTATTAAAGGTTCGGTTACCGTTGGTACACCTAATGGCGGTGAGTCTTGGATTGTAGCTGAGAATAGAAATATTACATGGACTAGGACGGGTTCATTTGCTAACGTAAAATTAGAATACTCAACTAACGGCTTTGTCAATGAAAGCCAGACCGTTACCATTACAGCCTCAACCCCTGCTTCGGATTTAAGTTATCCCTGGGCAGTGGCGGATGCAATTAGCACAGGTGTTAAGGTAAGGGTTTCTGATGCCGCTAATAGTTCAGTATCTGATGTTTCTAACGGTGTATTTACTATTAAAGGCGCGCTTACTCTGACTGCTCCAAACGGTAACGAAACCTGGATTGTAGGCATATCTCAGAATATCACCTGGAACAGGACCGGAAGCGTTGCCAACGTAAAATTAGAATACTCAACTAACGGCGGAACCACTTATCCTAATTTAATAATTGCCTCTACACCGGCAATTAACTGAACATATCCCTGGACCATACCGGATGCTATCGGCATTCAGCTGAGGGTGAAAGTTACGGATGCCTCAGATGATACTGTGTCCGATACCTCAAACAATAATTTTACCATCAAAGGTTCTTTAACCTTAAATTCGCCTAATGGCGCTGAGACATGGGTCGTGGCTACCTCTCACGATATCACCTGGACAAAACAAGGGACCATGTCTTCGGTAAAATTAGAATATTCAACCAATGGTTTTAGCGATGAACTTGAGACCGTAACCATTGTTGCTTCTACCGATTCCACAGGAACACCCGCAGGTACTTATAAGCGCGCCTGGACTATCCCTGATGCCATTTTTTCTACGGTAAAGGTGCGTATTACCAATAATGATGATTCTTCGGTGACTGACCGTTCGGATACCAACTTTAAGATTACCGGAAGCTTTACGCTGACTGCTCCTAACGGAGGAAATCAGTGGACGGTAAACACTATTCAGGATATCCGTTGGACCTTTGTAGGCACCATACTGAATGCAAAATTAGAATACTCAACCGACGGGTCGACTTATCCTAATATAATCCTTGCTTCTACTCCGGCCGGAGGCTTGGCTTATTCCTGGACTATACCTGATGCCATATCCACAACTTGTAAAGTAAAAGTTTCAGATGCCTCTGATTTTACGGTGTTTGATGTTTCAGACGCAAACTTTGCTATCCGCGGTAAATTTACCATTACTTCACCGAACGGCGGACAAGACTGGGTAGTAGGGACATCTCAGAATATTACCTGGGATACAGTAGGTTCCGTAGAAAACGTAAAGTTAGAATATTCCACTGACGGCGGAACCACATATCCTAATGTCATCATTGCCTCAACGCCTAATGCCGGGACATACGGATGGAGTGTACCGAATAGTATTTGTAATACTGCAAAGGTGAAAGTCAGCGATGTAAACAACGACCAGGCCTTTGATATTTCAGATAATAATTTTAAAATCCGCGGCGCCTTTACCATTACTGCACCTAACGGTGCAGAACAGTGGGTAGTAAATACCAGCGAAAATATTACCTGGGCTACTACCGGAACAATTGCTAATGTCAAATTGCAATATTCTACCAATGGTTTTAGCGATGAGCTGGAAACAGTTTTAATTATTGCTTCCACGCCCAATAATAATACATATCCCTGGACCATACCAGATGCTATCGGAAGCACTCTTAAGGTGCGTGTAACTAATGTCAACGATTCCAATGTATATGATGTATCTAATGCCAACTTTATTATCAAAGGTTCGGTTAACCTTACTGTCCCTGACGGTGGCGAGATTTGGATTGTCGGGGCAACTGAGGATATTACCTGGACTAAGACCGGTACTTATGCCAATGTCAAATTGGAATATTCTAAGAATGGTTTTAGCGATGAATTAGAGACTGTAGTGATTACTCCTTCTACGCCTGTGGGCAATCTCTCTTATCCCTGGGCAGTAGCAGATGCTATTGGCACGTCATTAAAGGTAAGGGTCACCGATGTTGATAATTCTACGGTCACAGATATGTCTTTAGCTAATTTTGAAATAAAAGGTTCTTTGACTTTGGCTTCTCCTAACGGGACCGAGATCTGGAAGGTAAACGAAAGTCGTAATATTACCTGGACCAAGACCGGTTCTATAGCTAATGTAAAATTAGAATACTCAATCAATGGCGGGACAAGTTATCCCAACACCATTGTTGCTTCTACTGATGCTACTACCGGAAGTTACCCCTGGACTATCCCTGATGCTATTGGTACGGCTTTACGCGTAAAAATCACCAATGTATTAGACAGCGCAGTAACGGACACCTCTAATGCTAATTTTGAAATCAAAGGCGGGTTGACTGTAACTTCACCCAATGGCGGCGAGACTTGGGTGGTGCAAGGTTCTCAGCCTATAAACTGGTCAAGGGCCGGTTCAATTGCCAATGTGAAATTAGAGTATTCTACTAATGGAGGCAGCACTTATCCCAACCTGATTATTGCTTCTACTCCAGCCGGAAGCGGCAGTTACCCCTGGACTATCCCCGATGCAATTTCAACTACGCTAAAGGTAAAGATTACTAATGTTGATGACGCTGATGTTTTTGATGTGTCTAATGATAATTTCACGATTGTAGGTTCCCTCACTTTAACTGCACCGGATGGAGGCGAGTCATGGGTTATCAATACCTCTCAAGATATTACCTGGACTAGGACCGGCTCAATTTCTAGTGTAAAATTAGAGTATTCTACTAATGGAGGCAGCACTTATCCGAATGTGATTATTGCCTCAACTAATGCTGCCACCGGAATTTATCCTTGGACAATTCCGGATGCGCCTTCGACTTTGGCCAGAGTAAAAATTACTAATACCGCTGATTCATCCGTATTTGATAACTCAAGTGCGAACTTCAGGATCAGAGGTTTATTGACTTTGACTTCTCCTAACGGAACAGAAATTTGGATAGTGAGCTCAAGCCATGACATCACCTGGACAAGGCAGGGTTCTATCCCTAATGCGAAGTTAGAGTATTCTACAGACGGAGGAGGAAATTATCCTAATGTTATTACTGCTTCGACTCCCGCAGCGAATTTAAGTTATCCCTGGAGCGTACCTGATGCTATCGGTGCAAGTTTGAGAGTAAAAATCTCCGATGTCGACGATGCCACGGTATATGATACCTCTAATGCTAATTTTGAGATAAAAGGTTCTTTAACTTTGACTGTTCCTAACGGTGCTGAAGTCTGGAAGGTTGGAGAGAGCCGTAATATCACCTGGACAAAGACAGGTGCCTTTGCCAATGTCAAATTAGAGTATTCCACTAACGGCGGTAGTAGTTATCCGAATGTGATTGTTGCATCGACAGATGCCACAGCCGGAACCTATCCTTGGACAGTAGCTGACGCTATTGGTGTGGCTTTACGGGTAAAGATCACTAATACCCTCGATAGCGCCGTAGCCGATACCTCTAATGCTAATTTTGAGATAAAGGGTGTTTTGGTCTTAACCGCACCCAACGGCGGTGAGGCCTGGGTAGTTACCACTTCAAATAATATTACCTGGAATCGCACCGGTTCCATTGCTAATGTAAAATTAGAATACTCAGCTGATGGAGGTTCTAGTTACCCCAACACCATTATAGCTTCTACTCCTGCTAGCGCGAGCTACCCTTGGACGATCCCAGATGCTATTGGTGATCAGATAAGAGTTAAAGTTACTGATGTTTTAGATGAAACCGTAACCGATGCTTCCAATGCTAACTTTAAGATAACTGGTTCATTTACCCTGACTAGCCCTAATGGAGGAGAAGTCTGGATTGTAGGAGAAAATCACAATATCACCTGGACCAAGAACGGTTCAATTGCCAATGCCAAGTTAGAGTACTCTACTAACGGCGGCACAACTTATCCGAATGTGATTACTCCTTCTATAGGTGCTGGTAGCGGAAGTTACACCTGGACCATGCCCGATGATATTAGTTCTACTTTGAGAGTGAAAATCAGCGATACTACTGATGCAACAGTCTTCGATACCTCTAATGCCAATTTCAAAATTGCCGGTTCATTTATTTTAACCAGCCCTAACGGCGGTGAGAAATGGCCTATTGGCTCAACCCAGGCAATCACCTGGACTAAAAGCGGTTCCATTATTAATGCTAAATTGGAATACTCTACTAACGGCGGCACAACTTATCCGAATGTGATTATCGCCACTACCCCCGCCTCCAGCCTCAGTTATAGCTGGACAGCAGTCGATAATAATCCTAGCGTAACCTGCAGGGTAAAAATCAGTGATTTTTCAGATTCAACGGTATTTGATACTTCTAACGCTGACTTTAAAATTCACGGCACATTTAATCTCGCAAGCCCCAATGGCGGTGAGGTCTGGACAGTTCAAGAGACCAGAAACATCACTTGGACAGCCAACGGCTCTATCCCTAATGTAAAGTTAGAATATTCCACTAACGGCGGCTTGACTTATCCTAATACGATCATCGCTTCTACTCCGAATACTTTAAGTTATTCCTGGACCATACCCGATGCTATTGGGACAACCTTGAGGGTCAAGATTACTGATATTTTAGATAGCGATGCTACGGATACCTCAAACGGTAACTTTAAGATTAGAGGTGCGGTAACTCTCACCGCTCCTAATGGCGGCGAGGCCTGGATAGTGAGCACTCTGCATAATATCACCTGGGTCAAGACCGGTTCCATTGCCAATGTAAAATTAGAATATTCTACCGATAGCGGCCAAACCTATCCGGTGGGAAATGTTATTGTAAGTTCAGTTGCTGCCAACTTAGGGACTTATGAATGGACCATTCCGGATAAGATTTATACCACGGTGAGAGTGAAGATCAGCGATGTCACGGATTCTACGGTAGTTGATGAATCTAATAGCGATTTCATTATCCGCGGTGGTTTTACCGTAACCGCTCCTAACGGGGCTGAGAAATGGACAGTAGGCACCTCGCAGAACATCACCTGGACCACCTTCGGAACTATATATAATGTAAAGTTAGAGTATTCTACTAATGGAGGCTCAACTTATCCCAATGTCATTATTGCCTCTACCTCAAATACCGGTACCTATCCTTGGACTATACCTAATGCCATATTTAACAATTGCCGCGTGCGTGTCTCTAACGCTGCAGATTCCGGAACTTTTGATACCTCTGACGCTAACTTTAAAATTATGGGTGGATTCACCGTTAGTACTCCTGATGGCGGAGAGGTTTGGGCAGTGAATGAATCCCGCAACATTATCTGGAATACTGCCGGGACAGTCTCTTTGGTTAAGTTGGAATACTCAACTAACAGCGGCTCAACTTATCCTTATACTATAATCGCCTCTACTCCTAATAATAACAGCTTTAGCTGGACCGTAGCTGATGCCATATCTGCTACGTTGAGGATGCGGGTTTCAGATGCTAATGACAGCGATGCCTTTGATACCTCTAACGGTAATTTTAAGATTAGGGCCGGATTCAATGTAACTTCACCCAATGGCGGTGAAACCTGGATTGTTGCTTCATCGCATAATATTACCTGGGCGACTTACGGAACAGTGGCTAATGTAAAGTTAGAATATTCTACCGACGGTGGCTCAACCTATCCGCCGGCTAATGTTATTATTGGTTCTACCGGTAATACTGGAACATATCCTTGGCCAATCCCTGATGCAATCGGTACTGCTTTAAGAGTGAAAGTCTCCGATGCCACTGATTCCACTGCCTTAGATGCCTCTAATAATAATTTTGAGGTAAAAGGTTCTCTGATACTTACTGCGCCTAACGGCGGTGAGAAATGGATAATCGGTGATTACCAAAGCATTACTTGGACCAAGACAGGTTCTATCAATAATGTAAAGCTGGAATATTCTCTCGACGCAGGAGTGACTTATCCTAATTTAATCACTGCCTCTACTACTAATCCCGGGACCTACGGCTGGACTATTCCCGATGCTGCTTCTACTTTAGTGAGGGTACGTGTTACGAATAACGCTGATGGTACAGTAAAAGATGAGTCAGATGCAAACCTTAAGATTCAACCCAGCTTTACAATTACTGCGCCCAATGGCGGAGAGAAATGGGGCATAGGCGAGGCAAAGAATATCACCTGGACAACCTCCGGAACAGTGCCTACTGTAAAATTGATGTATTCTACTGACGGAGGCGTAACCTATCCGCCGGCTAACTTAATTACTAGTTCCACTTCTAATTTAGGGACCTATCAATGGACTATACCTGATGCTATTTCAGCTACGGTAAGGGTAAGAGTAGAACATACCTCTGACCCTGAGGCCTTTGATCAGTCAAACGCTAATTTTAGAATTCGTTCCAAAGTTACAGTAACATCTCCTAACTCAGGCCTGGAAGAATGGGAGGTCGGACAAACCTATAATATCACCTGGACAGTTCAAGGAACTATCCCAACTGTAAAAATAGAATATTCTACTAATGCCTTTAGCGATGAGAATGAAGTCTATACAGTCATTGCCAGCACTCCTAACGACGGAACCCATCCCTGGACAATCCCAGTTTCTCCTGACCCGATTTCTAAGACTGTACGCGTACGCGTATCCGACTACAATGACTTTATACCTCCGACAGAGGGAGCTTATGACTTTTCAAATTACGATTTTAAGATTAAATCAAAAATTACCGTTACTTCACCGAATGGTGCAGAAAAATGGGATGTAGGCTCAACTTATAATATAACCTGGACCTGCGCAGGAACGGTTTCAGAAGTAAAGATTGAATGGTCCAAAGACGGAGGTACTACCTATCCGTATTCTCTTACTGTTCCAAATACCAGTCCTTACTCTTGGCAAATACCTAACCAATTCCCGGATACTCAAATCAATACCATTACTAACGGTTATTTATTTAAAATAAGGATTTCTGACGCAGATGCTTATAAACCCACTGAACAGAGCTCTAAACATCCTGTTGCTTTTGATGTCTCAGATGCTAGCGCTAAGATTAAGGCGCCGTTTACCATTACTTCACCCAATGGCAGCGAGGTCTGGACAACGCAAGAGAGCCATCCGATTACCTGGACCTGGACCGGCATTGTGCCTAATGTAAAATTAGAATATTCCACTAATGGAGGCACAACTTATCCTAATATCATCATTGGCTCTACTGCTAATACCGGAACATATAACTGGACAATCCCGGACGCTATATCAACTACCGTAAAGGTGCGAGTAACGAGTGTTGATGATAGCGAGGCCTTTGATGTTTCTGACGCTAACTTTAAGATCCGCGGCGCGTTGCAAATAACCGCACCTAACGGTTTAGAGCCATGGGAAATCGGTAATACATTCAATATTACTTGGAACACTACAGGAACTATACCTAATGTGAAATTAGTTTATTCTATTGATAGCGGCGTCACTTATCCTTACACTATTACTAATTCAGTATCCAACACCGGAACTTATTCTTGGGCAATACCTGATGTTCCTAATGATACGCCTACGCATTATGCCAGGGTTAAGATTAGTAATGTTAGCGATTCTACAGTAAGCGATGAGTCTAATGCAGATTTTGATATCCGCGGGTATTTATTGATCACTTCGCCTAACGGGAATGAGCAGTGGATAGTAGGAACTGCGCATAACATTACCTGGAATAAGGGCGGCAGGATCGGTTATAAACTAAGCTATTCCCTTGACGGAGGCATGACTTATCCTAACGTAATTACAACCGTTGTTGATTGGCAGCAAAATACCGGAACTTACAGCTGGGTAGTACCTGATGATATTTCCCAGACAGTTAAAGTAAAGATTCAGGACCCGGCTAACCCGGATAATGTTTTTGATGTTTCAAATAATAATTTCACTATCTGCGGTTCCTTTGTTTTGAGTTCGCCTAACGGCGCAGAGCGTTGGGTTACCAGTGAAGAACGTCTTATTGAATGGTCTGCTATCGGAACCATGCCGCAGGTAAAATTAGAATACTCCAAAGATAATTTTAACCTCGACAGGCACACCATTGTTGCTGCATTGGATATTCCTGATCCTTCCGACCCGCTCAGCTATACGGGCGCTTACAATTGGGAGATTCCGGATGCAGTCTTAAAGGACGTTTATGGTATATACTCAGGACCAGATGTAGTAAAAGTGCGCATATCCGATGCTACTGATAGCAGGGTTTACGATGATTCTAATAATACTTTCACTATTGATTACTATAAGATTATCTGGTATGTGCGTAATCTTACCACTAACGAACACGTCAGTAACCTTTCAGTAAGAGAAATCAATTCTCAAACTGAAGAAGCAGTTTGGGTGAAAGCCGCTTTAGCTTCATCCGAGATTAGCCCGATTACGCATTGGACCCCTGCCGGAAGCTATACTACAACATGGAGTGCTCCTGGTTTTGGCGATAAGGCAGAGAACTATGCGGCAGATCAAAACAGGACTATCACCGTGTTTATGGAAACTACAGCAATCCATATCTGGCGTTCTTATTCTGAATTTGCGTATACTGCTTCGGATGATAGATTAGATGTTAGCTCCTGGTTAGAGAGAGACGGTGCGGTTGTCTCCGGTGTTTCCGCAGTAAAGATTGACGTGTATGATGCAGGTAATGTAATTAAGACCCTGCAAACAAGTTCACCTAATCCTGCAGGTTTCTTTAATTTAACCTGGAATAGTACAGGCCTGGTTGCAGGCAAGGTTTATACTACTATTACCGATATTACAAACGTATCAGGCGCACATTTTAAGACCCCCGGGTCTTTTGAAATAACTACTCCTAAGAGTTTAGCGGATATGCAGGCAACGGTAAATTCTGTCTTGGATAAACCGATATCTGTGGTGAGCGCGGAAATACAGGAGTCTTTACAGGATCAGACAGACCTCATTGATGACAGGATGACCGAACAGACTAACATTATTACCGAGAAGACTAACACTATGGAGACGATGATTCAGACGACAATGAAGAGTTTTGAGGATACAACAAAAAGCGCACTTGTTGAATTGGAAGAAGGTGCGAAAAAGGCAGTTGCAGCCGGCAATTTGCTTACTGAGACTGCTTTAAAATATTCCTGGAATGCCGTAGTATCTCCTGATCCGGTCTTGCTCAACGATAAGGCAGTAATAACCTGCCAAGGGCAACCCGGACTTGAGCCTGTGCTTGAAATGTACAGCAACGACGATAAAGTAATTGTCCAGGCTGAAATTTTAAGAGACCCTATAACTCAGGGTATTTACAAGTATGAATTTACTGCAGACGGAAGGTTTACGCCAGGCCAGGCCTACACTTATATTATTACGGAACGCGAGACAGATGCTTTCATTACCGGTAGCGGTATGGTGGAATCTATGGGTCTGACTACAATCGCCGGCCTTGCTGCCGCAGCTCCGGAAGCAGCACGTGTGGCTAAGAAAGCCCTGGAGGCAATCAAGGCAGTTGAGGCTGTAGTTGTAACCGGAGAAAATATCAACATCGCACTTACCTTAAAGAACCTTAAAGAGTCAGTTGATGCCCTACCGGGAGCTTTGGCTAAAGAAGGGCCTTCTACGCAGTTGGTTCAGACTGTCAATGAAATATCAGATAGGATAAGGAGTCTCGCAGGTGAGGAAGGATTTGATTTAAGTACGCTATTAGAAGAAGCCTTAAGCGGTTCACCTACAATTAAAGATATGCGTACTAAGACTGATGCTATCAATTCAGTCATCGAACTTTTGATGCAGATTTTTGAAGCTAAGTTAGGTGGTTTAGACTCGCCGGTAATCTCAACCTCGCTACAACCCGGAAGTGTTAAATTCCGCGTGGTGGCATTGAATCCATCTAAGCTCAAGACGCAGAAGATTCAGGTAAAGACTTATCTACCGGAAGAAGTTAAGCCCAAAGACATCATGGATTTAGGCGGATTGGAATTAGAGTACGATGCGGAAAAGTCCATTTACTATGTTTACAGGTCCAATATAGAATTAGCCCCGGGCGAGATGCGCTCATTCGAAGTAGAGGTAGAGGATATCTGGTTTGTGCCCGAGAAAATCATCGGCGATTTAAGAACCAGAGCAAACGCTATACTAGAGCGGCTTGACAAGACAGAATATTATGTTAAAGCCAAGGAAATAGCCGATACCATTTATCCGCGCTTAGATGAGATAATTCAATTGCAGTTGGATGACGCGGTCAGCCGTCAGCAGCACATCGGTATTTATCGCCAGAATCTTCTGACTATAGAGCAGATTAAGGAAGACCTTGCCAAAATGGAAAAGATTATTGTTACGGCAGGCGGTCCTCCTGCCCCGGAGATGCTGGCTACCAATGTGCAGGCAGAGGCGCCTTCAAAGACCATGACCTGGATTGTTATCTTTATTATAATTATCTTTGTAGGGCTCCTGGCAGCAGTCCTTTTCTTCACTTGGCAACGCCAGGCTCGGACTTCGCAGAGGGAGCTTTTGAGTTCCAAAAGATCAGCCTTTCCCGGGCCTCAAGACGAAGAAAAAAAAGAGAGCCAATAATAAATAGAATATGCTTTTAGATGTTTCTGTGGTGAGTCCGATAAAAATCATTTTTGAAGGAAAAGCCAGGAGTATCATCCTGCCCGGAGAACAAGGCGTTTTTGAGGTATTACCCTTCCACAAACCTATCTTAAGCCGTTTGATTACTGGGAGAATAGTTATAGACGATGTGTCTTTTTCTATACTTAGGGGAGCGGTTAAGGTTCATCAGAATAAGGTAACTATAGTCTTAGAGGAGGCATTGTAAAGATGAGTAGGAATCTGGCCCTAATTTTAGTTTTTGCCATATGTATCATATGCCCCTGCGCAGTCTTTGCCGCAACCGGTTTTGCCAGCATCAATGCCTTAGGCAGGAACCCTTCAAGCGCTCCCAGGATTTTCACGGCAATGATTATTGCTTTAGTCTTCGCGCAGTCATTGGCGATAATTGCCATGCTGATTATTTTTCAGCTGTTCAGTACATCCTAAAGAGCTTTTAAAAAAAGGAGAATAGAATGTTTTTGGCATCAGTAATAATCTTTCAGATACTTATTTTTATGGGCCTAATATTTATGTTCAGGAAAATAATGACGCAAAATGTCGTTTCCGCTACGAAACACATTGACGCACTGAATCAAGATTGCGCCAGGAAAGAGCAGGAGATTAACCGCCAGCTTGAGGAGATAAAGCAGAAATCCCAGGAGACTCTGGCTACGGCAAGAAACGAGGCAGAAGAATATAAAGCCCAGGTCCTTAAAGAGACACAGGAAGAACGAGACGGCATCATAAAGCAGGCACGCAGCCAAAGCGAAGCCATTATCCAGCAGGCAGATAAATCGCGCAATTTACTCCTCTTGGAGATAGAGGAGCGCATAGACAAGGTATCTATTGACAAGGCCTGCGAATTAATAGAATACACTTTGCCGGAACAGTTTAAGCAGGACGTGCATACACATTGGGTAGAAGAGCTGATTGAAAGCGGATTTGCTCAACTTCAACATCTGCGCATGCCGGAAGAAGTCCGGGAGATAAAAATTACCTCCGCTTTTCCTTTAACCGACGGACAACGTAAGAACCTGATTAAGAAACTTAAAGAGGTGTTGGCTAGGGATATAACATTGAAAGAGGAGGTAGATCCAAAGATAGTCTCGGGGTTTATTATTGCTATAGGCAGTTTAATCTTAGACGGGAGCTTAAGGAATAAGATTCAGGAGAGAGCAAGGAGTGACGGGTTAGCAAGATAATTTTTTTATTCAATTTAAAAAAATTCTATAATCCTGCCTGTAAGGAAAAAAATATAATATTTTTTTTAATAGTGGTTTGCATTAAAGCGCATTTGTGAGATAATATAGAGTTATGGATGCCCAGGTAGCAAATAATAAGACCAGCGCAAGATTCGAAGTCAGGGAGATAGGTGTCGTTCAGTCCGTGCGTAAATTTGTTGTCCTCGCAAAAGGGCTGCCTTCCTGCATGAACGGCCAGATTGTCGAATTTTCCGACGGAACTTTAGGCTTAGTGATGGGTTTTAATGAGGAGAAGGTGCAAATTCTGGTTTTGGGTGATGCATCTAATATCCGCGCAGGAGAAGAGGTTTATAACAAAGGCAAATCTTTAAACCTTCCCGTATCAGAGGCATTTTTAGGCCGCATAGTAAATGCCCTTTGTCAACCCCAGGATAATTTAGGCCCGATAGAGTCGAAGGAAACCTTTCCGGTTTTTAGAGTAGCCCCCGGAGTTATGGAGCGCGTTCCGGTTAAAGAGACGCTTGAGACAGGGACGATGATCCTGGATGCGGTTATCCCTATTGCTAAAGGCCAGCGTCAGCTCTTAATCGGAGACAGGCTTACCGGGAAGACCAGTGTAGCCATAGACGCCATAATCAGCCAAAAAGGCAAGGATGTAATCTGTATCTATTGCTGTATCGGTAAACCTTATTCAGCCCTTCTTAAGATTTTAGATATTTTCATAGAAAAGGATGCCTTGGATTATTCCATAGTAGTCTCAGGAGTAGCAAGCGTATCAACAGGAGAACAGTACCTGGCTCCTTATACAGCCTGTATGCTGGGTGAATATTTTATGTATAAAGGAAAAGACGTGTTGGTTGTGTTTGATGATCTGACTAAACATGCCTGGGTATACAGGCAGATATCTTTGCTCCTAGAGCGCGCACCGGGAAGAGAGGCTTATCCCGGGGATATATTTTACATTCATTCTCAATTGATGGAACGCGCAGGCTTTCTTAAGCCTGAGCGGGGAAACGGCTCAATGACCTTTTTCCCAATCGTAGATATACTCCAGGGTGATGTTACCGGTTATATCTCCACAAACCTGATTTCCATGACCGACGGGCAGTTGTATTTTTCTACTACCCTTTTTAATAAGGGGGTCAAGCCCGCTATTGATTTCGGGCTTTCCGTATCGCGTATCGGAAATAAAGCCCAGTGGCCGGTGATGAAAGAGCTGAGTAAAAGTTTACGCCTGGATTATCTCCAATATAAAGAATTACTGCAGATGACGCAATTACGCACCACCGGACTTTCTAAAGAGGCAGAGGCAAAGCTTCGGCGCGGTGAAGCAATAAACCAATTGATTGTCCAGGACAAGAATAAGCCCGTTTCTATGGAGGTGGAGATACTTTACCTTTACGCCCTGAACCGGGGATTATTGGATAACCTGTCTATCGGGCAAATGAAGCATTTTAAACAGGATATACTTGCTTACGTAAGTAAAGTTTATCCGCAATTTGCTGCGGATATCCGTAAGTTCAAAGAATTCAGCGAGGATATTAAGCAAAAAATGGAAGAGGGTCTAAAGGAATATTTTCAAGAAGTAATTAGGTGAGCGGTTACCTCATAAGTTTTATGTTGATAAAATGTGTAAAGCAACTCTTAACTCCTAACTCCTAATGAAGACCCTTGCAATCTTAAAAAAAGATTTAGAGTTTAACAGCAGTCTTTTTTCCTTAATCGAGGTGCTCAAAAATATCGCTGTAGCGCAATTTAAAATATTGGAACGTAAGATCCGTTCTTTTGATAAGTTGATTTTGACTATCGAGAGTTTTTTTGATTTAATTGACACAAAGAAATTAGTCCATCCTTTTTTTAATCCTCAAGACAGGCCCCAGGCAGTGGTAGCGGTTACTTCGGATAGCGGTCTCTTAGGCGGGCTTAATATGCAGGTTGTAAATCGGGCACTGTATGAATTATCAGAGATTCCGGGCAAACTTATTGTTATCGGTGAACGCGGCAAGATGCTTGCCAGAGAAAACGGGATTCCCTTTGTTGCCTTTGGCGGCATCAAAGATGATGAGCGTTATGCTCAAGCAATGCAACTGAGGGATTATCTATTAACTAAATTTATCGACGGTGCGTACGGCCACCTGAAAGTAGTCTTCCCCAGGCCTGTTTCTTTTACGGTGCAATGCATTGAAGTAGCTTCATTTCTGCCGTATGTTCCCCAGCAACGCACGCAAACGCAAAACCTAGGGTCCATCCCGGATATGATCTTAGAATCAAACCCCAACTATGTTGTTGAATATCTGCTATATTTGTGGATAGGCCATAAATTATATGAGATTTTCGGCTTAAGTCGTTTAGCGGAACTGGCGGCGCGTTTCGTGCATCTTGAAGATAGCTCGCAGAGAATAAAGGATATGGAGAAAAAAATAAAACTTGAATATTTTCACGTCAGGCACGAAATTATTGACCGTAATATGCGCGAACTTTTTGCTACCAGGTTAATGTATGCCTATAAATAATAATAGCAAAAATACTAAAGGGCTCATTGTATCTGTCCAGGGTCCGGTAGTGGATGTGAAGTTTCCTAACGCAGAAGATGTGCCGAATATTTTTAGCGTGATAGAAACTCAATCTGCGGATAGAGAACAGATAGTCCTGGAGGTAGCAGAGCATTTACCGGGAAACATCGCCCGTTGCATTGCCATAAATTCTACGATAAATCTTCAGCGGCACGAGGAGGCTTTTGCTACGGGTAGTTCTATCCAGATTGTAGCAGGAGACGTGCTTTACGGACGCATCATAAATATCTTAGGCCAGCCGATAGACCAAAAAGGAGATTTTAAGAGCGCTGAAAAATTCAGCATAAGAAAGCCTGATATGGGCAGCATCGTTAAGGTTAAAAAGTCAAAGAGCGAGAAAAAGAGTTTTGAAGGTATGGAAATAGGCATCAAAGTCATTGATTTGCTTTTTCCCGTAGTCAAAAACAGTAAGACCGGTATTTTAGGGGGCGCTGCTTTAGGAAAAAGTATTCTGACCTTAGAGATTATCCATCATATTGTAAAGAAATATCAGGGTAGCTGCGTATTCGTGGGTATAGGTGAGCGTATCCGTGAAGGAAACGAACTGTATTACGAGTTGGTAAAGCACGAAGTTTTGTCTAAGACAATGATGGTTTTTGGCCAGATGAACGAGCCGCCGGGTGCACGTTTTGGAGTGGCGATGACCGGGATTACTATGGCTGAGTCCATTCAAAGGAAGAATCAGGATGTTCTGCTTTTTGTAGATAACATTTTTAGGTTTGTTCAGGCCGGAGCTGAGATATCTACCTTATTGGGGCGCGTGCCTTCGGAAACCGGCTATCAGCCTACACTAGTTTCTGAGGCGAGTGAATTTCATGAAAGAATACGTTCCTCTCAGGAGGGGGGAGGTTCTATCACTTCTTTTGAAGCAGTCTATGTGCCTGCAGATGACCTTACTGACCCGGCAGTAGTCGTTCTTTTTAGTTTTCTGGATTCTATCTTAGTTCTTTCGCGAGAACGTATACAGCTGGGATTGTATCCGGCAATAGACCCCTTGCTTTCTTCATGCGCTAACTTAGACATCGATGTTGTAGGCAGGCGACATTTTGAAATCGCCCAGGAGGCAATCAGGATTTTTCAGCGCTACGAAGAACTGAGGCGCATCGTTTTAGTTATAGGTATTGATGAATTGTCTAGCGCCGACCGTACTACTTATGAACGCGCAAGGAAATTGCAGAATTTTCTTACCCAGCCGTTTTCTGTTGCTGAGGCATACACGGGCAAGAAAGGTGAATATGTAAGCCTGGAATCTACGCTTGAAGGATGCGAAAGGATTATCAGCGGAAAGGTAGACCAGAGGCCGGAATCAGAATTTTATCTGATTGGCGCCTTGCCTTAAAAATGGACAGAATACAAAAGTTATTAGGTGAAATTTTAATAGAAAAAGGTATAATAAATTCCGAGCAGTTGAAAGCAGCCCTGGAAGAACAAAGGACAAGCAAAGAATTTTTAGGTACGATATTAATCCGGAAGACTCAGATCAAAGAAGAAGACTTGTTGCAGGCCTTGTCCGAGCAGTTTAATGTGCCGTTTGTAAGGCTTAAGAATAAATACCTTGATTGGAAACTGATGAAACAATTTAGCCCTTCTTTGATTTTAGACTATAGGTGTTTTCCTGTTGAGAAGGACGATTTAACCGTAACTATCGCTATAACCAATCCGTTAGACATGTGGGCATTACAAAAATGCGAAGAAGAGGCTAGGCCCATGAGATTAAAGCTGGTTTTGGCTACTCAGTCAGATATTCAAGAGGCGATAGAAAGGTACCAGCAATATATGCGCGGGAACATATCTAAGATGTAGGTTTTAAGGCAATAAATAAAGAATATGCTTAAAAAGTCTGATACGATTTTATCAGAGGCGCTGATAGAAAAAGGCCTGGTTGCGAAAGAATCCTTAAATCCTTTACTTAAAGAGGCAGAGACTTCGAAACTTAACCTGCAGCAGCTTTTGGTCAGGGACGGACTGTTTAACGAGTCGGACTTATTAAAGATACTTGCCGAAAAATTAAAAATTACCTTCCTGGATTTAAAGACATTCCCCTTCAATAAAGCCGTTCTAGATAAGGTCCCCGTAAAGATCGCATCTTACTATGTATTTGTGCCTATAGAAATAAAAGACAGGATCATTACTATCGCAGTATCTACGCCGTTCGATATTAAGACTCATGATGAGATAAGGACGCAGCTCGGATATGATATTGAGATGGTTCTTTCGACTCAAGGAGACGTATTAGATAGCCTGCAGAAAAATTACGGCTTGGCAGCAGATACCCTACAGAGTATCTCTTCCCAGATTCCTAGATTCGATTCTACAAGCGCAATAAAAGATAGCGTAGAAGATATTGAGAAATTAGCCGAAGACGCCTCGGTAATAAAACTGGTCAACCAGATAATCTTAGATGCTTATAGAAAACGCGCTACCGATATCCATATAGAACCTTACAGAGATGGATTGTCTTTACGTTACCGCGTGGACGGCTTGCTTTACGATGCTAATGTGCCTACTGAAATGAAAAATTTTTTAAATGCCATAATTTCGCGTATCAAAATTATGTCTAATTTGAATATAGTTGAGCGCCGTCTTCCTCAGGACGGAAGGGCGATAGTCAGGGCCCAGGAACACGTGCTGGACTTAAGAATCTCAACCATGCCCACACCTCACGGAGAAAGCGTAGTGATAAGAATACTTCCTACGAAGATGCTTTTTAGTCTGGAAAAATTAGGGCTTGCTAAAAAAGATGTTCAGGTTTTTGAAAGGTTGATTCAGAAGCCGCACGGAATAATTTTTGTCACCGGACCGACCGGAAGTGGAAAGACGACCACCCTGTATACCTGCCTGACCAGGATTAATACCAAAGAGCGCAAGATCATTACTATAGAAGATCCCATTGAGTATGAGATTGCGGGAGTAATCCAGGTACAGGTTATGCCGGATATCGGTTTGGATTTTGCCAGGGGCTTACGGAGCATGCTCAGGCACGACCCGGATGTAATGATGGTCGGTGAAGTAAGAGACTTAGAAACTGCCGAGATTGCTATCCGCGTAGCCCTGACAGGCCATTTGGTATTTTCTACGCTACATACCAATGATGCAGCCAGCGGTATCGCTCGTTTAATAGATATCGGAGTAGAACCATATCTTTTATCCTCAAGCGTAGAGGCTTTTATTGCCCAGCGCCTTATAAGAGTGCTTTGCCCTGATTGTAAACATGAAGATAAGAATACGCCTAGAGAACTAAGAGAATTGATCGCTAAAGATCTGGGTTTAAAATCTGCAAATGAAGTTAAGGTATTTAAAGGCAAGGGCTGCCCGAACTGTAATTTTACCGGATTCTTCGGCAGGACCGCAATATATGAGATCCTGTTAGTCGATGATGTCATAAAAGACTTAGTCTTAAAAAAGATGCCATCCAATAAGATAAAGAAGGTAGCAGTCTCGCAAGGCATGCGTACTTTACGCCAGGACGGCTGGCAGAAGGTTATTTCCGGTATTACTACTCCCGAAGAAGTAATGAAAGTAACCACTTCGGAAGGAGAGATTATAGAAAAAAGCGATTTAGCTTTATCTGAAAGGCTAGAGGCAGAATCAACCTTAAAAACCGAAGGTATGAATAGAAGGACTTACTCGCGCCTGGATAATAAGATTAATTTGCGCTATAAAGCGTTAAAGTCTCAGGAGGAATTGTCTAGGCGCGGTTTTAATCCGGAGCAATTGTGTGTGACAAAAAATATCTCCGCAGGAGGCCTGCTCTTTATCGCCGATGAACTATTGCCGATCGGTTCAATCCTTGAATTACATATAGAGTTACCCGACGGCTCGCAAGCTATAGAATGCCTAGCCAGAATAGTAAGGATATATGAATTGGAGCAGGATAGGTCCTATGATATTGCGGTTTGTTTTTTAGACCTGACCGGAGCTGACAGGATGAGATTGAGTAAATATCTAGAAGTAGAACTCCAGGAGGACAGATAGGAAAATAAATATGATATACGAATACCGAGCAAAAGCAGGGCCGAATGAAATAAAAAAAGGAACGATCGAAGCAGAGTCTGAGAAAGAGGCAATTGAGAAGATAAGCCAGATGGGGTTTATCCCCATACAGTTATCAGAGTACACTGCTTCTATACAGCAGCCTAAAGCCGTTTCTCAGACTAAAAAAAGAGGTAAGATAAGATCCAGGGAGATTACTATTTTTAGCCGTCAGTTAGCCAGCCTTATAAAATCCGGAGTGCCTATTCTGGACGGCCTTAATATAATCTCCGAGCAGTCCGAAAATCAATATTTTAAGGAAGTCCTCAAGGATGTCTATAAATCTATAAAAGACGGTGCCACATTATCTTTTAGCCTAGGGCAGTACCCTGAGGCATTTTCTTTTTTATATATTGCAATGATCCGCGTAGGGGAAGATAGCGGTGCCTTGCCTCAGGTGCTTTTAAGTATTGCCGAGTACCGCGCAAAACAGGAAGAGATGCTTTCGCGTATTCGTATGGCGATGGCCTACCCCATCCTTATGGCAATCGTAGGTATTGCTACCGTAGTTTTTATGCTCACCTTTGTAATACCGCGCCTCACCCGTATATTCGTCAATATGGGGCAGGACCTTCCTATGCCTACGCGTATCCTTATCTCTATAAGCGGGGCTTTGCGGCAATGGTGGATCTGGGGAATAATTTGTTTTGTTATTTTGATTATCAGAAGGCAGGTCAGGAAAAAAAGCGCAAAATTGTCTTTAAGTATATTAAAATTGCGCCTTCCTGTTTTTGGAAAATTAGTCCTTAAAGCGGAACTCAGCCGTTTTACTAGGACGCTCGCGCTACTTATAAAAAACGGCATACCCATATTAAGAGGCCTTGAGATTGCCATAGCGGTAATAGATAATGAGATTATTAAGAACCAATTAAGGCAAAGCATCAAAGAATTAGAACAGGGAGGTTCTTTCGGGAAAAGCCTTAAGCAGTCAAAAATATTTCCTGTTTTTCTGACTAACTTAATCACCGTCGGAGAAGAATCAGGAAAACTCGAAGAAGCCCTAAGCGAAGTCTCCAGTGCCTATGAACGTGATACCGATGAATCGATAAAGACAATGGCCAGCCTCCTTGAGCCTTTAATGATTTTAGTAATGGGCCTGGTTGTGGGTTTTGTTGTCATAGCCATGCTTCTGCCTATATTTGAGATTAATATGGTGGTCAGGTAAGATGAGGCGTGAGGTGTAGAAAATGAATTTCTTAGCCAGGATTTTAATCACTCTATTTTGTTTTTTAAACTGCGCGCAAACAGCTTCTGCCCAGGATTGGCAAGAGGCAAACGGAGAGCATTTTATAGTCTGTTTTACTCAAGATAAAGATTTTGCCGAAAACTTATTGGATAAAGCTGAAACTTATTACCGCAATATCGCCCTTGATCTAGGTTACGCCAGATATTCTGAGTTTTGGCTGTGGGATAAAAGGGTAAAGATATATATCTATCCGGACCACGCCTCTTTTATAAAGGCAACCGGACAACCGGAATGGTCTCAAGGGATGGCAGATTATAGAACTAAACAGATAATAAGCTATGCCTGGAGCCAGGGGTTTTTAGAGTCTCTACTTCCTCATGAAATGGCGCATTTAATCTTTCGGGATTTTGTCGGTTTCAAAGGTGAGGTACCGCTTTGGTTAGATGAAGGAGTGGCGCAGTGGGAAGAAGAGCTTAGAAGGAAAGAGATGAAACAGATGGTATATAAGCTTTATAATGATGACTCCCTGCTTGGTCTGAATGATATGTTGAAATTAGACATCAGAGAAATCAGAGAGAAAGACAGGGTTTACATACGCCCGACGCGCACAAAAAACGATGAACCAGGGATTTTGTTTGTAAGCGGTAACAATTTAATCAGGACCTTCTACATCCAGTCATTCGGCTTAGTGGGGTTTTTGATAGAAAAATACGGCTCGGAGAATTTTGCTAATTTTTGTCGCCAATTACGCGATGGGAAAACGCTTGAAGAGGCCCTGAGGTTCGCTTACCCTACATATATACGCAGCATTAGCGAATTAGAGGACAGATGGAGGAAATACCTGAAGGAAAGTTATTTATAGTCAGAGGAGGTATAGATGATTAAGACACAAGACACCCTGCCTCGCCGGCAGGCAGGCAAGACACAAAGACACCCTGCCTCGCCGGCAGGCAGGCAGGACACAAAGACACCAGTAGCATTCACATTAATTGAACTCATGCTCGTGGTTATTATCATTGGGGCATTAATAGCAATGGTAATGCCCAGACTTACCGGAAGAGGAGAACAGGCGCGTATTACTGCGGCAGAAGCAGATATAAAAGCCAATATCGCCACTGGTTTAAAACTCTATGAGTTGGATAATGGCAGTTTTCCTTCTACCGAAGAGGGCTTAAGCGCCTTATTAAGTAAACCCGGTTCCGCTATTAACTGGAATGGGCCATATTTAGAGAGAAAACCTTTGGACCCCTGGGGAAGGGCGTATCAATATAAATATCCCTCAGAACACAACACCGTTGATTACGATTTATATTCCTTAGGCAAGGATGGAGTAGAAAGCGCAGATGATGTTAAGAATTGGCAGGAGTAGGGGATTTATTCTTATTGAAGTAATGATTGCAACTGCGGTCTTAGCATTAGGGTCCGTAATGATACACGAAGCCTTCCTTACTTCCCTCGATGCATTTACCTATTATTCTTATTACTTGGATATTGCTCCCTGGATGGAAGAAAAGATCTGGCAGGTGCAGGATAGCTTAACCCATCTTGGACAGGAGGCCATTATAGATGCAGGAGGAGAATTAGTAAAAAAGAATAAGAGTTTAAATTGGTCATTATCATATGAGTTGATAGATGAAGCGCAATATTTATACAAAATTGGCTTAGTGGTTTCCTGGCAGGAAGGCCAGATAAAAAGAAACGTACTCGATACTCAATACTCGATACTCAATACGAAAAAGATACGGGTTTACCCTCATTGAGATGCTTGTGGTAACGGTAATATTGTCTATTGTTTCTTTGGCGATATTTACTACTTTTAATAACGGTATCAAGATCTGGCAGAGGGTTTCTGTGTTGTTGCCGGAAGAAGATCTGGATATTTTTTTTGACAGGTTTAGTTCTGACGTGAAAAATAGTTTAAGATTTGACGGGCTTAAATTAACGGGCACAGAATATATGCTTGAGCTGATTACTCTCGTAAATACCCCGAGGTTTCAAAACATGACTCCGGGTAAGGTAATCTACAGCTATAACCAGCATTCTAAGATAATAAGCAGGGAAGAATTGGACTTTAGCCATATCTATACGGAAGAAAAAGGAATATCCACCCGGTCAATAAATAATATAAAATCTTTCCGGTTTCAATATTATTTCCGCGATAAAGAAAGAAAGCAGTATTTCTGGCAGGATGATTGGATGAAAGAAGAACTGCCTTTAGCAGTCAGGTTGGAATTGGAGTTTGATGATGGTAACCAAATCCGCAAATTCACTAAAACAGTCAGCATACCAATTGCCAAAAGTCTTTAAGGGCAGCATATTGTTAATTGCGCTCTGGTCGCTGTGCCTGTTATCCACCTTTGCCGTAATATTAGGTTATGGCGTCAGGCAAAAGATTATGCTGGCTAGCCGTCTTGATGACAGGGCTAAGCTCAGCCTTATTGCCGAGGCGGGAATAGTAAGGGCAATCGCTGAGGTTAAAAGAGAGCTTCCGAAGTCATACGACGCCATCAATGACTATTGGAGTATAAACATAGATACATTTAAAGATATCCCGCTAGGCGACGGAAGATTTAATGTTTATAACGAATATATAAATGATATAAGCGGATTAATGGAAACGCGCTTTGGCCTTGTAGACGAAGAAAGAAAGATAAATATAAATACAGCAGAGTCCAGGATAATAAAGAATATTTTGCGATTTGCCCTAAATATTGATGAAATGTTAGCGCAACAGCTGGCTGCTTCTATTGTTGATTGGCGAGACAGCGATAGCGAATTATCCATACCTTCAGGAAGCGCAGAGGATGCATTTTATAATGATTTGCAATATCCCTATGAAGCTAAAGATGCAAATTTCGAATCTTTAGATGAGCTCTTGTTGGTTAAGGGAATAACTCCAGGTATATTTGAGAAAATCAAAGACTACATAACTATTTACGGTACCGGTAGGGTTAATGTAAATACGGCGTCTAAGTTTGTACTTTTATCCGTGGGGTTTACCGAAGATATTGTAGATAAAATTATAACAGTGCGTTCGGGAGATGACGGGATATTGGGTAATGCCGACGATATTTTCTTTGATTCGTCTTCCAGCGTCGCGGTTAAACTAAATCAGTTTTACGCCCTTAACGAAGCAACGCTGGGAGAAATAAATGCTATTAGTGATCTTTACCTGAATTCTACTTCCAGTTGTTTTATGGCTAGGAGTACAGCTACGTTAAGGAATAAAAAGAGTTCGCAAACTATCATCAGTGTATTCGATAAAGACGGCAAAGTCTTATATTGGCGGGAGTCTTAAAAGTGCTGGGTATAAAAATCGTAAAATTAAATCTTTTACCTGGAATGCAGGCAAGAGAAATCGTAGGGATAGATTTTAGCGGTAATAATTTAAAGATAGCCCACGTAAGGCTTTCTGCTAATAAGAAAGAGGTAGTCAATCTCTTTAGCCGCAGTATCCTGGGAGTGAAAGACGAAGACATCCCTAAGATCATTAACGAGGCCTTTCATGGATTAAATGCAAAGAATCCGTATGTCATAAATATATTGTCTTCTCATTTGGCAATCACCAAGAACATCGAGATACCTTCTGTTGACCATAAAGAGATAAAAGAAATTATAAACCTGCAGGCAGGAAGACACACGCCCTATTCACGAGAAGAGATCATCATCGATTATATCGATTTAGGTACTTACAAGAATAGTTACACCAAGGTGCTTCTAGTGATAGTGTCGCGCAATGTGGCAAAAAGGAATTTTGAGATACTGGAAAGGTCCGGCATTAGACTGGATAAGGTGCTTTTTGCTCCGGAAGGGCTGACGATGTTTATTTCCAGGGCCTTAGGTTTAGAAACCAAGGATTCTCCGGTAAATATAATCCACGTCAATGAGGATTTTACGGATTTTAACATCGTCTTTAAGGGCAAGGTGATATTTATAAGGTCTATCCCCATCGGAGCGCAGAATCTGGTGGCAGAAAAAGAAAAATACCTAACAAGATTTACGGATGAAGTAAAAAGGTCGCTTGAGGCTTATCAGATTGAGAATATCGAGAAGACTCCCAATTCACTTATTTTAACCGGAGCTGTTTCGGAATTAAAGGATTTAGAAAATAATTTGAATAATAATCTGCCTTTTTCCGTTAAGGTATTGCCTTCTTATAAAAATATTTTACTTTCCGATAAGGCCTCAAAGGAAACATCCCTCTCAAGGCGTTTATCGTATTTAGACGTGATTGCGCCTATCCTTAACTGGAAGGATTGCAAGATTGACCTTATTCCTGAAGAGGTAAAGCTAAAAATGGCTTTTGAGAAAAGAAGCAGGGATTTAATCAAGACGGGAATCCTTGTCCTTGCGCTCTTTGTTTTAATCTTCTCCATACTTATAAGCCATGTTTTCCTAAAAAGCGCTTATTTAAAGAAGTTGAATGATAAATACCAGCCGTTAAATAAAGAGGCAAAAAAACTGGAGGGTGATTTTGAAAAGGTCAGCCTGATTAAAAATTATATATCAAAACGCGGATACCCCTTAGAGGTATTAATTGAGTTATATAATGTTTCCCCCGATCAGGTAGCGTTGAATAATATCAGGTTTGATGATCAGGGAAAATTTACGATTAGAGGCACAGCGGATTCCATGTCTACGGTTTTTTCCTTAGTAGACAATATGGAAAAAGCAAAATATTTCAAGGACGTAAAAACTAAATATACCGCAAAAAGAAAAGAAGGCATGATGGACGTAGCGGATTTTGAAATCGCCTGTATCTTAGAAAAGAAAGTTGACTGATGAATATTTTAAAGACAATGCAATCATTGCCTACAATCATTACCCGGCTGAATAAAAAGCAAAAGAGGATTTTTTATATAGCAGTCCTTTTAGTTTCACTGTTATTGTTAGAGCGGCTGATAATTTATCCGATTTATTATAAAATAAAAACCTTCAATAAGGAGATCCAAGAGGCTGAGTCAGAGATAAAAAAGAATCTGCATATAATTTCCCAGAAGGATAAGATATCGCAGGAGAAGGATAAATACTACTCTTTCTTAAGCAAGTCTACAAGCGAAGAAGAGGAGATTACTTCTATCCTGAAAGAGATTGAAGAGCTGGCAAACAAGGCCTCAATATACGTTGAAGACATGAAGCCCGCAGGCACAAAGGTCATAGATTCAAACAAAAAATATATGATAACTTTAAACTGCGAAGCGCAGATGGAACAACTTATTGATTTCATGTATAATATAGAGAATTCAAGTAAACTCTTTTCGATTGAGAAATACGAGATAAATCCGAAAGCAAGGGACTCAAGCGTTGCCAAATGCAGTATGTCGATATCGAAGATAAGTATTCCGTAATCATGGAGTTTATATATTATTTTTCGTTAATCGTTAATCGTTATACGTTAAACTCAAGGACCGGTTTGACAAACTGCCATATAAAGGAGGGCACATGAGAAGACTGTTTTTTATTGTATTGGCCTTAGTTTTCATTTTGAATTTCAGCGCCTATTGCTTAGATACCAAGCTTTTTGATATGCGTAACAAGATTTTTGAAGAATCCAAAAAGATAAAATTATTGGTGGGAACTTCGCAGGATTTGGTCTTAATAAACAGCATGTGGGATTCCTGCATCATGTGTATGTCACAGCTGGATGCCTATTTCTCCATGCTTGGTGTTTTTAATACCATAAAAAAAGAAAATTTAACTGAGGTTGCCGTTGATTATCTTACCAATTGGTTAACCGAGATAAAAAATACCAACGAACTTAATATTAAAAGCCTTGATTCAGTTATAGTAACCATGGACCCGAATACTAAGCCGCGCATGGAAAAGTTAAAGGGATACTTTAAAGAGGTAAATAACCAGATTAACAGCGAATTAAATAAGATTTCTTCAATAAAGCAAAGCCTGCAAAAAAGATAAGTTACAAATATGAATATTTCTGTTAAGGTCAAACCGAACTCGAAAGAAAATAAAATAGAAAAAGTAAAGGATAATGCGTTTATTTTACGGGTAAAACAGGCAGCAAAAGAAGGCAGGGCAAACGAGGCCGCAGTAAAGTTGCTCAGTGAGTTCTTCGATATACCTAAAAGCAGAATCGCGATTATCTCCGGACATAAGAGTAAAAATAAGATTATCGGACTAGAAGGAATCTAGTATACAATTACTAAGCAGTCGTGAAAAAGGGGACGCATATGAGGAAAAAGGCCGTTTTTATCTTTGCTGTTTTATTTTTGTTTTGTTCAGGTTATTTATCAGCCGCACAATGGGGCAAGGGTGTGAAATTAAAACACATCGATAAGAATAAGGACGGAATAATAGATAAGAAAGAATGGCGCATGGAAGAGGCCTGGGGGCATAAAGTGCACACCCGAGTCAATAACTGGTGGGAGAGAAGGGCGGATACCAACGGTGACGGCACAGTGGATAGTAATGAATTATCAGCCTGGAAGACATTAGAAAAAGAACGTATAGATTTAAACAATGACGGTGTAATAGATGCTAAAGAAAGAAGGCTTTGCTGGAGGCATGCACGCTCGCGGGTAAATACAGCCTTGGAAGCCCAGTATGACAAGAATTCCGACGGATGGCTCCAGCCGGAGGAAGCCAGAGCGATGCTTAAGGCTAAGCATGCCTTGATTATAAGTAACGGCCAGGCGAAGGTAGATTCGGAATTAGAAGAAGAATACGATACAAATAATGATGGCGTTATTGACTTAAAGGAAGCAGAGTCATTAAAAGAAGACACGCAATAAAGAAAAATTCAGGAATTTTTCTTGTAAGGAAGAGTGGGGATGAACCCCGCCTTTCCTAAAAAATATTAATTAAATAACTAAGGAAGGGCGGGGTGAAGGTAAAAATTTATTATCACCATACGGACTCAGGCGGAGTCGTCTATTACGCTAATTATTTAAAGTTCCTAGAAGAGGCACGCACTGAATATTTAGAACAGAATGCTATTTCCGTAAAGGAGCTTGCTGACAGGGGAATATTGTTTGTGGTTGCCCGTCAGGAGATAGATTATAAAAATCCGGCTTTTTACGGGGATACCCTTTCCATAAACACGCTCCTTACAGAAATCTCGGGGGTTAAATTGGTATTTGAATGCGAAATTTTAAATCAAGACAATAAGATTGTCTCTATTGCCAAGACAATCATGGTTTGTATTGGAAAAGACTTCAAGCCTCAGGCTATTCCAGAAGAAATCCGCAAGAAATTGAGTAATCAATAACCGCTTCGAGAGCCGGTGTGAATAAGCTGCAGTCATTAGATAAAAGCGCCTGTTTTCTTAATCCATTGCCGGGAGGATAATCAGATACCTTTTATGCATGCCCAATTGTTGCATAAAGCGAGGATTGAAAGCCAACTTTGGATAATTCCTGGCTTGGATCACAAAGAAGGTTTGTCGGCGAAAAAAGAAGAGTACCAGCTAAAGGTTTTAAAGTTTTTACAAGATAATCTCTAGCGTTATCATAAAATTAGGTTTAAGATTTTTTTCGCTATTAATTCTATTTAGGCGTTCCGTATCGATTTATGATGGACAATAAGTATTTGACATGTATAAGAATAATTCTATAAAATCTTTTGTATTATTAAGTCGAACCGGATGTTTACTCCCTTTCCTTATAATCTTCAATCTTTTTTTTGGTTTGCTGTTTTTTAGGCCTTTTGTCTGGCTGTTAATACAGGCAATATTAATATTGCTTTTTTTGATAAACGGATATATTATAACGAGAAAAATAAATTCTGCCTCTTCCGGAAAACGCAATGATGTAATAGATGTTACGGCAGAAATAGTAGAAGAGGAAAAAAGTAAAAATAAACAACTTGAATAATAAGGAGGAAATATGTTTAATTTTCTTATAAAGGGCGGCCCAATAATGATACCAATTATGCTCGGTTCAATTTTTGGACTGACAATAGCCATTGAGAGGTTCTGGGTTTTTCGTCACATGAAGTTAAATACATTCGAATTCGTGCAGGAGATATTCAAGAATTTAAAGGCAAATAAAGCCAAGGACACCATACAATTATGCGATATAAATATTCAACATCCTCTTGCGGTAGTTTTTAAGGTCGGGATAGAAAGGCGCCAGCTGCCCTTAAACAGACTGGAAAAAATCTTAGAACAGGTAGGTAATAACCAAGTCCAAAAATTAGAAAAACACCTGGGGGCCTTGGTATCTATAATCAACATTGAGCCGTTATTAGGATTCCTGGGAACGATTACCGGCCTGATCCGCGCCTTTATGTCCTGGGAAAAGGCCGGAGCTAATGTTACTGTTAGTCTTTTGGCCGGAGGAATTTATGAGGCAATGATTACCACTGCGGCAGGCCTCATAATCGCTATACCGCTTTATCTTTGTTACCATTACTTCATCAGCCGTATAAAGATTACTTCAAGCGAGCTGACGAACCATTCTATCCAGTTGTTGGAAGTTATAGCCGAAACGCAGGATAAAGAGGAGGCTGATAAATGAAAATATCAGGACAAAGAGATTATCTGGTTAGTCTTGAGTCAGTTGCTATGACCGATATCGTGCTGAATATGTTCATCTTCTTTTTTATTTCTTTCAGTTTACTTTATACATTCAGTCCTTACCGCATCAAAAAACTAGAAGTTAATCTTCCCGAGGCAAGCAGCGCAAAACCCATTAAAAACATGAGTGAAGCTAATATTACAATTAATAACGAAGGCCTGGTATATTTGGATAAAGAACTCGTGACAAAAAAAGAACTGAAGGAAAAAATAAACATAATGCATAAAGGTAACCCTGAACTTGAGGTCGTTTTAAATTCAGACAGGTTAGTCCAGTTTAGGAATATTGTCGGTATTCTGGATATTTTGAATGAATTGGGCATCAAAAATCTGAATATAGCAGCAACGTCTGAGGAATAGAAGTCGCTTGACTTGTAAAAGATTTATGTTATTCTACTGGTTAATTTTGTAACTTAATTAAGGAGGGAATAAAATGTTCGGAAGTGATTTTCTTTGGTTAGCTCCAGTGGGTTCAATAATCGCCCTTTCATTTGCAGCATATTTCGCCTTTTATATTTTAAAACAGGAGGAAGGTAACGATAAAATGAAAGAGATTGCCGAAGCAGTCAGGGTGGGGGCCAGGGCTTATCTTAAAAGACAATATTTAGGCGTATGCCTGTTTTTTATAGTGGTATTCTTTATCCTTTTATTATTGGCATCTAAGAATTATCTGGTTATTTTTGTCCCGTTTGCTTTTCTTACCGGAGGTTTCTTTTCCGGGCTCTCAGGTTTTATCGGCATGTCGATAGCCACCAAAGCTTCTAACCGTACAGCTTGCGCAGCAATGAAGAGCTTAAACTTGGGCCTTCGAGTTGCCTTCTCTAGCGGCGCAGTGATGGGGCTAACCGTAGTGGGCCTGGGCCTTTTAGATTTAAGCATCTGGTATTATTTTCTTAATTGGTACTATTCCGGCCATGCTGTCCCAATCGGAATGGATAAGATAGGCGCAATCACTTCTACGATGCTTTGTTTTGGTATGGGCGCAAGTTCTCAGGCATTATTTGCCAGGGTAGGAGGCGGAATTTTTACTAAGGCCGCGGATGTAGGCGCAGATTTAGTAGGTAAGGTTGAAGCGGGTATTCCTGAGGATGATCCGCGTAATCCTGCGGTAATCGCGGATAACGTAGGTGATAACGTAGGCGATGTAGCAGGAATGGGTGCAGACCTTTACGAATCGTATGTAGGTTCAATTGTGGCTACTTCAGTATTAGGCGTGGCTGCTGGTTTAGGTATTGCAGGCGTTACGGTTCCAATGGTAATGGCAGCAGTGGGTGTTTTGGCTTCGGTTATCGGGACTTTTTTTGTGCGCAGCAAAGAAGACGCAAGTCAGGCGGTTTTATTGGCAGCGCTAAGAAAAGGTGTATTTGCCAGTTCTTTTGTCGTAGCGGTTATTTCATATTTTTTGGTTAAGTATACATTAGGCGCACAGCACATGGGCGTATATTGGTCAGTGCTTTCCGGGTTACTTGCAGGCATATTGATTGGTTTATCGACCGAGTTTTACACTTCCAGTAATTTTAGCCCGACAAAATCAGTTGCCGATGCCTCAATCACTGGGCCGGCAACGGTGATTATAAGCGGTATTGCAGTAGGGATGATGTCTACGGCTATACCTGTGGTTGTGGTGTGTGGCGCGATTATGGCCAGTTTCTTCCTTTC
>JAPLLU010000126.1 GCA_026387385.1 Candidatus Omnitrophota bacterium
AAAAGCGAATGAACCCGCTGGAGTAGCTCAGTAGGTAGAGCACGTCCTTGGTAAGGACGGGGTCACGGGTTCGATTCCCGTCTCCAGCTTTTAGAAGCAACTGGCGATTATTAAGGAAATTATTTTAAAGATATGCGCGAAATTATTACATTAGAATGCTCGGTTTGTAAAAATAGAAATTATACGACTATGAAGAATAAGAAAAAGCACCAGGATAAACTTGAGCTAAGTAAGTATTGCAGGTTTTGCCGTAAACACACCGCGCATAAAGAAATTAAGTAAGTGAGGACACCCCGCCAGAGGCGGGGTTCAGTTCGCATCTATAACTTACGTCACTTACGTTTAAGTAGGTTATGTGCTCATTGGAATAGGAGCGTCGGTTAATGGCAAACCAACGGTCTCCAAAACCGTCACTGCAGGTTCGACTCCTGCCGCTCCTGTTTAGGTTGTCAGAGTCGGACTTCTAATAAGTTTGATGAATATCTTTTCAAAAGGGATAAATTTTATAAAAGATGTTAAATCCGAGCTGGGGAAGGTATCCTGGTCTACCCGCGAAGAAATAACAGGCGCTACTTTTGTGGTTATTGCCATTACTTTTTTGACGGGTTTATTTATAGGTCTTATTGATCTTCTGCTTTCTAAGATACTGAGCGTAGTTTTCAGATAAAACAGGGGTATTGATTTTAATGAAGAATTGGTACGTTGTCCACACTCAAACTGGTTCCGAAGATAAAGTAAAGTCATATTTAGAAAGTAAGGTTGCCTCAGAGGGCTTGCAGGAATTAATTTCCAAAGTGGTAATACCTATGGAGCAGGTTTCTGAAGTACGCTCCGGAAAAAGAAAGATATCTTCAAGGAAATTTTTCCCGGGATATCTTCTCGTGGAGGTGGAGCTGGATGAGAAGACCTATTTCCTTATTAAAACTACCCCCGGTGTGACTGGTTTTATAGGGTTGGGTAAAAAGCCCATGCCTTTGCCTCAACACGAAGTCGATAATATTTTAAAAAGGACAGAGGAAACTCAGGTAAAACCAAGCCCCAAGATCATCTTTGAAAAAGGGGAACAGGTAAGAGTAACAGAAGGCCCGTTTGTAAATTTTAACGGCTCTATCGAAGAGATACATCCTGAAAAGGGTAAATTAAAAGTCAGCGTTTCCATTTTCGGCAGGGCTACACCCGTGGAATTGGAATACTGGCAGGTTGAGAAGATATAGGTATTTAGATGCCAAAGAGAGTAACCGCACAAATTAAATTACATGTCCCCGGTGCCCAGGCAAACCCAGCGCCTCCTGTTGGCCCGGCATTAGGCCAGCACGGCGTAAACATTATGCAGTTCTGCAAACAGTTTAATGATCAGACAAAAGGAAGGGATGGCTTAATTCTGCCTGTGGTAATCAGTGTATATGAGGACAGGACTTTCACTTTTATTATTAAAAGCCCCCCCTCTTCAGTGCTTCTTAAGCGCGCGGCAAATTTAGCTAAAGCATCAGGCATAAGCGGAAAAGAAATAATCGGTTCAGTAACCCCAAAACAAATTGAAGAGATAGCAAAGCTTAAAATGAAGGACCTGAATACTGCTGATTTAGCCAGCGCTATTAAAATTATCGAAGGCACAGCCAGAAGCATGGGTATTGCTATAGAAAAAAATGAAAAGGCACAGTAAAAGATACAACGAAGCTATAAAACAAGTAGACGTGAACAAGGCTCATTCCTTAAAATAGGCTATTGCTATTTTAAAGAAGGTATCAGGGCCAAAGCTTGATGGGTCTTTGGATTTACATTTCAGTTTGAATGTAGACACTAAGAAACCAGAGCAGATGATACGCGGTACTGTTTTGCTTCCTCACGGTACGGGTAAGAAAGTCAGAGTTGCGGTTTTCTGTAAAGGCGAACATGAGCGTATTGCCAAAGATGCCCAGGCAGATTATGTAGGTGCGAATGATTTAATAGAAAAAGTAGCCGCAGGTTTTTTGGATTTCGATTGTGCTATTGCTACTCCCGACATGATGAAAGACCTGAGTAAATTAGGTAAGGTTTTAGGCCCGCGCGGGCTTATGCCTAGCCCTAAAACCGGAACCGTAACCAATGATATAGCCAAGGCCATTGAGGATATAAAGAAAGGCAAAGTGGAATTCCGCGTGGATAAACAAAGCGGAATGCATCTTGCGGTAGGAAAGATGTCTTTCACAGAGGAAAAGCTTTATGAAAACGCTTCTTGTGTAGTCGATGCAGTAAACGAAGCAAAGCCGGCTTCGGTTAAGGGTAAGTTGATAACGAGCTTTTTTATTTCTTCAACAATGAATCCTGGCTTGAGGATTCTCTCGTAAATTTAGATATGGAAAAGTTAGGTTTAATTTTCAGGGAGACATTGGAGAATCGCATCAAAGGTTATGTGAAGGATTCAAGCAGCATTTTTATTATATCTTATGCTAAGTTATCCAGTCCAGACATAACCGCATTGAGACAATCTTTAAAAAGTATCAAGTCCACACTCTTTGTAGCGAAAAATACTGTAGCCAGGCGCGCCTTAAAAGGATCGGGGTTAGAAGACCTGGTAAAATTTGTAGAAGGCCCTTGTGGTTTAGTATTTACCAAAGAAGAACCCGTAGACACTACGCGCGTATTGTGTAATTTCTCTAAAGAGCGAGAGCAGTTGATATTAAGAGGCGGATTTCTGGAAGATAGAATCATTGAAAAAAAAGATATCGAGACCTTAGCCCGCCTTCCTTCTAAGGATGTTTTAAGGGCACAGGTTGTCATCACTCTTAAATCGCCGATATCCGGTTTAGCTATTGTTTTAAATCAGGTGCTACGAAAATTCGTTTATTGCTTGGAACAGATAAAAAATAAAAAAGAAACCACGGGAGAATCCGAAAAAATAAAACAATAGGTTAATTTATATCCGTCTAGAGCGATGATCAAAGGAGGAAAAAATGGCAAAGGAAAAATTAGAGGAATTAATTAAGTCGATAGAGAGCATGAGCGTGTTAGATCTATCGGATTTGGTTAAATCCTTGGAAGAGAAGTTTGGTGTAAGTGCGAATATGCCGATGATGGTGGCTCCAGCAGCCGGCGCTTCCCAAGCAGCACAGCCTGCACAGGAAGAAAAAAGCACTTTCACGGTAGTATTAGTTAGCACTGGTGCTAACAAAATTTCAGTAATAAAAGAAGTCAGGACGATGACGAGCTTAGGATTGAAGGAAGCTAAGGATCTAGTCGATGCCGCGCCTAAACCTGTGAAGGAAAATGTTGCTAAAGAAGAAGCCGAGGAGATGAAAAAGAAACTAGAGGCGGTAGGTGCAACCGTAGAATTGAAATAAGTTTAATAATGAGGGATATTCCTCGCGGAAGCGATAAGATAGTAAGCCGCTCGGGATAAAATTGCCCAAACAACTTGCGTTCCCTATTCTGCTTACCGGCAGGCGTTGCGCAAGATGTGGGCTCATTTGAAATGGTTAAACGTAAAAATTTTGCAAAATTTAAAGATGTCTACGATATGCCCGATCTTTTGGATATTCAGACCGAGTCTTATAGGGAGTTTCTGCAGATTGATTCATCTACCGAAGAGCGTAAGCGCCAAGGCCTGCATGAAGTTTTTGAGGATATATTCCCCATAGAGAACGCAAATCGTTCTGTCAGGTTGGAATTTATTAGCTACTCTATGGGCAAGCCCAAATACAATATTTACGAATCTAAGAGGCGGGCGATGACATACGCAGTGCCTCTTAAAGTAAAATTCAGGCTTATTACTCCGAAAGAGACCAAAGAACAGGATGCTTATTTTGGCGAAATTCCTTTGATGACGGATACAGGCAGTTTCATTATTAACGGAGATGAGCGCGTTGTGGTTAATCAGCTCCAGCGTTCACCCGGAGTATCCTTTGAAGAAGAAGAGCACGCCACAGGAAAAAAAATATTTTACGGACGCATTATTCCTTATCGCGGCTCCTGGCTTGAATTCAAATATGATTTATCCGAGGTGATACTTGCTTATATAGATAGGCGCAGGAACTTTCCCGCTACCCAGATATTAAGAATTCTTGGTTTTTCTACAAATGAGGAAATTATCGCTGCCTTTGGCAAGGAATATCCGGAAATAACCAACACCTTAAAGAAGGATTACACCAAGAATAAAGAAGAAGCGTATTTAGACTTTTACCGCAAAATGAGACCTACCGAACCGGTGACTAAAGAGGCAACGGAGATGTTATTTTACCGTTTGTTCTTTGACCCCAACAGGTATGATTTAGAAAGAGCCGGAAGGTTCATATTAAATAGAAAATTAGGTATGGATGTTTCTTTGGAGAAGAGGATTTTAGATTCAGCTACAGTTATTAAGGTAATAGAGTATCTTATCAAGCTAAAAGCAGGCGAAGGTAAAATTGACGATATTGACCACTTAGGCAACCGCCGCATAAAGACAGTCGGTGAACTGGTGCAGAATCAGGTAAGAATTGGTTTATCCCGCATTGAGCGCTCGATAAGAGAGAGATTAAGTATATTGGGTGATTACGACAATTTAAGCGTGCATTATCTTATAAATTCAAAATTATTATCCAATCAGATACGCGATTTCTTCAGCCGTAGCCAGCTATCGCAGTTTATGGATCAGGTAAATCCGCTTGCCGAGATGACCCATAAGCGCAGGTTAAGTGCTTTAGGACCGGGAGGCCTGTCAAGAGAACGCGCCGGTTTTGAAGTCAGAGACATTCATTCCTCGCATTACGGAAGGATCTGCCCGATAGAGACACCCGAAGGACCCAACATCGGCCTCATCGCGTCACTGAGTACTTTTGCACAGGTAAATTCTTTAGGCTTGCTTGAGACTCCCTATAGAAAAGTAGAGGATGGGCGCGTCACGCGAAAGATTGAATATTTAACCGCCGATATAGAAGAATACAAGATAATAGCTCAGGCTAATGTTTCGATAGATGGTGAGGGATATTTTGTAGAGCGTGAAGTTTCCTGTCGTCATAAAGGCGATTTCCCCAAGGTTCCCGCAAGACAGGTTGAATATATGGACGTATCTCCCAAGCAGCTGGTTTCCGTAGCTGCTTCTTTAATACCTTTTCTCGAGCATGATGATGCCAACCGCGCACTCATGGGTTCAAACATGCAGAGACAGGCCGTGCCTTTGATGATTACCGAAGCCCCTGTTGTAGGAACGATGATGGAGGAAAAAGTAGCATACGATTCCGGTGCAGTAGTAGTTGCCGAGGAAGCAGGAAAGGTAAATTACGTTGACGCTTCCCTAATAACTATAGGTAAGAAGAGTTATCATCTTAAGAAATTTTTACGGACAAACGCTGATACGAGTATAAATCAAAGGCCTTTAGCAAAACTCGGAGAGCGCGTGGAGAAAGGCCAGGTTATTGCTGATGGCACAAGCACAAAGAACGGAGAATTAGCCTTAGGTAAAAATTTATTATGCGCTTTTTTGCCCTGGCGCGGATATAATTTTGAAGATGCTATTCTGGTCAGCGAAAAATTAGTTAAAGAAGACGCGTTTACCTCGATCCACATAGAAAAATTCGAAATCGAAGCAATTGAGACGCGCCTGGGAAATGAAGATATCACCCGTGATATCCCTAATGTAAGCGAAGAGGCTTTAAGCAATTTAGATGAGACAGGAATAATCCACATTGGTGCTGAGGTAGGTTCGGGTGATATTGTCGTAGGTAAGGTAACCCCTAAAACCGAAACAGAACTTTCTCCTGAAGAAAGACTCCTGCGCGCTATATTCGGTGAAAAGGCAGGGGATGTGCGTGACACCTCTTTAACTGTGCCTCCCGGAGTGCATGGTGTCGTTATAGATGTGCACGTTTTTGCGCGCAAGGAAAGAGGTAGAAAATCCAGAGAAGATAAGACTAAAGAACTGGCTAAGATTAGAGAATTAAAGGATTATTATAAGCAAGAGGTAGAATTTTTACAAAATGAAAGAATAATACGTTTAAGCCAGGTTCTGGGCATGGATAAGAAAAAAGTAGAAAACATGGATTTTAGCGACAATGAAGAAGCAAAGATATTATCAGTTTCTTTCAATGAACAGATTCAGGAGTTATTAGAGGAGCAGGAGCAGGAAATCGAAAGGGTCAGGCGCGGTGATGAGCTCTCACCAGGAGTATTAAAAAGGGTAGTTGTTTATATAGCGACGAAGCGCAAACTATCAGAAGGAGATAAATTAGCAGGCAGGCACGGTAATAAGGGCGTGGTGGCCAAAATATTACCTGAGGAGGATATGCCTTATTTGCTTGACGGCACACCGGTTGAGATTGTATTAAATCCTTTAGGCGTGCCTTCAAGAATGAATGTGGGGCAGATTTTAGAGACTCACTTAGGTTGGGCCGCTAAGGCCTTAGGTTTAAATGTCGCAACACCAGTCTTTGATGGCGCTACGGAGAAAGAGATAAAAGAAACACTTGCTAAATCCGGATTGCCCGAGGATGGTAAGACTACGCTTTATGACGGCTATACGGGAGAACCCTTTGAACAAAGAATAACAGTGGGTTACATCTATACAATGAAATTGAACCATCTGGTTGAAGAGAAGATTCACGCCCGTTCCATAGGACCGTATTCGTTAGTCACGCAGCAGCCGCTTGGCGGTAAGGCGCAATTCGGAGGCCAGAGGTTAGGCGAAATGGAGGTTTGGGCACTTGAGGCTTATGGCGCAGCATATACCTTGCAAGAGATGCTCACCGTAAAGAGCGATGACGTAGCCGGAAGAACGCGTATATACGAAGCAATTGTTAAAGGAGAACAACGCCTGACACACGGTACCCCAGAGTCATTTAACGTTCTGATAAAAGAACTGCAAGGGTTAGGTTTGGATGTTCGTTTAGAGAAGGAAAAATAAGTGAAGCCCAAACTTATGGAGCGAAAGCGAACATAAGTTTGTTGGCTGAACTTACCCCGTACTAATTTTTGTAATTAGGCGGGATTGACAGATTAGGGTTGATATTGATATTAACCGTTTATTCTAACTCCGGCACTTTTTCAAAAATTAGTACGGGGTTAACCCTGTTCGCTAGGCTCACAGGGATTTCGCTAAACCAAAGCTTTGGGTGCTCAATTCGCGCAGATAACTTACTTGCACTTGTAGTGTTCGTAAGTTATGCGCTCATTTAATATGGAAGAGATTGTCCAGTTTAACAGTATCCTTATAAGAATTGCCTCCCCTCAAGTGATCAGGTCTTGGTCTAAGGGAGAAGTAAAGAAGGCAGAAACCATAAATTACCGTACCCTAAAACCCGAAAAAGACGGTTTATTCTGTGAAAAGATTTTTGGGCCGGTACGGGATTGGGAATGCAATTGCGGTAAATATAAGGGTATAAAATTTAAAGGCATTACCTGCGATCGTTGCGGCGTGACTGTGGATCATTCATCTGTAAGGCGTAATCGTATGGGGCATATCGAATTAGCTGCTTCGGTTACGCACATTTGGTTTTTTAAGGCAGTACCCAGCCGTCTTTCAGCGCTATTGGATATAAGTCTAAGGAACATAGAGAAAATAATCTATTATGAAGAATACGTGGTAGTTGATCCCGGTACCAGCCCTCTTAAGAAGAAGGAACTTTTAAGTGAGGAGAAATACCAGGAGGCTTTGGCTAAGTACGGTGCGACTTTCAAGGCAAAAATCGGAGCAGAGGCAGTAAGAGATTTATTAAAAGAATTAGACCTTGATAATGTCTGCCGGTCCCTGCGCCACGATTTAACGAAATCAAAAGAGGTACTCGGTAACCGCAAGGCCTTAAAGGCCCTTAGGATAGTGGAGGACTTTAAGAAATCCGGCAATAGGCCCGAATGGATGATTCTGGATGCCCTACCGGTTATCCCGCCTGATTTAAGGCCTTTGGTTCCTCTGGATGGAGGCAGGTTTGCTACCTCCGACCTTAATGATTTATATCGCAGGGTAATAAACCGCAACAACCGCCTGAGGAAACTCATTGAGTTAAATGCCCCTGATATAATTATACGTAATGAGAAGCGCATGCTTCAGGTGGCAGTGGATGCACTTTTGGATAACGGCAGGCACGTAAAGCCAGTAATTGGTGCAAATAATCGTCCTTTGAAATCACTTTCTGATATGCTCAAAGGCAAACAGGGTAGATTTCGGCAGAATCTTTTAGGTAAAAGAGTTGATTATTCAGGGCGTTCAGTAATCGTGGTTGGCCCGGAACTTAAGCTGCACGAATGTGGGTTACCTAAACAGATGGCTTTGGAATTATTTGAACCTTTTATAATTAAAAAATTAAGAGAAAAAGGCTTTGTGCATAGCATAAAAGGCGCACGCAAGATGGTAGAGCACGGAAAGATCGAGGTCTGGGATATACTTGATGAGGTAATCAGAGACCATCCGATTCTCTTAAACCGCGCCCCTACCTTACACCGCTTAAGCATGCAGGCATTCCAGCCTGTTTTAGTCGAAGGCCGTTCCATAAAAATCCACCCCTTAGTATGTACTGCTTTTAACGCTGACTTTGACGGAGACCAGATGGCAGTGCATATTCCGCTCTCCTTAGAGTCGCAAATTGAAGCAAAGTTACTTATGTTTTCCACAAACAATATATTTTCTTCTGCAGACGGCCGACCGATTGTAAGCCCTACTCAAGATATCATTTTAGGGGCTTCTTATATTTCTAAAGAAAAACCCGGGGCAAAAGGAGAAAACAAAATATTTGCCAATACAGGTGAGGCAATTACAGCTTACGAAGACAGGGAACTCGATCTGCACGCCAGGATAAAATTAAGAGTAAATGTCCTGTTGGATTTAGAGGAAAAGAAAATCATCACTCAAAAACAGATTATTAATACTACGGTAGGCAGGATTATATTTAATGAGATATTACCCGAAGGTTTTGGTTTTGTAAACAAAGAGCTAAATAAGGGTGTCGTAGGAGATCTATCGGCATAGATGATTTAAAGATTCCCCAGGCAAAGCCGGAAGTCTTAAAAGAAGCAAGGCAAGAGGTAGCTAAGGTTGAGGATCAGTATCACAAAGGTATTATTACTGACAAAGAGCGTTACAACAAGGTCATTGATATTTGGACTCATACTACCGATAAAGTTTCAGACCTGCTTTTTAAAGAGATGGAGCCATTTAATCCTATATTTATGATGGCTGATTCAGGAGCAAGAGGCTCCCGGTTACAGGTGAGGCAGTTGGCAGGTATGCGCGGCCTTATGGCAAAACCTTCGGGAGAAAT
>JAPLLU010000020.1 GCA_026387385.1 Candidatus Omnitrophota bacterium
GCCTCTGCCAATACTTTCATTTCACAAACGAGTTGAGCGAAGTTAGCAGGTAAAAGCGATTGCTCACCGTCAGACACTGCATCTTCAGGATGGCCATGCACTTCGATAATCAAGCCATCAGCTCCTGCTGCGATGGCAGCATTAGAAAGCGCTGGAACCAAGCCCCATTTACCTGCGGCATGACTGGGGTCAACAATTATCGGAAGATGAGAAAGTTGCTGGGCTACAGGTATAGCGCTTATATCTAAAGTATTGCGCGTAGAATCCTCAAATGTCCTTATTCCGCGTTCGCATAATATAACGTTAAAATTACCACCCGCTAATATATATTCTGCAGACATGAGCAGTTCTTTAATAGTTGAGGACATGCCGCGTTTTAATAAAACCGGTTTATTTGTCATTCCTACTTCTTTCAGGAGATTAAAATTTTGCATATTGCGCGCACCGATTTGAAAAATATCCACATATTTGGCTACCAGTTCCACATCGCGGGTATCCATTATTTCGCTGACTATGGGCATCTGTAATTCATCTCCCACCTCTTTTAAATACTTGAGCCCTTCCTGCCCTAAACCCTGAAAACTATAAGGCGAGGTCCGCGGCTTAAACGCTCCTCCGCGTAATACCGTGGCGCCTGCTTTTTTGACCTCAGTTGCAATTTCGTATAACGAATCCTTGTCCTCTACAGCACAAGGGCCTGCCATAAGCACTACCTTTTTGCCCCCTATCTTGATGCCCTTACCGAGTTCGATGATTGAATCCTGCGACTTAAACTCCCTGGAAACTAATCTGTAAGGCGCTAAAACCGGTATAACCTTTTCTACTCCGGGAAAAACCCCTAAAGGAGTAACTCTAAGCACATCCTCAGGACCAATAACGCCGATAATAGTGCGCTCTACGCCTTTTGAAACATGCGGCTTGAGCCCTAAAGTTTGCACTTTTTCAATGATGTGATTTATTTGTTCTTCTGTAGCATCGGGCCTCAATATTATAATCATCTTACCACCCCCCTACAAAAATTAAGCAGAAAGCACGAGCTTAAAACGTAAGGCGCAAAGAGTAAAACTAAAGTTTAAAACTAAAAGTTTTTAGTTTTGAGTTTAAGTTTTTCGCTTTTCGCTTTACCTGCCTGCCGGCAGGCAGGAGCTTTGCGCTTCTCATAATACTTTTTTTAGCACCTTGATAAATCTCTCATTCTCTTTTCTTGTGCCGATAGTCACTCTGATAAAATTTTTCAGTCCGTATTGTTTCATATCCCTTACAATTACTCCATATTTAAGCATATCACGGAACAGGCCTACGCTATCTTTACCCACATCAATCAGGATGAAATTGGCTACGCTAGGCACGTAAGCTATTCCCAGCTTATTTAAGGCTTCATAGAGGTAATTTCTGCCCTGTAAAATCACTTTTCTGGTTTTACGTAAGAAGTCTCTGTCATCCAATGCCGCAGTTGCAGCCACCTGAGCCAGGAGATTAACATTAAACGGTTGCCTCACTCTCTCCATATAAGAAGCGAAATCAGAGGAAGCTATGGCATATCCTATTCTTAATCCGGCTAAACCGTAAGCCTTAGAAAAAGTTTTTAAAACAATAATATTTTTATTCTGGCCGCTTAAATATTGTAGGCTTTTAGGGAAATCATCGACATCGATAAATGTATCATACGCCTCGTCTAATACTAATATCAAATCTCGAGGCAAGTCAACCATAAAATCCTCAAGTTCAAATTTTGTAACGTATGTGCCTGTCGGATTGTTTGGATTAGAGATAAATATCAATTTAGTTTTTTTGTTTATCTTTCTCTTGATCCCTTCTAAGTCATATTTAAAATATCTTAAAGGCACTGTAATAACTTTACGGTTATTTACCTGGGAAATTATTTCGTATTCTAAAAATGTTGTATCTGCGGTTATAATATTCTCGTCTTCTTCCACAAAAGTTTTTATAATAATGTCGATAATCTCATCCGAGCCGTTGCCCAAGACTACGTTTGAGGACTGGACTTTCAAATATTGGGCAATCTTTCTCTTTAAATAAAAACCCTGGCTGTCTGGATAGCGATTGATGCCAGATACATTCTTTCTTATCGCCTGTAGTGCCTTAGGGGAAGCGCCCAGGGGGTTCTCATTGGAAGCTAATTTTATAACTTCTTTCAAACCAAGTTCGCGCTTCGTTTCCTCTATGGGCTTACCTGCCATATAAGGCTTTATATTTAGTATGCTATTTTTTATTAAACTCATTTTAATTTTCCTTTTATTCTCCGACCGGATATGAGCCCAGGATCTTTAAGAACCTGCACATGCCCTCTAATTCCGTAAGAGCTTTCTTAACTCGAAGATTATCCCTATGCCCTTCCAGATCTACGAAGAAGTAATAATCCCAGGCCTTCTTCTTTGATGGCCGGGACTCAATTTTAGTAAGATTAATCCTGTATTTTTTGAAAGGCAGAAGCATATTATGCAAAGCGCCTACTTTATCTTTAACGGAAAAAATAAGCGAGGTTTTGTCAGAGCCGGTTTGCCCAACGTCATTTTTTCCTATTACCAAAAACCGAGTAATATTGTGAGGCGAATCTTCTATATCTTTAGCGATTGTCTTTAACTTATAGACCTTGCCTGCCAATGATGAAGCAATACAGGAACTATTCTTCTCTTTCACGGCGATCTTGGCAGCGGCTGTAGTGCTAGAAACATCTATTTTTTCAACTGTCGGTAAATTTTCCTGAAGCCAGATACGGCATTGCCCAAATACCTGCGGGTTAGAATATATACGTTTTATCTTAGAAATAAGACAATTAGCCAGGAGATTATGCGATACGTATAAAATCACCTGAGCGCAAATCTTTAAGTCTGAATCCACAAGCATATCCAAGGTATGGCTAACTGCTCCTTCAATCGAATTTTCTATTGGAACCACGCCGTAATCTACGCTATCTCTATCTACTTTCAAGAACACATCCGGAATCCCTTCACAGGCAATGTACTCAACCTGTGAGCCGAATCTTTTTAGGGCTGCCAGATGAGAAAAGGTTGCCTCTGGCCCCATATAAGCTACTCTAAGAGGCTTTTCTAACGAAAGGCTGCCGGACATAATCTCGCGGTATATGGCCAAGGCAGCACTCGGGGCCAATGGGCCATTATTTATTGCAGTAACCTTTTTTAAAACCTCGCGCTCGCGGTCCGGAGAATAAAGAGCCAGGCCCTTCTGACGTTTAAGCTTAGCTATCTTTGAGGTAAGTTTTACGCGCATATTTAAAAGTTCGATTATTTTCTTGTCTATACTATCAATCTGTCTGCGTAGATTCTTTAGAATCATCTTGATCCTCCTTCTTATCTAAAAGCTTACCAAGGTCTTCTGTCTTAGGTAATTCCTCCAAAGATCTTAATCCGAAATATTCCAAGAATTGCCTGGTTGTTCCGTAAACCTTTGGCCTGCCCGGAGCTTTTTTTCTTCCCATAACACGAATAAGGTCTTTATCCACAAGGCTCTTAATTACGCCGTCGATATTCACGTTTCTTATAAGTTCAATCTCGTGTCTGGTTATAGGTTGTTTATAGGCTATTATTGCCAGGGTCTCTAATCCAGGCCTTGATACTCTTTCTGCATTGCGTTGTTTGTATAATTTCTTCAAGAAAGTAGCGAGGTTTGGAGGAGTCACCATCTGAAAACCACCGGCTATCTGCACGATGCGTACGCCGCGGTTTGAATTCTCATACTCAGACTTTAATTCCTCTAAAATTTTATTAATCTGGGCGGTATCTAAATTATCCAATACGCTCCTTATCTGTTCATAGGTCAGAGGCTTCTCGCTGACAAAGAGCAGGGCCTCAATCACCGCTTTTGTGTTATCGTAAGACATTGTTATTTAGTCTTTTTTTGTTTATAAACTTCATTCAAAAGCTCTTCTGCTGTCGTTATTCCGGGATTCCTTTCTAGAGCCTTTTTTATCATCATCGAGGCTTCAGGCCTCTTATACTCTAACTGCACAAGCAGGGATAAGACTTCATCTTCGATATCGCTGGTTTTTTCCTTCCGCGCCTTTATTTTACCATCTTGAATAAGTCCGAATTTACTCACCTTGTTCTGAAGTTTAGCAATGATCTCCCTGGCTCTTTGTTGGCCTATCCCAGGTAGAGACCTTAAAAAATCAGCATCTGCTTCATCTATAGCACGTGCAATTAGAGATATCGGCCTACTTAATGCTTTCAGAGCTGCCTTGGGCCCTATACCGGAAACCGTAATAAAAACCTCAAAGAATTCTTTTTCTATCTCATTCAGGAAGCCGATTAATACCGGGGTAGACCTGGATGGCTCAACCTGAAAATAATGATAAGTTATAAGAGTGATTGATCCATCGTTGGATATATTCTCATCCAACCTCTGCATAGCCGTAGACGGAAGCAAGACCTCATAACAGATTCCTCCCCCAACATTAATGATTAAATAATTTTCTCCTTTCTCAATTACTTTTCCTGAAATTCTAGCAATCATTTATAATGAGCGCTTAACTTACGCCTGCCTCACCGGTGAGGCAAGGAACACACTATAAGTTATGTCGCTTTCCTGGCTCCGTAACTTATGTCCTTAAGTATTCTTGACCTTAAGGTGTAACTATGCGCAATAGCTAAAGCCAAGGCATCGGTTATATCAGTATATTTAGGCAACGTACTAATATTAAGTATATTGGCTACCATGCGCTGAACCTGATATTTAGAGGCTAGGCCTTTTCCTACAACCGCCTTTTTCACCTGCGTAGCCGCATATTCAGCCAAAGGAATATTTGCTCTTGCACACGCCAGGCATATCACGCCTCGAGCCTGCCCTAAGAGATAAGCAGTGGTAGGATGCCGGTAGTGCGCATACAATTTTTCTAATACCAAAACATCGGGTTTATTTTCGGCTAAAAGCCTCGTTACTCCTTTATATATCTTGTCTAAACGTTCAGGCAATATTTGCTTAGGTGAAGTCTTTATTATCCCCGCCTCTAATAAAGACGCTATATTCTTTTTTACGACAATTACTCCGTAGCCGGTAACAGTTAAGGCCGGATCAATCCCTAAGATTATCATATTTAGCCTGCAGCCATCTGCTCCAGAATATCATCGGGGATATCGAAATTGGCATAAACCTGCTGCACATCATCGTGCTCTTCCAATGCCTCAACCAGTGACAATACCTGCTTGGCTTCGCCACCAGTTACTTTTATCGAAGAAGAAGGGATCATGGTCAATTCTGCATCAAGCCATTTTATCCCTTTTGCCTGCAAGACTTCTTTGACCTTTTCTAAATCCTGTGGAGAGGTTGTTATTTCATAATTTTTATCGTCTGATTTGAAATCTTCAGCCCCCGCATCTAAAACAATGGACATCAGTTCTTCTTCTTTGATCTGACTTTTTTCAATCAATATATAACCCTTTTTGGTAAACATCCAACTCACAGAACCAGCCCCTGCAAGGTTACCGCCTTTTTTAGACACGATATTACGAATCTCGGCAGTACTGCGGTTTTTATTATCGGTAAGAGCCTCAATTAAAATTGCTACTCCTCCCGGGCCGTACGCTTCATACATCACAGTTTCGTAAACTACTCCCGGCAATTCTCCTGTGCCGCGTTTTATTGCCATCTTAATATTATCAAAAGGCATATTAGCTTCTTTTGCCCTAGTCATTGCTGTGCGCAACCTGATATTGGTATCAGGGTTACCGCCTTCACGCGCAGCCACTGTAAGCTCTTTAATAACTTTAGTAAAAGTAGCTCCCCTTTTTGCGTCTGCAACCATCTTTTTGCCTTTATTAGTCTTCCATTTTGAATGACCGGACATTTTAACCCTCCCTATATTATATGTTTAGTCCACAGTCCACTGACCACAGTCCACAGTTTTCTGTGGACTGTTGACTGTCGTCTGTCGACTATCTTTTTAGCAGGGCAGGCAGAATAAGCCGAGTTCTGTTTTGGATGCGAATATCCGCTTCCTTTATGGTCATTTCTCTTAGCTCTGATATTACTATCAGAATCATGCAGCCTACCCGAGACTTTTTCCCGCCGAAGCGGTCCTCCCGCAAAATGCGGGAACCGGGACGGGCATCCCTCATCTCCTATTCGGCCTTACTCCACGTAGAGATTGTCTCGTTTCACCCCCGACAAGTTAATGCCGGGCTCGTCTCTGTGACTCTGATCCGCCCTGAACTTTAAAATTCAGGTGGTGGGCGTTACCCACTACGTTGCCCTAAAGGAGCTCGGACTTTCCTCCCCACACTACTTTCGCAATCAGCATATGCTAATTGAAGTTGGTGTGGGGCGACCACTTTCTACCTGCCCAATTTGTCAAAGAAAAAACCAACGAATATAACTCTATCTTTTTTTTAGCGCTTCTTTTACTGCTTTATTGGCTAACTTGTCAGCTCCTTTATTTTTCTCACGAGTAACATGATTAATCGAGACGCTTTTAAAAGCTGACATAAGATGCAATGCTTGATTATACAATCCCGCTATATTAGGGCTTTTGATCTTATAAATCTTTTTTATCTGACGGTATAGAAGCTCGCTATCGGTGTTTACCTTTATACTTTCGGCTTTAAGCATCAGTCCTTCTTGCAGCCCGTAAATTAAGGCGGTATATTCGGCAATATTGTTTGTTGCATTTCCGATATAACTGGATATATTCTTAATAGTCTGGCCGCCCTGACATACAACTACCCCTACACTGCTTGGTCCCGGGTTACCTTTAGATGCACCGTCAATGTAAATTTCGAGTTCCTTCATAGTGTTATTTCACCGTCTATATAAAGTATTCTGTTGCAGACCTCACAGGTGACTATGCGCTCGTACATCTTTATTTCATTTATCACCTGCGGCGGGACAAACATATTGCAACCCTGACAGGAATTATCTTTTACAGTAACTATTGCCAGGCCATCTCTATTAGTTAAAATTCTCTCGTATTGCCCTAAGACTTTATCATCGATATTGGGCGTAATCTGTTTTCTCTGTGAATCTAATTGAGAAATGCGGTCCTCTATTTCTTTTATCCTATCATGGATATCTTTCTTTTTTAAGTTGAGCACTTTCTCTTCTTCCTGTAATCCTTGCTTCTCGCGCTCGATTTCAGCTTTTGCCTTATCTACCTGGTCGATTAATATCAGAATCTTATCTTCTATGACTGAGATATCGGCTTTTACTGAGCCTATCTGCTGCAGCATGGTCTGATACTCCTTGTTGGTCTTCAAAGAGTATAATTGAGTCTGTAGTTTTTTTACCTCCTCTTCCTTAGAGCCCAGCTCTAATTCTCTTTCCTTTTTCTGTTTTTGCAAATCCAAGGAGGCCTTTTCAAGCGTTGTTAAGGCCTGTTTCTTTTCTTCAAAAGCTGCTTCCAGGGCTTTAATTTCTTCTGGTTTAGCTTCTTTTTCGTATCTTAAAGAGTATATCTCAGTATCTATCTTTTGTAATTGCACTAAACTAGCCAGCTGTGCCTTTAAATTTATCTTCTGCATATTATTGAGTTAATCATAAAATTAAATCACTACTTATTGCATGGTGGGCGATAGAGGATTCCTGCCTGCCGGCAGGCAGGCGGACCTCTGACCTCTAAATTAGAGTCACCCAATTATATCAGTTCTGGTGGGCGATAGAGGATTCGGACCTCTGACTTCTACAATGTGAATGTAGCGCTCTAACCAACTGAGCCAATCGCCCGCTTACCTTATCCGCTATAAGATTGGCGAACGCCTCTAACCAACGACGAGTAATGCGTTTTACGCATTACGAGGAGCCCCGCAATCTTATTTAGTTAAGACTGAATGCGGGGCTGAAGCCAATCGCCCTTTTGGTTAATGGTTATGGGTTAATCGATTAACGAATAACTACTAACGATTAACCAATCGCTGGGCCCACAGGGATTCCTGCCTGCCGGCAGGCAGGCGAACCCCGCATACCCAAAAATAAAATTATGTATCTGGGCCCACAGGGATTCGAACCCCGGACCAAGTGATTATGAGTCACCTGCTCTAACCACTGAGCTATGGGCCCCAAAATCTACGTTTTTACCACCCCATAGCGAATCTCTGCGAAGCCCTACCATTGCTTTCCATGTCCAAGGGCGAAGCAGGAGAGCTATGGGCCCGTCTAATTTTTTGTTTACTGGCCCAATGGTGAGCTTGTCGAACCATGGGCCTAAAAAGTTAATATTATATGATACTATTTGAAAGCCGGTTTGGCAAGTGAAAATTATAACTTGAAGAGTTCATCACAGGGACCCCTGAGAACTATTATAACCGCAAAGTATTTGCTGGCTTAGGAAAAACGCAAGGCGTGCTTATTTATCTTATAACGGCGGTTTAAATAAAAAAATGTGGCGGAAATTCAAAACAGTAGACCTCTCTACCCCTTTAATAAACGCTCTTTCTTCATGCCAATTGGCGAACTTTGCTTTAAGAGGCAACTCAAAAAGTAATACGCAATTAGCCCAGATTATCTCGCGCCAGGTATTCAAAAAAGACAGAACGCCTTCGCTGTGCAATCTTTTGATTATTTTATACATCTGATAAGATCTTTTGAAGAGTTTATAGTAATATAGCGCCAAAGGCAGTTTTTTGGCTTTAAAATAAATCCAATTTACATGGCTTCCGATTTTGCTATTTATTTTCCTATACGCTGCCGGTGCGCTAAAATGCCTCACTACAGCCTTATTAGCATATCCTGTCCTGAAGCCATGGTCTTTTATCCTGTTAATGAGGTCTGTTTCTTCATGATGGGAAGTTCTGTGAAAAAAAATGTTTTTGTCAAATAAGAATCTATTAAATACTTCTTTTTTAAAAGACATATTACAACCGAATATACCATCATATGGAAAATAAGCCTTCTTATCTGAGTGCCCGTCATAACTGAACCCTCCAATAGCCATTAATGTCTCATCTTTTAAATGTGTGGTAACTAACTCGCTTAGCCAATTTTTATCTACGAGGCAATCGTCATCGATAAATGCAATGATTTCGCCCTGTGCATGGAAAACACCGACGTTTCTGGCATAAGATGTACCTTTGGAGACTTTATTCCTTACTACCTTAAGGCGCCCAGTAATGTCTTTATAGGTATTTAAGAATTCTTCCGTGCCGTCTTTGGAAGCATCGTCTATTACTATCACCTCATAGTTCGGATATGACGACTCAAGTACAGAGCTTAATGAGTAATCTTTTAAATATTCTCTTCTGTTTTGTGTGCAGATAATAACTGAAACAAACGGCCCATCTTTACTTTTTAGATTATTGCTCATATATGGCGTGGCTTTCTACGGGGTAAATACTTTTAAAAAGATATTCTATTTTAATTGGTTCTAATAAGAATGCCTGCCAAAAATAAGTCTTTGCCTTATCGAATTCTTTCAATCTTAAGAAATCCTTAGCCAAACCATAGTAAAACCGGGATAGATATTTTTTATGTTTTTTAAGTAAAGCGCGGTGTTTCTCTAAGAATACTTCCTTTCCCGATATATACTCGATACTAACTGTGGATACTCCCTCCACTCTGTACTTAATAGTTAAAGGCAGGTTTAAAAAATATATTCTCTGCCCATCCAAAAGCGCCCGCATTAACAAGTCTATATCTATAAAAGCATAAATCTTGGTATCGAAGCCATTTATTTTCTTTATAGCCACCTTATCACAAAACCAAGTTGACGGTTCCATAAATGTGTACCTACAACTAAATATATCTTTTTGTGTTAATAGTTTACTTTTTTTATTCAAAGGTAACATTGTTTCTGCGCCTTCTTTTTGTATCCACATATTACTATAAATAATGGAGGGCTTGGTAATAAGTGAATTCATTAAATCAATCTCTCTATCCATTTTATCAGGAAGATACTCACAATCATCGTCTAAAAACGCCAAAAAAACTCCTCGGCTGTGTTCAATGCCCAAATTCCGAGAGTAAGACTGCTCTTCATTTTTTTTATTTCTTAAAGAGATAATGCGCTTATCTTTATTAAGATAATTATTAATTACCTCCTGCGTATTATCCTGGGAGCAATCATCAACAATAATTAATTCTATGTTCTGATAAGTCTGGTTCAGGACAGATTCAATGGCCCGGGGTAAAAGATCAGCGCGATTATAAGTAGGGATAATTACCGAAACTAATGGTTGTCTGCACTTCCCATATTTAGTAGACATGTTGTTAAGATAGTAACGCTTGTTTTTCGTACTCAAAAGAACACAAGTAACCGAACATTAAATACACCACCACCCCCCCCTTACCGCAACTTTCATTGTGTCCACTTTTCAGGAGGGAGATCAGATGTAGAGAAGAGAGTTATCTACGTGTTAATTTTTATTAAATGTTTTAAGTTCTTCTTGTTTAGTAAGATTTATGTATTCTTTTTGTGATGCGAATAAAATACCAATTAAGGTAGGCATGTTTCTATTTTCCTTTTTAATTTGCACTTCAAATCCTGCTTTTTCAAAATAATCTATCAATCGGAATGGATTAGCGTGATATTCAATAATTATAATCTTTATTTTTTTTAGATAAGCATATGGACACGAGAGTATAGCATCAAATTCAGCACCCTCGCAGTCCATCTTCATTACATCTATCTTATCTATTTCTTCAATTATTGTTTGTAGTGGTTTAATTTTTATCATTATTTCTTTGCCATTGGGGCATTCATGCAAACCAAAACTCGAGGTAGCTGCATGCTCTTTATCTTCCTTGACATAACTGTTAGATTCTTCTTTTCCAACACCATAATTCTTGATGTCTATCTTATCTACTAATTTATTTAGCTTCACATTCATCAATGCAATTTTGTATAAAATAGGATGGGGTTCGTAGACATATACCTTCTTTGCGCCCCTCATACAAAACATTATAGATGAATCGCAAATATAGCCACCTATATCTAATACTATGCTTCCTTTAAGAAGAGGATATAGAGCATCGTATTCATTTTTTAGAAAGCCTTTTTCCAGAGCTAAGAAATCAGATCCGATATTTTTTCTTATCAGAAATTTTATTCCAGTTACAATTTCTACTATAAACAGATCGTTACTATATTCTTCAAAATCTCCACATACATTCAATATTCTTTCAATATTTTCTACGACTTCAATATTTAATTGAAGTTTCTTTTTTATTTTTTTGTCTTGGCAATAAATCACCATCGTATCGGACTTATTATCGTATTCAATTCTATTTTCTTTGATTAGCCTAAAAATTACTTTTAGTTTGCCTTTTATGCGCTTAAAAATATACCTATCCCAATTAGTAGTTATTTGATCGGGTTTAGTTTTTAGTATCAGAGCTGTTTTCCCTCTAAGTCCATATTTGACCAAATAATAATCCCACCAGTTTTCCACAACATCACAGATATTCTTCATAGTTTATTTTTTATTAACCTGTCAGTATAATAACTTTGTATTGACCTTTCCCTCTTTAGTGGACTAATTGTTTAGAGAAAATTTCTGTTTTTCGTACTCAAAATGGCTCAAGTAACCGAGTGTTGAATGCGCCCGAAACGCTAACTTTTCATTGTGTCCACTTTTTCGGTGGAAAATCAGTTTATCCCTATTATTTTCTTGGCTTGAGCTTAAGAATAGCTAAATATTTAAAGGGGTTTTTAGATAGTCGGGGATTTCTTTGCCGATCAGGGTATAAAAATTAGATAAATGCATGCGAAAGAGCTGGTCAAAATCTTCGTGGTTCTCCCCATACCACCAGAACCAGTCGCTACCTTCTGCAATATAGATTTGTTTCCATGCCAACTCTAGCTTGGAGCTTGGAGCTTGGAGCTTGGAGCTTCCCAGTTCTTCTCTTGCCATTGCCAACCATTCCCAGGCCTTATTCTTATAGGGACTGCCTATCCATTTTGAAAACTCGGCATATATCCAGGAACCAGCGGCTAAACGTTTAATCTCTAATTCAGCAGGGTGAGTTTTAAGATATTCACAAACCGTCGTGGTTTTGACAAAGTCAGCCTCGGACAACCTCTGGTAAAGCATTTCCAAGAAATCATGCCCGTCATTAGTATAATACTCCCAGGCATTCTCACCGTCCATAGCAATGGTAACGAGGATATCCTCTTTTTTAAAAGTTTCGGAAATATTCTTTAGGTGCTGCATAAAATTTTCTACTGCAGCTTTAGCCTGCCATTTATCATAAACAAACCCGATTAAATCCGAAAGGTTGCGGTCACGAAAGATAATATTTAAACTCCCCTCTTCTCTTTTGAGTAAATGGGGCTGATAAATTAACGCAGTATCCCTCTTCTTCTTTTTTAGGGACTTAAATAGAATTGCTTCATCAGTAACTATCCAGCTTATACCAGATTCAATGATAAGAGGTAAAATATGCTCGCTCACTGATTCTTCCGAAGGCCACATTCCTTGTGGTAAACTTTCAAACCTGGATTGATAAAATTGAATTGCGTCCTTGATTTGAGCCTTGGTATCGTCAGGATAATTAAATTGGGCTTTAGGTAAAACGGTCTTAGGATGGGCTTCTTTGCCGATTTTAATGTTATAAAGCAAAGGTAATATAGGGTGATAATATGGGCTTATGGTGACCTCAATTTGCCCTTTATTCATAAACCTTTTGTATGTTGGGATAATATCCTCTAAAATCTCAAGCTGTTTTGCCAAAACCACCTGTTTTTCCTCTTCGCTAAAGAACCTGCCTTTATTTACAATATCAGTCAATTCCGGCATCTCAGCCCTAAAGTAAGGGTCAATCCAGGCCAGATTAAACCAGGCCTGTAAATCTAAATAGTCCTGAATTTCAAATTTCGCTTTCTTTTGATTTTTCAGATACAATTCATAATAGCGCGGATGGGTAGCAGTTATTTTCTCCGTATTACTCTTAAAAAAATTATCTAAAATAAAACTCTTTTCTTGGCCGGAAAGTTCTGTTGCCGGCTTATAGGAAAGCTCTAAAAACTTGTCCTTGACTGTGCGGTTAGTATAATCTTCTATCTGTTCTACTAAAGACGGCACCAGGTTAAAGGTTTGCTGAATTTTGGGGTATTTATCCAGGATTTTCACCATATCCAGATAGTCCTTAACCCCGTGCAAGCGCACCCAGGGCATTCCTGACTCCTCGGTCAGGAGATTCTTGTAGTAGGGCTGGTGCATGTGGAAGATGAAGGCGAGATATAACATCGTATTTCGTATGGCGTATGGCGTATGTCGTAACGATATGCGAAATACGATATACGCTATACGATAAAAAAACCCTCAGGGGATTGCTCCCCCGAGGGTTTTTGTGCTCTACATAAGTTGACTTAGAAGGTAACTTTCATTGAACCAATTAACTGGGTGGCAGTTCCTTCGTATCCGTCTGGGTGACTACCATATTCAGCATCTTTCAATGCTTTACCAGGTGCAAACATACCAAAGGTCAAGCCGAATTGCACATCCTCAGTATAATCATAGGTAGCAGTTAAGTCTAAGGCACTACCAAGGGCCCTCTTGCCATCGTTATTCCAAAGTGTCCACTCACTCGATGGAGAAGAACCATAAATTGCAGGTATAACACCATTGTCTTTTGGTTTCTTAGACAACCAGTAATAACCGTAGTTTATGGCTAAGGTTGTATCTTCCGTAGGCTTTATACTTCCCAGAATATTAATATTCTGTGTGCCAGTATTCGGAAACATAGCATTCACGAGGTTATTAGGTGTTTGGTCCTCAAACATCGGGTCCCACATTGTAGCTTTACCGTCAGCTTTATTGTCAGCGGAAAGATAGGTATACTTGATGCCGACCATAGGTGACTTATCTTTGTATTTCTCGGATTGAATCATATAATTCAAACCTCCCTGTATAGCAAAGGCCTGACGCTTGGCATTATCATCGTTCATGTATGTGATGTCATAGGGTACATATCCGAACTGCCAGGCATACTCAATGTTTCCCGTCAAGTTTTTAAGAATCTTTCCGGTAAGCAAGGCTCCAATGGTATTACATTCATCTTTCTTGTAATTACCATCCCACATACTGTTTCCATACAAGTTCCTACGTAGCCAGTAATAAAGGTCCAACTTTCCTTCGATACCTAATGCATTCTTCGTATCCAAGCTGGCATTTATGCCATAAAGGTCAGTATCATTTCTCTCCATTTCTCCATGCGGCCTATTATTATACAAATTTGTAGCCCACCAAACATCGTGTTCTGCAATCTTAGAATAGACTAAATCAAGAACCCAGGGAGTATAGTCTAAGGTAGCCCTGATGGCATCAAATGACTTCTTTAGGCTGAGGTCCAAAGGAATTGCAAAAGAATTGGAGAGCATATTGGTGTCCACATCGCCGATAATCAAGGCGTTGCCAAATCTGAGCTCCTGACGACCAATGGTTAAAGTCAAAGGTGAATAAAGGAACTCTTTTAAAGTAACATAGGCTAGGTCTATTTCAAAGTCTTCAGAACCAAGCCAGGATGAATCAGCATACGGGCTGGAAATGTCCCATGGATCTCCTACGTCTACTCCTTCATCGGTTAACACTGCATCCATCGGGTTGAGTTGATCGCCCCATGACCTTTCATTAAGTAACCTGATAGTTGTGGAAACATTATCAGTAAGATCAGCATCCACTCTTACGCGCACTTGAGAAGTTATACCACTAGCCTTGTATTTATTAACATCTGGATTCAAGGTAAGATCACTTCTACTAATTGCACGCATGAGAATATCGCCGCTTACTTTTACATTCTGGACTTCTGCGTATGCTGCTAGGCTTAAGCCTAACATGAACGCAACAGCCAGAATTATTATTAAGCGTTTACTCATTTTGTATTTCCTCCTTAAAAAAATTTCAATATATTTTATTTAACTAGGTTTATATCTTTTCCTAGAGATTTACTATATATATGTATATCACCGGATTTTATTTGGCTTTAAGCGTTTTAAACTTACCACCTCCCTTTCGCCTGAAATTAAAACCATCTCCAGTGGTATAACCTACTTTGTTAATTTTTATCATATAACCCCATATTTGTCAAGCATTTTTTTCGCTTGGTAATCAAATTTTACGAATCTATCATAATATATTCAAATTAAAGAAGTAAGGAGACGAACTTGCAACCTGAATCCTGCAGCTTGCAGCCTGAAGCCTGCATCCTGCAGCTTTCTTCTGCCACCCAACTCCCAACTCATAACTCCCTGCCTGCCGGCAGGCAGGCAAACTCCTAACTAAACTTGCAGCCTGTAACTTGTAGCATGTGGCCTGCTGAAGCCTGCATCCTGAATCATGCAGCTTGAATTCTACCTTCTATTCGCAACTACTAATAATCCCAAACTCCCCAATTTCAGTGCAACTATAACCATACAGGTATTAAAAAGCCCCAATATAGGCAAAAATATTATCCCGCCAAAAATTGCCGCCACCCAGCCGCCGATCAAGTCAGAGCCATAAAGCAGGCCTACCGTAGCGCCTACCTTATCGCTTTCTTTTGAGTAAATTTTAGCTGCTAAAGGAAACTCTAAGCCCATCAGAAGGCCGGAAATAAAAAACAACAAAAGGAATATTAAAAATGTAAATCCAGTGTGGCTGCTAATCTCAAGTATTATAATTGCGATAAGGAAAGAAAAAATAATTACCCCGGCTTCTAAGCTGATAAGCCATTTTATCCTGTTTTTAATTTTCTCTATTCTTCGGCTCATAAAAATACTTCCCCCTGCTATACCCGCCATAAAAACGCTGATCAACATTCCTATCGCGTAATATAAATAACCGTAAACTACCTGGAAACTGAATATCAAAACCAAATTTATCAGCATACCGAAAAAACCGGTTGTAGCTATACAATAGGCAATGCTAAACTTTGACTGCTCTTGTTTGTGGCGAAAGAAAATAACTGTGAGCGCAAATATGGCTAAAAGAATTACCTTCAAATTTAAACTTCCTAATATCTCTAGAATATTTGCCAGTTTTGGAGTGAATTGTTTATTCCACAAAATCAGCATCTGGTATACTGCAAAAGGCGTATAGTCTTTATTGATTTTTTTTGTCGCACCTACGGATGATTTTATAAACCACTCAAGCCATCTTTTATCTAACCTGTAATCCAAGTAAGACGGAATAAGGATATTAGTTTTAATATTGCGCTCGAGCATTCTCTCCGTTATTAAATCAGGGCTAACTTTAAGCATAGACTCATCATTTGAGGCCAAATAAATATTATAATCTCCCGGGATAATCCGCACATAACTGTAAGTATCCTTAAGTGCATTTAATACGCTAAAATTAAGGTCTCTTAGTTGCTTGCTTAGGTAAGTTAATGAGCCGGGTAGCCACAGTGCCAATATCCCCCCTGGACTTAACTTCTTTTCTGCCAAAGAAAAGAACTCTTGGGTAAAAAGGCGGTTGCTGGATAAATCAGAAGGATTAGATACCCCGATTAAAACTAAATCATATTTATTAGGAGTGGCTTTAACAAAGAACCTGGCGTCACCATATTTAATGTTCACCCTGTTATCACTTAACTCCCTGTTGGTTAAATCCGTAGGATATTTTTTTAGCATTTTAATCATCGTTGGGTCGAGCTCTGCGTAATCAATACTCTTTAGGGGATACTTAAGCATTTCATTAATCAATCCCCCTGCCCCTGCGCTTAAGATAAGCGCGTCTTTAGGTTCAGGATGAAATAACAAAGGTAGATTTCCGAATTCCTCTACAAAGGTTATATCCGGATACGGCGCAGTAATTACGGGTGTGCCGTTATGGAAAAAAGTATACTGCCCTTCTTTTTTAACCACCGCGATGTTTCCGTAAACAGAATTACGGTAATCTAAAACCTCTTGCATCCCCAATTGCTTTTTTACAGAAAAACGTTGAATTTTATCCGAATTTCCGCTTAAAAATATAAAAAACACTAAGGCAATAAGAACTAAATATTTTAAGAAGGCAGTATTTTTTTGTAGCGAGTTAAAGAAAAACAAACAAGTGGCAAGATTAGCTATAACTATTATAAAGGCGATCTGAAAAGAAGTTAGATACGGAATAAATAGATAAGTCAGGATTACGCCGCCGATAATTGTTCCGATAGTCTCCAAGGCATATACTCTTCCAATCGGACTCAAGGGACGGGGTAAAGAAAACAATTTAGTGAGTGTGCTGAATAATGCCCCGTGGCAAAACCCCGGGAGTAAGATAACAAAAAACGAAACCCAGAATATTGCAGGAATCCCTATCCCCTCCCCAAACGGAATTCCTAATACACTCTTAAAGGCGCGCGATAGATAAACGGATAACGGCAGGGAAATTGAAAATGCTATCTGCAAGATAAAAAACAGGCTTATTTTATTTTTAATCTTATCAATGGCCTTACCAACAAGATAAACTCCTGAAGCTTCCAGAATGACCCAATTAGCTAAAATTATGCCCAAAATCAATTCATTGCCGTAAAAACTTACCAGGAGTTCGCGCAAGATTAAGACCTGCGCCACTATCCCGCTTGCTCCTATGGTTATAATTGCAAAAACAAAAATATGATTCATATTTTTAGTTCAACTCCTGAAGCCTGTAGCCTGAGACCTGTAGCAGTTTGATACCAAAAATGCACAAAAATAGCGAATTCGCTTGAATTCGCTATTACGCCGCCTATTTCTTAATCTTATAAACTAACATCCGGTTCTAATTTAATTATGGCCACTGCTAATCCTAACATAAACCAAAACAAAACTGACAACTGCAACGAATAAAGATGATTATCGAAAAAACTATGCACCAGAAAGCCGAATATACCGCAGATGAGGCCAAGAAGGATGAAATCCTGACTTTTTTTGAATGCCTTTATACATGAATATAAAAGTGAAATTAAAAACCCCAGGAAACTCAATAAGCTGAAAATCCCCGCCTCAGCCCAAATCTGCAAAAAAGAGTTGTGCGCATACTGGGTACCTAAACCAGAAGTATGCTGCTTGAAATAATCCATAAATGTGCCCAGGCCCTTACCAAGAAAGGGATTCTCTTTGATCATCTTCCATGCGCCTTCCCATATAGCAAATCTGTATGCATCCCCTCCTGCTTGGAAGGTAAACATTGCTTTTCTTCTGATCCACGGAACCAGAATTGCCAAAAGTATAAAAATACAAATGAACGGTAAAATGACCCTACATTTACGTGATAAGAATAACATTAACAATCCTGCAGATAAAAAACCTAACCAACCTCCGCGAGAAAGGGTAAATAAAACAGAAAGGCCTAATAAAACTATCAACAAAAATAAGCCAACACGGTAAATCATCTTTTTCGTCTTTGCTAAAAATAAAGCAATAGCTAAAGACGAAACAGAAGATAAATAGGCAGCGAGGCCATTATAATGCTTAAACGGCCCGGTAATAGCATACACTCCCTCCCTTATCGGCATTATTGGTCTTTTCCGTAAAAAATCTATCCCTAAGAATCGCTGAAAAAAAGCGTCAACCGCAACAAGGACTCCCACCGCTAAAAAAATTGCTACAACATTTCTTATGCGCTGTCGGCTGGATAAGGCATCCACAGCCATAAGAAATATAAAAATACCCTCTAACCATTTAAAAACCAATGCCTTCAGGCTTTTTTGAAGATAACAACCGCTGTTAATTAAAGAGAGCCCGCAAAAGATAATAAAGAACAAAAGAAATAAGTGCGTGCTTAACAGGGACTGTCTTTGACTCGTCCCGAGAGAGTCCGAGGAAATGGAGCTATCTCTAAAAATAAACTTTGACTGAAGAATCTTCTTAGCAATAAAAGCCGATATAGCTAAACTGACAAATATCTCAATTGCTGCGTTGGAAATAGGGATAAAAAATATCAATCCATAAAGAGAATACTCGACTATTCTATCCATTATTTTTATTATTTTTTCTCTTTTCATTAACAGCCTAGCAGTATAACAATTTACCAATTAAACAGTTTAACTAATATGCTCCTTTTTTCTTTAAAACCGCCGGGATTGTCCATAAGAGAATCAGCAAATCCAAGCCAAATGACCAGTTATCAATATACCATAAATCCCACTTCATCCATTTATAGAAACCCAGCTCGCTCCTTCCCCTTATCTGCCAAAGACAAGTAATGCCCGGTTTAATATCTAGGCGCCGCCTCTGCCAGATATCGTATTTAGCCATCTCATCAGGAGTTGGTGGTCGAGTACCTACCAAACTCATATCTCCTTTTACAACATTAATCAACTGAGGTAACTCATCTAAGCTATATCTGCGCAAAAGTCTTCCAAAGCCGGTAATGCGCGGGTCGTTTTTTATCTTGAATACAGGCCCCTTAACCTCGGATTTGCTGCGCAAGGCTTCTTTATGGCCATCGGCATTCATTACCATTGAACGGAATTTGTAGAAATCAAATAACCTGCCCTTTTTACCGCAGCGCTTAGAGATATAAAATATAGGCCCTGGACTATCCAGTTTAATCAAAAAGGCAATAAACGCAAATATGGGCGCAAATAATATCAATCCTACGCCCGCACCCAACACATCTGAAAACCTCTTAATAAACATTTCCGTTCCATGCTCACCGCCATCGATATACCTAATTAAAGGAATAAGTCCGATATAGTTCAGTTTCATTTGAGTAAAAGGGAAGGTAAAGCTATCCGCAACAACTCGCACTGTTTTCTTCATCTTTACCCCCAGCGTCAAAATCTCAGAAACCCGCTTGCGCTCAGAAGGAATGGTAACATAAATTTCATCAACAAAATACTGCTGAATCAAATCCTTTAAATCATTAATCTTTCCTAAGATATCATAATTTAAGACCTTACCGACCTTAATATCATCTACAAAACCAACAACTTTAAAACCTAAGTAGGGATTACTTCTCATTTCTTCAGCCAAGGCGCATCCCGCACTACCTGCACCCGCAATTAAGACATTTATATTATAATGCCCTTTAGTAATACGATATCGAATAAGAATTCTTTTAACCACCCGCCAGAGTGACAAACTTAAAATCAGAAGTATACTGCTTGAACCAAACACAAGACGAGAAAACATCACCATCCGTAGAAGAAATATAGCTAATCCTGCCAAAACAGAAGAAAAAATCACGCATTTAATTACTCTCCACGTTTCTTTTGGTATGGTTAAAGAACGATCTGTTGCATAAAGGGCATGGTTGTTCAGGAAAAATATTAGGCTTAATCCCCAAATGGAAAATAATAAAAAATAATCCCTAAAATAAGGAAAATTGTTTATAATAAGACTACGATTATATCTTAGGTAATAAGGCAGGTAAAATGAGAGGCCAATTAGTAGAATATCTACAGTCCAGTAAGTAAAATGTACATATTTTTTGTCTCGAAACATGAATCTGATTATACCACAGAAAATCCATTTTTAAACAAATATACTGCTCCCCTATTAACAAATAAGCGCACAATAGATGCTTAAATGGACTATAGAAAAAATAACGAAAGAGATATCAACTTTGGAGTAGCTAATGAACCCTGAACTCCGTGAATACATCGCGCTCAAATGATTTAAGAACGTTAATTTTTGAAAAATGGTTAACTACATAGTCTCTTGCTTTTTTACCGTATCCTTCGGATTCCTGCGGTTCATTGTATAATTTCATTATTGCTTTCAGAAGTTGTTCAGGATTTTCAGGTTCAACTATCAGACCAGCACCGGAATCATTTAACACATTGTAAAGTTCGGTCCCTGCATTGGCTCCGGCAATGACAGCTCTGCCGCTTGCCATTATTCCCAAAAGCTTTGATGGCATAGTGACATCTGTCATGCGCATTTGTTGAGGGATCAGGCAAATATCAGCTGCGGATAACATATAAGGCAAAATTTCTTTTGGCTGTAGCGGGAGAAATATTATATTTTCTAATCCCGATTTTCTATATATGCCGAGGAGTTCTTTCTTATATACACCATCTCCAACAATAACATAAATAATCTTTTTATTATCCTTGGTTTTCTTTGCTACTTCAAGTACAACATCTAATCCTTGTTTTATACCAATATTACCAGAATACAGGACTATAAATTTATCGTTTAATTTGTTTAGCTTTCTAAAGTTGTTGATTTTAGGCATAGGTGTTATACATTCTGTATCTACCCAATTAGAAAAGTAAATGACTTTTTGTTTACTAATTCCCTTTAGAATAATTTTTTCTTTCATTTTATTACTGATCACGCTAATTCTTGCTGCCTGTAGATAAACTAGCTTCTCTAACTTATAAAGCAATTTTAGTATTGTTTTGCTTCTCAACATTCCAACCTCAACAGCGGTATCGGGTTGTAAATCCTGAACGTGAAAGAGAAAAGGAATATTTTTGATTCTGCTAATTGCGCAAGCCACCAAACCTAATCCCAGAGGAGGTGAAATAGTAATAAGCAACTCTGGTCTCCTTGAAAAAAGCAAATTGAAGAAGGAAAAAATCATAAAAGAAAGTTCATGCAAGATTCGAGTTCTCGGTGTAACTTTGCGAGGTACATATAGATATGAACGCCTGATTTTAATTCCCTGATATTCTTCTACCATAAATAACTTTTTATTATACGGTTTTTTAACTTCCCATTCAGGATAATAAGGAAAACCTGTTACTACAGTTACCTTATGGCCTTTTTCAGCTAAATACTGACATAATTCAGTAGTATATTTGCCTATTCCTATAAGTTCTGGATAATAGTTTATTCCGTATACAAGGATTATCATTTTAAACCTATTACTTGAATTTTGTTTCCTAATCTACCAAAGAAAAGATTTGTCAAGTAAAAAATAATTTTTATGAAATAAAATAATGGTAGAAAGTCAAAAATTCTAAATACCCTACCGGGTTTATGCGGGTAATACATTAAATATCGCTTAATAATGATTTTCTTAATTCCAATTTCTTTAAGCCATGATATTATTTCACTTTTTCTAAACCGGTAAACAAAATCTGAGCCTTCGTATTTTAGAGAAAATCCCAACAGAACAGAAAGTTCAGTTATTAATGCCTTAGCCGGTTCAATAATAATAACCGCCTTTTTGGCAATTCTGACCATCTCTCGAACTGCCTTCTTAGGATCACTTAGATGGTGTAACCCATCATGAACAGAAACTATATCAAAACTATTATCCGGGAAGGATAAGTTAGCCACATCTGCTTCTTTAAACTCAGCATAAAAACCATAACTTTTACTTCTAAGGCGCGCTCTTTCGACAGCGCAAGAAGACAAATCAGTCCCAACTACCCTCGCTCCCTCTTGGGCATAATATTCAGAAACCATCCCTGAACCACAACAAGCATCTAAAACAGACAAACCTTTAATTGGAAAAGGCAAAACTTTTAATGCTTTCTGAAACTTATAATTGATTAAAAAATTATAAAATTGCCCGGAATTATGCGGACGATTTATTTCGAATTGTTCATTATCTTCTTCTTTGTAATAATTCAAGTGCCTTTGTTTATTATTAATTTTCTCACTCATGAAATTAAATCCGAGTATAACTTAATTATCCTCTCATAATGAACTTCAGGATTGTAAAGATCTTCTACTTTTTTACGAGCATTCCTCCCCAAAAATTTTATTAATTCATCACCATAATAAAGAGCCATTACCTTTTTCCTTAAATCCTCTACGTCGCCAGGAGTAAACAGTAAACCTACATCTTCTGTAACAAGTTCTGGTATCCCGCCAATATTGGAGGCTACAACCGGTTTACCACAAGCAAACGATTCATGTATTATTAACGGAGAGTTTTCGTACCATTCAGAAGGAACAATAACAAACCTTGCATCTTTAATAATCTCCTGAAATTCTTTTCCTCTCAGGAATCCACTCAATTTAATATTCTTCAGATTGTGATTATCTATATAATCTTCTATCTCGGGTAGTAATTCACCCGTTCCTAAAAGAACTAATTTGATAGGGAGCGACTCGAAGGCTTTTATTAGCGTCAGGATACCTTTCTGTCTAACAAATCTTCCCGCAAATACAACGTAATCTCCAAGATTATAACTTGGTTTATATTCGCTTAAATCAATTGCATGAGGAATGATCACTACCTTTGATTCGTCAATCCCACAAGAAACAAATTTGTCTTTGAGAAACTGAGTTGGCGAAATAAAAATATCTATCTTTTGGTGATAGATTTTAAAAGTACTGTGAACTACTTTTGCTGAGAATGCTAAAAAACTTGCTGCTAAACTGTTACTGTAACAGCGTTTTTTTAAAATATTATAATATCTTCCACCTTTACACATTTCACATACCTGGTTTCTGATGCAAAGATTATTGCTGGCACAAATAGCCTGATAATCATGAAGCGTCTGAATTATTGGAATACTTGCTTTCTTTAACGGCTCAAGTATTGAAGGAGAAATCTGATAGAAAATATTATGAATATGGGCGATATCCGGCTTTGTCTTTTCAATTAGAAGCCCTATCTTCCTCTTTGCTTCAAGGTTATAGATGGCATTTATATAAGCTTTAACCTTCTCGATTGCGCTTGCCTCTTTCCAATTCTCGTGAGTTACACCAGCTATAAAATACTCTGAATATTCCGAGCTAAGATTCCGGGGATGATTTAGACAAAACTCAATAACCTCGTGTCCTTTAGTTCGTAAAAGTTTGTTTAGTTGGAAATAATAAGTATCTGCACCACCAGTTATATGATGGTATTTGTTAATCATTAATATTTTCATTTCTGTCTCTTATCTATACACTAAAATGCATTGATATTATTCTTTATGATAATAAACAAATAATCGAGAATTCTATGACAAATCATTTCTGAAATCGTCTCTTCTTATTACCTCCCATTTGCAATGCAAGTTCAATTGCTTCTAATATTTTGTTAGCATAATTCCATACTGTTTTATCTTTTATAATTTCTAGCGACTTTGCTCCCATCTTTTCCCTTAATTCATTATTACTCAAGATAAATTTCAATTTTTCAACCAATTCATCTATTTTATTTGGACTAAAGCTGTACCCGTTTACACCCTCTTTAACTAAATCTTCTGTTACTCCAGCATATTTAGAAGAAAGCACCGGTAAGCCACAAGCCATCGCTTCATTCACCACTAATCCCCACGTCTCATTAAATGATGGCAGCACAAAAACATCTGCCAATTTATAGTATTTAACTATATCTTCTTTCTGAACAAATCCTTCAAAGAAAACATTTTTTATATTATACTCCTTAATGTATTTCAAATATTTATCTTTTTCTTTCCCTTCCCCAACCAAAATCAACCCAACATTAGCCATATCCAACTTTTCAAACGCCGCAATGAGACTGATAACACCTTTGCGTTTGATAAATGCTCCAACATAAAGAATATTCTTGGAAGGATATTTTCTCTTCATCTGACTAATTTCATTATCCTGTATTTCTTTATGCTTCTTCATGAACCACTCAAGATCAACCGAATTAGAACCCATAACGATCTTTTCGGGTTTCGCTCCATAATAAATATTCTGTCTCTTGGCTGCTGTACCGCAAGTAATATAAGAATCGAATCTCGAAATAATATTCTTTTTGTAAAGGTCTGCTAGGGAGTTTTTAATGAAGCCGCTCAATAGATGACTCTCTGACCAAAGGGTAATGGGTATCTCGTTGATTCTTGCATATAGCAATGCCTCTATCGTTACCAAATAATGATAACCAGACACGCAAATGGCATCCGGTTTGAACTTAGTTAGCGTTTTCCAAAATCCAAAATTAAAATAAATGGGCATTTCCCATGATTGAATAAATATACAGAAACTTTTTAGTACACTATAATTGAATTTAATCTCATCCCAATAGATATTCCATTTTCTATTAGTTTCATTTTCTGCGAGAAATATAACTTTTAAATCGACCTCAGGGTGATCGGATATTGCATTGAATACAGAAATTATATTTGGAGCAATAATATTTGTGATTAGTACGATTTTCTTTCTCATTTTTACATCCTTAACAATCTCATTGCTCAAGATGATTATTTAACTTATTTCTATATTTCAAATAGTAAGCTATTTTAGCCCGAAGTAAATAGTAAACAATTAAAAATTTATTTATGATTCCCGGGGCATAGATTTTTCTTATTCTTAGCTCTTCTTTTCTCCATCTTCTTTTGCTTGCCTTCTGCCCGGTTTTACTTTGTGGATAAATTCGGAAGGTCCCCAGTACTTCCGGGATCAAGGCTATTATAAATTTTTTTCCAATCCGGCAATAAAATTCTGTATCCATAGAATAGTGAAAATCTTCATCAAGATAACCCACTTCCTCTAATACTGATCTTCTAAAAAAAACTGTTGCTTGGACAGGGTGGAATCTACCGCAGGTAAACTGTCTGTAAGAGAAATCTATTATCTTTTTTGTAAAAAGGAGATCGCCATTCTCATCAATATAATTAAAATATCCGTAAACCATTCCGACATTGGGATTATTCAAAAAAAAATCTACAATAATACTTATTGTTTTGGGTAGGTAAGTATCATCGGAATTTTGCCATGCCAAAATTTCTCCTGTTGCCATTTTAAATCCTTTATTAATTGCCTGTGTTTGACCGTTATCCGGTTCTGATTTCCAGATTATTTTTTTATAATATTTTTTAAATATTTCTAATGTGTTGTCCGTAGAAGCTCCGTCTATTATTATGTATTCAATGTTAGGGTAGTCTTGACTTAAAACACTTAAGATTGTTTCCTCAATAAACCTGCCCTGATTAAATGACGGGGTTATTATTGAAACTTTGGGATTATACATTTCTATAAGAGATTTATTTAAAATAAAAACGCTTTAGGTACAATCGCTACCATGATAAGCTACCTTTTTTTCCAAATAATAAACTGACATTGACTGTCCAATCATCACTCCGAGAAAAATTAAAAAAGGGGCATAAGAAAGATTCCCTGAAAATGAGTTGATGAGCACAAAAGGTAACATCGAAGATAAATAAAATGCCCTGTACTTTTTAAAAAAAACGTCTCGGGAAATAATTTTAAATATGTTTATGAAGGATTTAAGATAAAACCAGAGTATTAATAATGTTCCGACGACCCCAGATTTCACAAGAAACCAGAGGAAAGAATTGTGTAAAAATAATGCCACTTCCATCTCTTGGCTTTTGGGTTTCAAAAAGATAATTCTGCTTCCGAGTCCTGTACCAAAAATTGGATGGCTCAGAAACATTTTGAAAGCATAAGAAAACTCAGATAATCTATATTGAACAGCCACATCTTTAGAACCAGCAAAAAAGAGCGACAAGCGCTGGATAGCCCCTTGATTGATGTCAGCTTGCCAAAGAAATTTAGAAATTGACCCCGAAACAATAACAAAAAAAGTTAGTGAAGCAATCATTTTAAGTATCGAACTTACGGGTGTCTTTGATGACATGACAATGACTGAAAATAATGTAAGCAATGTTTGTACATATATGCTTCTTGTAAAAGATATGGATATAGCAAAAAGGTAAAGGAACACAACAAGAAACCAGAATTTATTTAGAATTGAAAATTTAAAGCTGTTTCGAAAACAGTATAAATAAGCCAGTGAAAAAGGTATTATTTGCGCTTGTATCGTTATGTTTCGCGTTTCCGAAACATGTGCTACATTTAGGTGGACTAAAAAATATCCAAACTGTTCGATGGAAATTAAAATACCGATTGCAATAAGGACTTTGCCAAATAAGACAATATCTCTCATGGACTTGAAAAAAAATGTTGATATATACACCATTGATAAAAAAAAGAAAAATATCCTAAAATCTCTTAAAATATCCACTAGCTTATTCCCATTTCTTGCTCCTAAAAATCCACTGACTATTGCGTAAAATAAAGTAATAACTAAAAGAAAAAATAAATTCTTTATTTTAACTCTAAAATAAGTTTTGTCTATCATAGAGCGCAAATAAAAAGAAAAAATTAATGTTATAAATACAAGATCATACGGATTAATTAAAAACCCTGAAAAGGGTATTTTAAGTTCACGCCAACTTGTAATATATGTTCCGGCAATAAACACACATAAATAAAAAGACCATAATGGATTTATTAATAAAAATGTAAATAAAAGACCTAAAAGTATAAGCAAAAGTAATGATATCACTAACCTAACTCCATGAGTATTCTACATCAAGCATTCTAAATCAAACATTCTAATTTCTAAAGCTTTAGTAACCTGCCCACCCCTTTAAGTTGTACCGGTTCTTAAGAGAAAGCCGCTGTTAAAACAACTTGTTCGATTGTGGGTTATAACTATTTATTTTCTTAAAAGACGGCTTAAAATTTTCCTACCACTCGTATATACAGAGTTTTTGTTAATCAACAATTTCTTGATAAATTGAGAGTCTTCTAATGTTTCAATATTTGCCATTGATGCAAGAAACTTCTTATCGCCAGGAAGATGTAACAAGAAGCAGTTTTTATAATAGTCAAATGGCTTTTGGTGATGTAACGTTTTTCCGCTCCAATATCTGCCAACAATTCCTAATGTTCCGGCATCCGCGACATATGTGCCTTTTCTTCGAATTTGTTCTAACGCAACTGATATCAAAACTTCACTACCCACATGGCACAGAACGTCAATTTTACTAATGTATTTTTCAAAAAAATTATCAATCTCACTTATAAGTGACAGAAAAAAAGCGGGAGAGCCTGTAATAAACTCCCCCCCAAACCACCTTCCTTCGCTATTGACACATGAAATGCTTTCCATATCACGGATAATAATATCGTGTCCATAAGCAGGTATGACTTGGTCTGTAATGTCATAACACATAGGTATCTTATCTCTTATAATGTTTATTAAACATTCGGGAATTTCGTTTATAGCTCTCACATCTAGATCACAAAATCCAATATACGGAGACCTGTCAATGCTGAGTGAAGAAAAATATCGAAAAACATCAAATACGAAGTGTGCTGAATAAAAACGTATGCCACTAGGAACCTTAGTGGGAAAACTGATTTTTTCAATATGTAAAGCATCTTTTCGCCCGATTCCAATTAGGGCGTCAAAAATAAAATCCAACCTGTTAGTTAACAATGTGAATTTTATGCCCCTTTGTCTCAAAGAAGCAGAAAGTCCAATTGCGTTTTGAACGTACAATTTAATTTGTTGCTGAAAATTCTTTACGTGGGCGTTCACTAAGCTTTTTTCACCTTCAACCAAATATAGTAGACCATACAATTCAAAGTTCATTAAATTCCTCTTGATTTAAGCTACAGCTATAAATTGTATCGGTTCTTAAAAAAGTGCAACCGAGTTCCTAGGCACTTTGAGGTCATAGTATGCTGACCCCACTAACAAAGAGCCGATCCAAACTTAAATTCACCTTGACTAATGAAACATTACATCATACTTCTTGTGCTCTAGAGGCCTAGATTAACTCCTCATTCCGCCATTCAATAGTTCATGCGTAATCCATCCCATCAAGCGTTTTCGCATCGGGTGAAGCCAGAAGGGAAAAAAGATAATTGTTGAGAATATAAAAATAATTAAACTATTTAATACTATTGTATTAAAAATATGGTTGAATTTATACTGAATTAAGATACTAAATAAAATACCGAGCAAACATGCTATCGTGGTTGCTCTACTTGCTTTTGGTAGCAATTCAATCAAAGGAATTTTATTTCTAATATGATAGGATAAATAAATTAAACTGCTACCTAAAGCCAAGGCAACTACCCATGCAACCACTACTCCTGTGCCACCAAAATATACTCCTAATAGAAACCCCAAGCCAGCATTTAATACTCCTATCGTGACGTGGCTTATCACATTCCAGCGAAGTTCTCCAATACCCAAATTTGCAAAATAAGCTGGGGCATTTAATACATTCAAAAACCAACCAATAGTAAGTAAAGTTCCAAAATCCACAAAAACACTCTCATAACGCCCAATCCATAATTTTGATATAATCGGTATAGATACAATGATTAAGGAATATAATGGTACTGCGAGATAAAAGAGTAATTGATAAGAAGTGAGATAAACCGATTGTATTTTCTCAGGAATTTTCTCCTTCAAATCCGCAATAGCTGGAACAAGTACCTGATTTGCAGAAACAATAAGTGCACGAAGTTGTATTATCATTTTATTAGCCATCTCATAGTATCCTACCATAGACAGTCCACCGAATTTGCTCAGAAGCGCTTTCGTAATTGGGTCATAAAACATGACTGTTACAGATATCATTTGAAAGTTTATACCATAACTAATCATTTCCCTGAATAAGTTTTTATCCCATTTATAAGGAATAAATGGAAGCATGGGTAAATATCTTTTAAGCAAAATCCAAGTACTGAAAAGAATTATAACATTCTGTATAATCTGGGCATAGGCTAATCCTATCAGTCCATAAAGAGGTACAAATATGAAACACAGGACCAGATAAAATATTGCGCCACTCATCAGGAGAAGATTTCTAATATAGATCCGTTGATACCCGTCAAATCCTGAATGGAAAACACCTACAATCATAGTGATCCATAAAGAAAAAATGGCAAAAGGTAATATTTCAATGGCTAAGCGAATGGACTCAAGAGGAATAATGTTTTTGAGAATCCATTTCATTACAGGATAGCCAAAAAGAAGAATAATACCTATAAAAACACTAACTGAAATAGCAGCGGTCTGAATAACACTACAGACATTTTCCTCCTCACCGCGGGCAACATATTTTGCTACAAATTTTACCACACTTCCTGAAAGTCCTAAATTTGCTATTTGAGTTATTGATGTAGTCGCGAGCACCAGAGACCATATACCCAATTGTTCAACGCCAATTGTCTTCAGGAAGAATCTATACAAAATAAATAATACACCACTAATTACTACAGTCTGAACTACGGACATTACTGCATTTATTAGAACCTGTCGCCTTTGCATTTTATTATTTCTTTTTGAAAATCACTACTAAATGATCTTTTGCAGATAACCATGAAGGAGGATGCTCGTATATGTTATTTGAATTACTACCATTATTAAAGTAAATACGCCTTATCTTACGTAATACACAAAACAGAGATGGACAGAATATATATGTTAGATTTTTAATAAGATCTGAAACTACTGTTTTAAATGTAATCCCTCCAGCATGAGAAAACTTTTCAGCATGGGCAATTTCAAGATTTAATTTTTTAGCAACAAAATCACACCAGTACTTGTTTATAAATGATATATGTTCTGGAAGTGTACAGTACCAATACTTACTTCCACAAATTTTCCGTGTTATAGCTTCAGCATTTCCGGAAGATATGATTATATAGCCGTTTTCCCCAGTCAATCGAGATATTAAAGAAATAAATTTAAAGGGGTCTTCTACATGTTCAATAAAATCGAAAGCAGTTATAACATCAAACTCCATTGCGGGATTATTCAGTTCATGTATATCTCTTGCGACTATTTTTATACCTTTTGAAGTAGCTTTTTCAGTAGCATATGAATTTATTTCTACGCCATAAAGGCCTAATCCATTTTTTAAACTTTCTAAAAACTTACCATCCCAACATCCAATATCTAAGATAGAACCAACTGCTACTTTTTCACTTACCCACTCTGCAGCCATCTGCCAATCTTTTCTGTTTTTAAATTCATATTGCCAGTTTTCTGGATTTCCTACTTGATAAATTCTTCTTAGCAGATCTTTATTAAACCTTGGCCATCGGAATTGCAAATTACATTTTAAACATTTTAAAAGATGCCCACTCGTAAGGAATGAAATCGGCAAAATGTTTCCAGCACATATGCTCATCCGTGGGATTTTACCGATATAAGCTATTCGATATGAATTACATGAAGGACAACTTACAGATTCAGTTCCATCTTTAGTTAAGCTTTTGCATTGCCTTAGTAGTGCCATTTAGTTAATTTTTACTTTTTGAAGAAAGCAACATCTATATAAATCCAATACCCATCATCAGCAATATAAATTCGTAGTGGCTTAGCTTTACGTATCGCTTAAAAAACCTGATTAGTAGTATCCAACCGTTTAAACACTAGAAACAACACCGTGATTTCAAGAGCACGGAATGGCGAAAATGTTTGGCTATTCTTCATTACGCAATAACAACTCAAAATACCCTAATCCTTTGGCATTTTATTGAATACAGGAATCCAGTAAGGGTAATGATGTTTGTAATTAATTCTGCTTTTTTATCATCTTACGCCTTACTTGCTTCAACACAAAGACTATATTTAAACCTATCAGGATTATCGAGAATGCCTATCTTTTCTATTGCACTGTCTAAATATTCTTTTTGAGTTATTCTCACAAAGCCAGTTTGCTTTAATTTTAAACTTAATGAGTAATAATCGTACATCCATTTATGAATATTTTTATTTGATTGGAGAACCTTTACAAATCTAATTAAAAAAGAGTCATCTTCTCCTGCCCTATCAAATAATCCTAGTCGTTCAATAAATTCATCAGCAGGAGAAGTAATATTAGCTGCGTCTTTTTTAATTCCTTTAATTTTGTTAATATAATTTTGGCTCAAGCCTTGTAAGTCAGGAACTATAATTCTAATAATCCCTTCCTTCATCATCACCCGATAGCATTCCCTTAGAAAACATTCACAATCTTTTTTAGAAAGGTGCTCAAGAAAATGAGAAACATAAATATATCTTACTGTCTTATCTTTATAAGGCAGCCCCTTCCGTACATCTAACACCGTAATATTATTTGGCCATGGCAAATCATAGAGTCTTTTAGGAATAACTTTTATCCTGCTTAGAAATTTTTTAATTCTAGGGTAGCGAGCAAGTATGGCGCTAAAGGAATTATCAATGTTTATCCAGTCTCCTGGCGTATTGGTATATCCACAACCGATATTAAGCATTAAACCTAACTTAGTATTGCAGTATTTCATATAAATCTGCGCAACGCTGACCTCATCAATGTCGGTCTACTTGATTATCCTAAGAAAGTCGTATCCCCGCTCACCAATAGCTTATACCGCAGCCTAACGAGAATCAATATCCAAAGCGTATAGGAAAAATAAAAAATGACGCTGGCAGCCACTACACCCACCACGCCCCAATAAGCCGCTCCAAGAATATTCAGCAGCACTCCAACGATAGCAGTCAGCACTTTCGGCAAAAGTAAAGAACGTGTTTCCATTCCAATCTGAAAAATAATGCTACCACATTGACCACTAGCAAACAGGCCACCAGCCAACACCATGCCTGGCAGAAGCCACGAAATCTCACGGTATTCAGGCGCTACCAAATACCTAAAAATAGATCTGTGCAGGGAAAAAGCGAGTAATGTGGCGATGCCCGTAATGAACAACGTTACCACTGTCAGCCTCCAGTTGAGTATATGAACTTGCCACATTCGAGACGGATCGGATGCATCGCCAACCCGCTGGAAGAACACTGGTGCCACCAGCTGCGTAATAAGTCCACTGAAAATTGCGATAGGATAGTAACCGAGTTGATATAGAACCGCATATAGACCTACTTCTCGTGTACCAGTAAATATCTTTAAGGCCCAGCGGTCAGAAGCCAGTTGCGCCCAAGTAAAGATTCCCCATAAGGCAAAAGGCCAGGCATAGGTGAACATTTTAGTTTCCCAATGCCAAGGCAAAACCTTTATACTGGATGATAAGTTTCTCGTGGGTAATAATTTACGTTTAAAAAACCAAAATTGGGAAAGCAGAACCAGGAGGGCACCTATCATGTATCCCAACATAGCCAAAGAGCTGATTGCGCCAAACCACATAACTAAACCCACTGCTATCATAAACCGTCCCCAATAGGCCAATGCCTGATGCCATGCCACAACCAGACGTTGCCGTGCGGCGTTCTGTATACCATCTAGAACAGAATTATAACCCGAAAAAAGTGAGAAGCCTAATGTAGCTGCACCCAACCACAACCATTTTGATTGTTTAGTTAACAGCAGAAACACACCTGTGCCAATTAAAAGCAGAAACACGATCCCCGTAACTTGCACGAACATCCTGCGTAGAGCCATCATAAATGACGGTAGCTCACCTTTCTCGCAAGCAGGGGAGAAAAAACGCAACGCAGCACTACTTAACGGGCTAAACAGAACCAGGTTTACGAGTGTAGCTAGCGTCATCCCTAAAGCCAGCTCCCCATAAATTTGTGGCGACAATACACCGGTGAGCAGACGCACGCCTACAAGTGCCCCAAAAAGCGCTATTACCTGTCCTAATGAAATCCAAAAGAACTCACGGCCTAAACGTTGAAATCGCTTGTGATTAGACCGGACAAAGCTATCTAGCTTTTGAATAATATAACGCATTATAACTTGGAGAAATTGTTAATGAGGACGGTTTTAAAACTATTTTACACTCAAACTCAAATACCACTGAATAGTTTTTTTCAAACCCTTTTCAAGGCTAGTTTTTGCCTTAAAGCCGAATTCCTTCTCTGCTTTTGATGTATCAAGAGTCCTTCTCGGCTGGCCGTCAGGCTTTGATACATCCCAGGTGATTTTACCCTTGTAAGCAGTTATCTTAGCAATAAGCTTAACCAAGTCTTTTATTGAAATCTCTAAACCAGAGCCGAGATTTACGGGCTCGGATTTATTGTATCTTTCAGTAGCCAGTATTATCCCTTCTGCTGCATCTTCTACATACAGAAATTCTCTTGTCGGCTTTCCGGTTCCCCAGACCTTTATTTCCTTTTTGCCTGCCCGTATAGCATCAAGGCATTTCTTTATTATTGCGGGGATAACATGTGATGATTCAGGGTTAAAATTATCGCCGGGACCGTAGAGATTAGCCGGTAAAAGAAATATTGAATTAAAACCAAACTGTCGCCTGTATGCCTGGGATTGAACAAGAAGCATTTTCTTGGCCAGGCCGTATGGGGCATTGGTTTCCTCTGGATATCCGGCCCAAAGGTTCTCTTCTTTAAAGGGCACCGGAGTATATTTTGGGTAGGCGCAGACAGTGCCAATGGCAACAAACTTTTCCACCTCTCTTTGCCTCCCTATCTCCATCATCTGTGTACCCATCATCAGGTTGTCATAAAAAAGCTTCCCCGGAATTTTACGGTTTAGCCCGATTCCTCCGACAGCAGCGGCTAAATGAATGACTAAATTTGGCCTTGCTTCTTGATAAGCCATCCTTACTGCCTCCATTTGCACTAAATCGTAATCTTCAATCTGCGGGATAAAGATATTCTTACATCCCCGCTCCTTTAATTTATTCACTACGCGTGAGCCCAAAAACCCAGCTCCGCCGGTAACCATGACCCTTCTATTTTTCCAAAAACTCATTTAAACCACCTTTTATCACCTAATTTTTCAGAAAGTATTTTGTTTCCTTTGCCGATTGGCTTAAGGCCGATTGCTTCCATATCAGCATCAACCATAATCCTTACTAATTCCTTGAAATTTATTTTTGGTTGCCAATTAAGCTTTTCTCTTGCCCTTGAGGCATCAGCAACTAATAATTTAACTTCATTCGGCCGAAAATACCGCTTGTCTTTTTCCACATATTTTTCCCAGTTTAAATTCACATAGCCAAAGGCCTCTTTCAGGAAATCGCGCACCGAATGCGCCTGGCCTGTGCCAATAACATAATCCTCTGGTTTATCCTGCTGAAGGATAACCCACATAGTTTCTACGTATTCAGGGGCAAAACCCCAATCTCTTTTAGTATCTAAGTTACCTAGATAAAGTTTTTTTTGTCTGCCACTAACAATATTAGCTACTGCCTTGGTTATCTTTCTGCTGACAAAAGTCTCGCCGCGCCTTGGCGACTCATGGTTAAAGAGTATGCCGTTTGCGGCAAAAATACCATAACCTTCTCTATAATCCCTGGCCATCCAATAGGCATATACCTTAGCCGTTGCATAAGGGCTAAGCGGATGAAAGGGTGTTTCTTCGTTTTGTGGGCTAGGGGCATCTCCGAACATTTCGCTGCTTGAGGCTTGATAAAATCTTATTTTCTTTCCGCTTCTCCTAACTGCCTCTAAAATACGGGTAGTTCCTAATGCAGTGATGTTGCCGGTATATTCTGCCAAATCAAAACTGACTTTGACATGACTCTGCGCCCCCAGATGATATATCTCACTGGGATGAATGTTATATATAAGATTGGCCAGTTGTTCTGAGTCGCTTAAATCTCCGTAATGCAAGAATAACCTGGCATCCGGCTCGTGGGGATCCTTATAAATATGCCCTATTCTGCCGGTATTAAAAGTGCTTGCCCGCCTTATAATTCCGTGTATTTCATATCCTTTTGATAACAAAAATTCTGCTAAGTAAGAACCATCTTGCCCGGTAATACCAGTAATTAATGCTCTTTTCATTTATCCCTTCCTTATCACATTGTAATTAATAACACTTTATGTTTTTTTAGAAACTTTCCACCATTCCATAGAGAAAGCCAAAAATACACCTGTCATTAGGCCAAGCAGAGCACCAATAATGACGTTCTGTTTTCTATTCGGCCTTATTGCATATAAAGAAACTTGCGGCTCCTGAATTATCCCTAAATTGCTAATTTGATTTTTTTCAATTGTTAATTTTTCTATCTCAATTTCAAGACTATTGATATCATTTTCATAGTTTTTAGTTTCAGTTTTAACATTTTCTTTTCCAACTCTAAGATCAGAAATCTGATTTTGCAGTTGGATAGAATAACCAATATTCTGCTGTATTATATTACTATAAAGTAAAGCTGAAATATCTTCTTTGCTATCTTTTTTTTCTAGCAAAGCCCCTCTTCCAACTACTAATTTTTCAGAGTTAGACTTAGTCTCTTTAACTTCGTCAAGCAACCTCTGCTCTCTATCTTCCTGTATCTTCAATTGCTCTTCTTTAAGCTTAATCTGATTTCTTTTTGCGTTGATTTGGCCATTGACTGTACCGATTTGAGCGTCAATCGCGTTTTTCTTGTTTTCTATAAACTTTGAGTAATTTAGGTTTAACTTTTCCAGTAATTTGTTTAAAACTGCTAAGCCTAAAGCCGTTTTCTTAGCCCGTGCTTCTAAACTAACTTTAATCAATCTTGTGTCTTTAGGTTGCACAATATCGAACTTTAGATTATCTTCTTTTAAGTTCAAATCTTTTATTATTGCTTTATTAAAAGCGCCCTCTTGGATTTTTGCTTTTATGTTCTCAGCTGAATCGAAGTTCTGCACTCCTGCATTTGTCACGGCAAGGATAGGTGGTTCGATAATCATTGAGACCTCATAAACTTCAGGCATAAGAAAACTTCTAATGGCTGTAGTAATTACTAAAACAAGAAAAACAACCAAGATAAGAGTTTTTCTTTTGATAATCACATTGATGTAGTCGGCTAGATTAATTTCATCTTCTGCCTCAATTTGTTGATTATTCATGCAATCCTCCAAATTTAAAATTAAGATTATTTCACGAAAATACTTACTTGCGTATAGTCCAGAAATCAGCTGCAAGAGTCTCTAAGTATTTATACGGCATAGTAAAATAACCGCATTGACCCCATTCTTTACCCCAGGAATTACGGATAAGAAAACGCCTTTCTTTCTGATTGTATCCTACCGCCATAACTGCGTGTCCACCAATAACCCGTTCGCTCTTTTTAGGCATATTAACAATTCCGGTACGTTCTACTTTTTTGGATTGGAAACTCTCGTAAACCGCAAAGCCGAAAACAAAGGGATAGCCTTCGGCAAAGCAGGCCAACATTTCCGGTAAGGTATGAATACGATGGTATGAGGTAATGCGGTGTTTGTCGGCTTCGTTGTAGCAACGCTTGGGGGGCTTTTGAGCAAAACACGCAATATCATAAGGCCAGCCCTTCTCCCAACAGTAGCCTATCTTTTTTAAAGTTTTTATGCCGTCGCGCAAAGAAGCTCCTGAATCGTAGTCTTCGTTTCCACGCAATAGCCGTTCGTTGTAGTAAATAAAAAGCTTGCTTACATCAGTATAGACGGCATCCGGCCGGTTATCCAAGAATTCAAGGTTTCCGGTAAGTGCGCAAGCTGTACAGCTGCCCAGACTTCCTTGCCGCTCCACTTGAGAACAATAGCTACGCAAGTCAACCTTTGCGGGCAATCTAATCCTGGGTTTAATGTCACTGTAAAGCAAATCGCGTTGATCGGGGATATCAGGTAACCAGCCATATATCTTATGCTTAAACATATTTTAACTTTCGGATTGGGAACTTAATACTAGAAATTGCATATTTCTAGTATTTTAAAAAGCCCTGTTACGTGCACCGAAAAATTACTATATCTCATTATTTATCAAGATGTTCTCTTCTATAAGACTTCTTCGGGTTAAAAATATATTATAATATGAAGAGTAAAAAAAACAAGGGGTTTTGTTCTAATTATTACTAGATTTAACTTATGCGAGCTTTAAAAGAAGTTAAAAAGGTATGTGCGCTCTTACTTCGGCTCGCCCCTCTTTCCCTATAAGTTCTTCTAACCTGATAAACACTTCTGCATCGTGGCTTTTAAGAAACTTATGGGTAAAGGTAAGGCTTAAGCCGAGCGGTTGATTATGCTGATTTTTTAAACGGAAGGTAAATTTATCTTTTGAGCTTAATACTACTTCTGCACCAAATTCTAATGCATGGAGCGAGCCTTCTCCGTAATCCATCTCAAATAATAGACCAAGGGCGCGGCTGAATTTCCAGGTTCCAAAAAGAGAGATTATCTTCTCTTTGGGTCTTTCCATCGCTTTTAGGCCTATTCCGATACGATATTTTATTATTCCTTTAGCAGGATAGAGATTTTTACTTTCTAGCTGCAGGCGAAAATCAAAATATGAAATACTGCTGCCGCTAAGTATATATCTTAATTTATCCGACTCCCCTATCTCCCAAAAACCGTCAAATTCTAGCTTCTCAGAAGACTTAAGGCCGCTAGCAAAGTCTCTCCTCTCGTAACTATAGGCAATCTTTTGATTCTGGTTTATCTGCCAGGCGCCCTGCAAAGTAAGTACATCTGAAACAGTATCTTTTTTCACGAGAAATGTAAGTTGATTATTCTCATCTGCCTGCCAGGTTCCTAAAAGCTTAATTAACTGAAAACTATACAGGCCAGGTTCATCTTCTAGGCTAGGCTCTAACTTCTTTGTAATCGCCTCAAAAACTAGGTAATTGTTTTCGACAGAGATAATTCTTCCGTGAATAATAAGGCGTTCGCCTGCATATTGGGTTTCTGATTCCGTTAAAATTAACTCCAGGTCATAATTGGAATTCAATTCCCATCTGCCGCTAAATCTCATCTTACTGGGTAAATTGTATTCTCTGCGCCAGGAATCCGACTCATTAATGTAGTAAACCAACTGATTATCTTCAACGGAAAAATGTCCGCCTATAGGAGTTGGCGTTTTAGCACTAGAAGTTCTAAAAAGGAGTTGATTGTCAGAATTGACAGCAAAGCTGTTTTTCATCGTTAAATCTCTAAGGCTTTATTAAAAAAATACATTCTCAATAATAAGGTGAATGCCGTGCGTAAAAAATAATGGCGAGCCATATTTAGATAGCCCGCCTTCATTTTCAAAAATCTATTACTAATATTAAAGCCCTTTTCCCACTATAAATTGAACTAAATCTACAACCCGTAAAGAATATGCCCATTCGTTGTCGTACCAACCCATTATTTTAACGAGTTTTCCATCGATAACTTTGGTCAATTCTGCATCAAGGATACAAGAGTAGTTAGAACCATAGAAATCTTTGGAGACTAACGGCTCAGTAAGATACTGAAGTATGCCTTTAAGGCTGGTTTCGGAAGCCTTTTTGAAGGCTTCGTTAATCGTCTCTACTGTCGCCTCTTTTTCAATAATACAGGTTAGGTCAGTCAAAGAGACATCCGGAGTAGGGACGCGGATTGCTAGGCCATCCAACTTTCCCTTTAGCTCAGGCAAGACTTCTCCTATTGCCTTGGCAGCACCGGTTGAGGTAGGTATCATAGAAACCGCTGCAGCGCGTGCCCTGCGTAAATCCTTATGAGGTAAATCCAAAATCCTCTGGTCATTAGTATAAGAGTGTATGGTGGTCATTAGTCCGCTTTTAATTCCGAAGTTATCCAATAATACCTTGGCCATAGGCGCAAGGCAGTTTGTGGTGCAGGAGGCATTGGAAATTATATTATGTTTCTGGGAATCATATTTTTGTTCATTAACTCCCAATACTATTGTTATATCCTGGCCCTTTGCAGGCGCGGTAATAACGATTTTCTTTGCCCCTCCGTTTGAGATGTGTCCGATGCATTTTTCTTTCTCCGTAAACACGCCTGAAGATTCTATCACTATTTGAACCCCATAATCCTTCCAGGGAATCTCAGCCGGTGATTTAGCGCTTAATACTTTAAGTGTTTTTCCATTTACGACTAAGGCATCTTCTTTTGCTTCAATCGTCGCGTTTAATGCTCCGAAATTAGAATCATATTTAAGAAGATGCGCTAATGTCTTTGTCCCTACAGGTAAATCATTGACTGCTACAAAATCTAAATCCTTCGAGCCTTTTGCCAACGCTGCGCGATACACTAACCTACCTA
>JAPLLU010000128.1 GCA_026387385.1 Candidatus Omnitrophota bacterium
AAAGTCTACCCCCTCCACGGTCATATCACAAGTTAAGAGTAAATATTTATTTCTATCAAACCTTAAGACTGCGCAATCATCACCGATACCTTTAATCACGGTAGAATCGGTCTTAATCATTTTTTTTATCTTCTCGATCAAGCCAAATTCGCCTATCTTACTTATTAACATATTGTTAGCGAAAAGCTTAAAGCGTAGAGCGTAAAACTAAAACTTAAAACTAAAAGTTTTCAGTTTTAAACTTTCCCGCCATAATACGTGGCGGATCCGCCAAATCATTCTGGCGGAAACTTTACGCTTTTCCTGCCTGCCGGTGAGGCAGGAGCTTTACACTTTACGCTTTCTTTAGCTCCATCTTTAATCTATTCTAGTTGCTATCATCTTCTTAATATTCTTTATATAAGGCGGCCTTATGATACCTTTATCGGTAATAATTGCAGTGATTAATTTATTGGGAGTTACATCAAAAGCGGGATTGAAAACTTTTATATTCTTAGCCGCGATTGGTCGTTTAAAAAATAATTCCGTGACCTCTTTTGCACTACGATGTTCGATTGGAATATCTTTTCCTTCCTTAATTCTTAAATCGAATGTTGATTTGGGTGCGGCAACATAGAAAGGGATTTTATGATAACAACTTAACACAGCCAGGTTATAGGTACCAATTTTATTAGCAGTGTCTCCGTTTAGCGCAATCCTGTCTGCTCCGGTAATTACCTTGTTTATTCTACCTTGCTGCATCAAGGTTGCTGCCATACTGTCGCATATAAGTGTTACGCCAATGCCTTTTTTCTTTAATTCCCAGGTAGTAAGACGAGCACCTTGTAACATGGGCCTGGTTTCACAGGCAAATACTTCTATATCTTTTCCCTCCTGCTTTGCCCGATAAATTACCCCTAACGCAGTTCCATAATCAATTGTCGCCAAAATCCCGGCATTACAGATAGTTAATATTTTATCATTATTCTTAATCAATTTTTCTCCGTAATAGCCTATTTTACGGCAGATTAACCTATCCTGTTCAATAATACTCTGCGCCTCCTTAAAGAGCATTTTTTTTATAACCGATATTGGCTTCTCTTGGTTACTCGATGCAACGCTAAGCATTCTTTCCAAACCCCAAAAAAGATTCCTGGCAGTAGGCCTACATGAGGCAAGAAAACTTATTACCTTATTAAGTTCCTTACCGAAGCCCGAGAAATTTTTTGCCCTGGAATTTTTGACGCCTAAATAAACGCCTAAGGCGGCCATCGCCCCTAATGCCGGAGCGCCGCGTACCTTCATTGCCTTTATTGCCTGCCAAATTGATTCTATATCCCTAGCATAAAAATATTTTAACTTCAAAGGTAATTTTGTCTGGTCAATAAACTTAATTTTATTTTTCTGCCATTGAATCGTCCTAATATTCATAATCTTATAACCCCGCTATCTTAGCCCATATAGTTTTTTTAACCTTTATTGCCGAATTAGGGCAAGTCTCCTGGCAACAAAAGCAGGCTATGCATTTTCCATAATTAAAAACAATACGCTTATACTTCATACTTATAGCCTTACCAGGACAGGCCTGGATACAGGCAGCGCACTGTATACAATTATCGCGCTCAACGCAAGGATAGTACTTAATAAGCTTTTTTGCTAATTCAATGACTGGGCGCGGTATTTTCCTTATCATCGAGGCTGTGGGCAGCAAAAACGGTTGACCAATTACCTCCTCTAATCTTAAGCCAAGGATTGTAATTGAATCAAGAGCTGATTCTCCCAGTCTGCGCCTTGTTGCCTCTTTTGTAGTCAATATATCCTGTGGCTCTAAGCCCATAATTAAAGCCAAAATACTGTCTAATGCCACGCAATCGGTCCCCGCAAGCATTAAGCCGGTGTTACGTAATTTGCCGCTAGTACCCGGCCCTTCTCCTTCCATTGCTACAACCCCATCAATAACTGTCAGGGCAGGCCTGGTCTTTTCATAAACGTCTACAAGCATTTTTGAAAAATCTTCTTTATTATAATATTTTTTATGCAACTCGGTCTTATATGTCCCGGATACTAAACCAAAAAGATTTTTTATTGCTGCGGTCAAAATTGTTAAACCGTGTGTTTTAAACTTAGGGATGGATACAAGATAATCGCAATTTTCAATCCAGGTAGTAAGAGGAAATTTGCCGTACCAGCGCCTTTTATCAAATTCTACCAAATCAACGTTTTCTTCCGCGCAAACTCTCTTTATTCCCGAACGTTCATAAACTCCCTGTACGTTTCCAATTTGATTACCCCAAACGCTCGGGCCATCACCAACAAATATCTGACATTTAATCTCTTTCAAGATTTTAATTACTGCCCGCACAACCTCAGGATGCGTATCTATTCCGAATTCAGGCTCCTTAGCCATTAAAAGGTTAGGCTTAACCAAAACCTTACTTTCTGGCTTAATATAACTCATTATACCACCTATTAAATCAATGGCTTTTTTAGCCGATGCTAACACTAACTCCGGATCATAACTTTCACATTTTATTATTGAAACAGTGGATTTCATCTTAGATTAAAAAATTTCTTTGCGTTTTCAGTGGTAACTTTAGCGGCTTCCTCTAAATTAACTTCTTTTATGCTGGAAATTTCCTGAGCAAGATGCTTTACATAAAGCGGCTCATTTCTTTTACCTCGAAACCCCTCTGGCGGAAGAAAAGGCGCATCGGTCTCTAATAAGAGCCTGTTTAATGGCGTAATTCTTACCAAATTCCTTAAATCCTCTGCTTTTTTGTAAGTGATATTACAGGTAAAGGAAACAAAAAAGCCCAGATCCAGACATTCTTTTAAGAAATTCTTGTCACCAGAAAAACAATGTACTACCGCTCTTATAGGCATATACTCCTTTAAAATCTTAAGGGTATCTTCCTCGGCCTTTCGGTTATGTATTACTATCGGTAACCCTAATTTTTTGGATAACTGGACTAAGGATATAAATAATAATCTTTGATTCTGGGCCTTAGAATAATTCTTGTAATAATCCAGCCCAATCTCTCCTATGGCCACTACCTTCTTTTCTTTGGCCAGTCCTTCGAGAACACCCTGTTCATTTTTTTTAAATTTGTCTGCCTCGTGAGGATGTATACCTACTGTAGCATAAACAGAATCGTACTGCCTAGCTAACTCTACCGACTTCTGCGAGCCTTCTAGGCTTGAGCCGATATTAATGATGTATTCTATGCCATTATCTTTTGCCCTACGAATAACCTCATCCCTGTCCTGATCGAATTCAGGGAAGTCTAAATGGCAGTGACTATCCACAAACATTTTATGAATTTCCGGTTTTTCGAATATCTATGCGGGGAAATAACGGATTGCCCTTTTGGATTTTGTCAGCCCCTAACTGCCCTTTGATTGAATCGGCGGTCTTGGGCATAAAAGGGTGAATCTTATCAGCTACGCTTCTTATAACTTCCACCAATAGACGGATAAAAGCCTTAAGCTCTTCAGTCTTATTTTCTTTCGCAAGATTCCATGGCTTTGTTTCTTCAACATATTTATTCGCCATGTTTATTAATTCCCAAATTTTCTCCAAGGCTAAACTATAATCTAAAAAAACTGCACTCATTTGCGAGTCGACTTCTTGACCAATAATTATAATTTTTTCTTTTATCTTTTCTCCGCCTGCGTCGTATTTCATTTTATTTATATCTATCTGCGGGATATCTCCCTGATAATATTTCTCGACCATGGTTAAAGTTCTATATATTAAGTTTCCCAAATCGTTAGCCAAATCGCTGTTGAATCTTTTGATAATGGCCTCTTCTGAGAAATTTCCGTCCCCACCAAAAGGCACATCGCGCAGTAGAAAATATCTATACACGTCTATCCCGAATTTATCAACCATAACAATGGGATTAACTACATTTCCGCGGGACTTAGACATTTTATTTTCATCAATCATCCACCAGCCATGCGCGAATATTGTTCTGGGAGGCTCTATGCCTAAGGCCTTAAGTATAATTGGCCAATAAATCGCATGCTGCCTTAAAATATCTTTACCGATAAAATGCACATCTGCCGGCCACCATTTGGAATGATATTTACCTTTATCGTCGAACTCCCCAACAGCGCTGATATAATTTATCAAGGCATCAAACCAGACATAAGTAACGTGGTCAGGGCTAAAGGGCAATAGGATACCCCAACTTAAGCGCTCTTTTGGCCGAGATATGCAAAGGTCATCTAGCCTGTTTATCTCCAAGAACCTTTTCACTTCATTGCGCCTTATTGATGGT
>JAPLLU010000081.1 GCA_026387385.1 Candidatus Omnitrophota bacterium
ATGGCGCTGCCATGGCAATGAAAGAGGCATTAGGGGAAGCAAGTCTTAGCCCTGATAAGGTAGATTATATTAATGCGCACGGCACCTCTACAAAACTTAATGATAAGATAGAGACAATGGCTATAAAGAAAGCCTTGGGAGATTATGCTAAGAAGGCTATGGTTTCATCGACTAAGTCAATGACCGGGCATCTACTGGGAGCAGCCGGAGGAGTAGAATTTATTGCCTGTTGTTTAGCTAAAAGAGATAATGTTGTTCCACCAACCATAAACTATGAATACCCAGATCCGGATAGCGACCTAGATTATGTCCCTAATGTAGCCCGCAAAGCGAAAGTCAATGTCTGCATGTCTAATTCTTTAGGGTTTGGCGGCCACAATGCCACCCTAGTCGTGAAGAGATTTACAGGATAAATAAATGATAAATCCCAATTTCAAATACTACCAATACTACCAAATAAACCCCGTTACTGATGAGATGGAAAATAATTATGTCAGTAACGGGGTAAATCCCAATTTCCAAATTCCAAAACTATAATTGGGATTTGGGATTTTGAATTTATTTGGAATTTGGTAGTTATTGGGATTTGGGATTTTTAGAGATATGGGTTATACAATTTCAGAAAAGATTCTGCTTGCTCACACCGGGAAGAAGGATATAAAGCAGGGTGAGTTTATTGAGGCTAAAGTAGACCTTGCTTTGGGTAATGATATTACTGCGCCTTTGGCAATTGAAGAATTTAAGAAGTCCGGTTTTAAGAAAGTATTTAATAAAAATAAGATTGTCCTTGTACCCGACCATTTTGCTCCGGCAAAAGATTTAAAGAGCGCTAATCAATGTAAGATTTTGGCAGATTTTGCCAGAGAACAGGCAATCAAAAACTATTTTGAAGTCGGCTGTATGGGGATAGAACATGTGTTATTGCCTGAAAAGGGACTGGTTTCCCCGGGTGATTTAGCAATCGGAGCTGATTCGCATACCTGTACTTACGGGGCGCTGGGGGCTTTTGCTACCGGCGTGGGCTCTACGGATTTAGGCCGGGCCTTTATTGATGGAAAATGCTGGTTTAAAGTTCCGGCGACAATTAAATTTATATATAAAGGTAAACTCAAAAAATGGTTAAGCGGCAAGGACCTGATTCTATACACTATAGGTAAAATCGGAGTGGATGGCGCGTTATATAAAGCAATGGAATTTAGCGGTTCTGTTATACGCAGGCTAAGCATGGATGACAGATTCGCTATGTCTAACATGGCAATAGAAGCTGGGGCAGTCACGGGAATAATTGAACCTGACGAAATTACGCTTGATTACATTAGAGAAGTTCACAGTTCACAGTCCACAGTCCACAGAAGAAAACAAAAACCGTGGACCGTCGACCGTGGTCGGTGGACCGATTTAAAGAGCGATAAAGACTGTCATTATGATAAAATATACGAGTGGGATGTGTCGGATTTAGAGCCTCAAGTTGCCTGTCCGCACCTGCCCAGCAACACCAAGCCAGTAAGTAGCTTAAAGGATATCGTTTTAGACCAGGTGGTTATCGGCTCTTGTACTAACGGAAGGATTTCCGACTTAAGGATTTCCGCGAAAATATTAAAAGGAAATAAAATCAAACCTGGAATAAGGCTGATTGTTATCCCGGCAACACAGAAGATTTATCTTGAGGCGGTAAAAGAAGGACTGGCAGAGATTTTTGTTAAGGCAGGCGCAGTATTTTCTACTCCTACCTGCGGGCCGTGCCTGGGTGGTCATTTGGGTATTTTGACTGAAGGAGAAAGATGTTTAGCTACCACGAATAGAAATTTTATCGGCAGGATGGGACATCCTCAATCAGAAGTATATTTATCCAGCCCTGCAGTAGCAGCTGCATCGGCGATAACAGGTAGGATTACGCATCCCGAAGAGTTATGAGTTTGGAGTCTTGAGTTCGGAGTATAACTCCCAACTCATAACTCCTAACTCCATACTAAATTATGATCATCAAAGGTATAGTACACAAATTCGGCAATAACATAAACACCGACGATATTATCGCGGCTAAATATCTTGTGACTACCGATGAAAAAGAATTAGGCAAACACTGCATGGAGAATATTGCGCCTGGTTTTGCCAGTAAAGTTAATAAAGGAGACATTATTGTCGCCCAAGAAAACTTCGGCTGCGGTTCTTCTAGGGAGCATGCCCCGCGGGCATTAAAAGGGTGTGGTATAAGTGCCGTTATTGCCAAGAGCTTTGCCGGGATATTTTTCAGGAACGCTATAAATATCGGATTACCTTTTTTGGCATTAAAAGACGTTGATGAGATAACCGAAGGAGATTCGCTTGAAATAGATTTATCCAGTGGTATAATAAAAAACCTCACTAAGAATCAAACGTATAAAGTTGAGGCATTCCCGCAATTCTTACAGGATATTGTAGTTTGTGGCGGGTTAATGAATTATGTGAAACAAAAAAAGGAAAAATAAAATGTATAAAATAGCAGTTCTGCCCGGAGACGGAACAGGTTCGGAAGTTGTTCGTGAAGGCCTTAAGGTATTAGAGGCGGCAAGCCGCAAGTATAATTTTAAATCTGAAACTAAGATATTCGATTTTGGCGGTGAGCGTTATCTTAAAACCGGCAAAACTCTGGATAATTCAGATATAGAAGAGCTAAAGAAGTATTCTGCAATTTATTTGGGAGCCATAGGACATCCTGATGTTAAACCGGGTATCCTTGAAACAGGGATTCTTCTTAAGTTAAGGTTTGCTTTAGACCAGTATATCAATTTGCGGCCGATAAAGCTTTATAACGCAGATTTCTGCCCTTTGAAAGACAAAAAAACCGAAGATGTTGATTTTGTGGTCGTGCGTGAGAATTCCGAAGGGCTCTATAAAGGTTTGGGTGAATTTAAAAATAAAGGAACAAAAGACGAAGTTGCGATTCAGATTTCCCACAATACGCGTAAAGGGGTTGAGCGCTGCATCCGTTATGCCTTTGAATATACCAGAAAGCGTAATAGAAAGAAAAAACTTACTCTTTGCGGAAAGACGAATGTATTAACTTTTGCCTGGGATTTATGGGAGAGGACGTTTAACGAAGTAGCCAAAGAGTATCCCGACATAACAACTGACTATGCCCACGTAGATGCTACTACAATGTGGTTTGTGAAAAACCCGGAATGGTTCGATGTGATCGTCACCGATAATATGTTTGGAGATATTATTACCGACCTAGCTGCAATGATTCAGGGAGGTATGGGTATTGCAGCCGGAGGTAATATTAATCCGTCTGGCGTATCCATGTTTGAGCCAATAGGCGGAAGCGCACCTAAATATACGGGTAAAAACGTAATCAATCCTTTGGCTGCAATTTGTGCTTTAGGGATGATGTTAGAGAATCTTAAAGAAGATAAGGCTGCAAAGGCTCTCGAAGATGCCGTAATCAAAGTAGTGAAAGAAAACTTAAAATCTCTGGCAGCAGGGAAGATGGGGTATTCGACTTCTGAAGTCGGAGATTTGGTGGTGAAATACCTATGAAAAAATATAATGTGGCTGTAGTCGGAGTAGGTGCGGTAGGGATAGAGATGTTGCGTTGCTTGAGGCAGCGTAATTTTCCCGTCGGAGAATTACGTGTTTTTGCCCGTTCAGATAGAGATATCGAAGTTGACGGCCAAAAATATTCTGTTAAAGGAATTTCTCCGGAAGGTTTCGAAGGTATAAATATAGCTTTATTTGCCGGTACCGAAGGAGAAAAGGGAGCAGCAGTAACTTACGCGAGCCTTGCAGTAAAAAGAGGAGCAGTGGTAATTGATAATGGAGCAGATTTTCGCATGGACCCAAAGGTGCCTTTGGTAGTCCCCGAAGTCAATGCTAAGGATGTAAATCCCATTAGAAATTGGTTCCTCTTAAAAAAACACAGGCCAGAAGGCCGTGGTTTGGCTTCCAATAGCCAAAGCCATAAGGGGATAATTGCCAATCCCAATTGTTCTACTATACAGATGGTGGTGGCATTATGGCCGATTTATAAAAAAGCCGGAATAAAAAGAATCATTGTCACCACTCTTCAGGCCTCTTCCGGAGCAGGCAGAGAGGCGGTAGAGCAGCTGTGGAATGAGATAGATGATATTGTCACAAGACACAAGACGACCTGCCTACCGGCAGGCAGGCAAGACACAAGACAAGTTTCTGTAACCTGTAACCTGAATCCTGAGGCAAAAGCTCTACCTCAACAAATTGCCTTTAATGTCTTTCCGCACATAGGAGGATTCCAGGATTGTGATTATACCAGTGAAGAATGGAAACTAGTGAAGGAAACCCATAAGATTATGCACGATGATAAAATAAAAATTTCTGCAACTACAGTCAGAGTTCCGGTAAGGACCGGGCACTCTGAATCCGTATATATTGAAACTAAAGAATGCATAGGTCCAGATCAGGTAAGGAAAATCCTTGCAAAATCTCCCGGTGTAATCTTGATGGATGATCCTAAGAATAATATCTATCCTATGCCTAAGGTTGCTGAAGGAAAAGATGAGGTATTTGTGGGCCGCATCCGAAAAGACCCCTACCAGAAAAACGGCTTGTGGCTATGGGTAGTTTCCGATAACCTGCTTAAAGGTGCTGCGTTGAATGCAGTGCAGATAGCCGAATATCTAGTCCGATAAAGCCGCATTAAGCTTAATATAATTTGAAATCTTACCTTTAGCCTAAGCGTGGTAGGGGAGTCCCCACAATTAAGGAAAATGCGTAATATCAGATTAGTTGTAGAGTATGACGGAACTAAGTTTGCGGGATGGCAAAGTCAACACAAGTCGCAAGTCACAAGCCGCAAGCCGCAAGTCACTATACAGAATACAATAGAAGAGGCTCTACATAAAATACTCCAGGAAAAAGTTAAAGTAATTGCCTCCGGTAGGACCGATGCAGGGGTTCATGCCCTGGGTCAAATCGCGAATTTTAAGACTCATTCAAAAATACCCTGCCTAAATCTTCAAAAAGCCTTAAATACGTATTTGCCTGACGATATCGTAATAATGAGCGCAGAAGATGCGGGGCCTGATTTCCATAGCCGTTTTGACGCAAAATCAAAAGTCTATAGCTATTCCATATTAAACCGCACTTACCCTTCAGCGCTTTTAAAAAACAGGGCTTATTTCTTTTCTTATCCTTTAAATGTAAAGCTGATGCAAGAAGCTTCGGGTGTTCTTTTGGGTAGGCATAATTTTAAAGCATTTCAGGCCTCTGGTAGCACAGTAAAAGATTCGATAAGAACGATAAAAAGGCTTAGAATCACCAAAGAAAATAACATAATAAACTTCGAGATAGAGGCCGATGGTTTTTTGTATAACATGGTAAGGAATATAGTAGGTACACTTGTTGAGATAGGCAGAGGCAAATTTCCTGCAGGCAGCCTGAAAAAGATATTGTTGTCGAAAAACAGAAGGCTTGCCGGACCAACTGTGCCTGCGTGCGGGCTTTATTTGCTCAAGGTGGAATATTAAGCTATTTTAGAAACTAAATTTGGTTATATTAAAGAAAAACAGGCTATTATATTGTAAATCAGCCACGCACGCCTCTATTTATCACGTCTTAACTCTCTAATCCATTGTCACTGTAATCCGGATTTTACTCTTGACGCTCATTTTTTTCTATGTTATCATAACTATTCTAATCACTTACTTATATTAAAGGAGAACGACAAATGTATGCAATAATTGAGGTTGGAGCAAAACAGTACAGAGTTGAAAAAGGCACTACTATTGATGTAGAAAAGCAAATATCCGAAGAGGGAAAAGAGTTGCAACTGGATAAAATCCTTTTAGTCTCTAAAGATAAAAAGATTGAAATAGGTCAGCCTTACCTAAAAGAAGCCGAGGTTAGCGCCGTAGTAGTAAAACACTTAAGAGGCAAAAAGGTTGTTTCTTTTAAATATCGCCGCCGTAAATCCTCACACTGGAGTAAGGGGCACCGTCAGGCATTGACTAGGTTGAAGATAAAAGATATAAATATTTCTTAATCCGCTTAGATTATTTTGCGGACTAAATAAATTTAAGTTATGTTTATTGACAGTGCAAAAATATATGTAAAGGCCGGCGATGGCGGAAGAGGCTGTCAGTGTATCTATCGCGATAAATATACCCGTAAAGGCATTCCTGACGGAGGCGATGGAGGTAGGGGCGCCGATATTATTATTAAGGCAGACCGAAACCTGCGCACTCTTCTAGACTTTCAATACAATAGGCATTTTGTGGGAGCGCATGGAGGGCATGGTTCTGGTAAGAATAAAAAAGGCAAAGACGCAGCCAGTGTTATTATCCGGATTCCTATGGGGACTATAGTCAAGGATATAAAGACTAACTGTGTACTACGCGACTTAGATAAAGACCAAGAAGAAGTTATTGTAGCTTATGGCGGTAAAGGAGGTCTGGGGAATCGACATCGTGTATTAGCAACAGAGGGCGAGTCCGGAGAAGAAAAAGAGTTGTTTCTAGATTTAAAACTCATTGCCGATGTGGGCGTGGTAGGGTTTCCTAACGTAGGAAAGTCCACCTTTATTTCAGGTATTTCAAATGCTCAACCCAAAGTTGCCGCCTATCCCTTTACCACGAAATCTCCGGTTTTGGGCGTTGTAGGAGAAGCGCCTGATTCTTTTGTTGTAGCCGACATCCCCGGCCTTATCGAAGGCTCATCTTACGGCAAGGGATTAGGCGATAAATTCTTAAGGCATGTTGAACGCACACGTTTACTCGTTCATCTTATTGATATGTCTTCTTTTGAAGGAAGAGACCCAATAGAAGACTATAAAACCATAAATAATGAATTAAAGAATTATAATAAAGAAGTCGCAGGGAAGCCTCAGGTTATTGTGGCGAATAAGATGGATTTAGAGCAAGCTGAATCAAATCTGGCAAAATTTAGAAAAATTATAAGAAAGAAAATTTATCCTATTTCAGCATTAAAAAAACAGGGCCTGGAGGAGTTAATTGAAGCCGTTAGAAAAAAACTATAAGAGGATTGTCGTAAAGATCGGTAGCAGCCTTTTTTATCCTAAAGGAACAAAGGTGGATTTAGGGATTATCAATAAAATTGCCGATCAAGTCACAGTATTGGTGGAGAGCGGGAAAGAAATTGTAGTGGTTTCTTCAGGCGCGATCGCATTCGGTTTGCATGTTTTGGGATTGGTATCTAGGCCTAAAGATTTGCCTCATCTTCAGGCTGCTGCAGCTACGGGCCAGAATCTCTTAATGGAAAGCTATAGCAATGCCTTTAAAGAGAAAAAAATAAATTGCGCCCAGATTCTTTTAACCTGGGATGACTTTAATAACCGCAAACGTTATTTAAATGCCAAAAATACCTTAATTGCTTTGTTAAAACTGCGTAATGTTGTTCCTATAATCAATGAAAATGATACAGTATCTACAGATGAGATTAAATTTGGGGATAATGACCGGCTTTCAGCATTAGTTGCCAGTTTAATTTCTGCAGACATATTGATTATTCTTTCAGATGTCGATGGTTTACTTGATAAAGATAAAAAGGTGATTCCGGAAATATTTAAGATTACTCCTTGGATAAAAGCCTTTGCCTGTCCGACTAGTAAACAGAACTGCGTAGGCGGCATGATTACCAAAATCGAAGCTGCAAAAATAGCAGTAGATTCAGGTATACCTTGCGTTATCGCTAATGGCTATAAGAAGGATATAATAACTTCAGTCATAAAAGAACCTGAAAAATACGGAAGCCTTTTTTTACCTAAAGAAGGGCTTACCGCACGTAAACGCTGGATCGCTTTTGGTACAAAACCAAAAGGCAGGGTCGTGGTTGATGACGGAGCAAAAAAAGCTCTTATAAATAAGAAGAGTCTGCTTTCAGTAGGAGTTGTTGCAGCTGAAGGCAACTTTGATGCCGGAGATATTATTAGCGTCATAGATAAGCAGGATTGCGAGATCGCAAGAGGCAGAGTCGGTGTTTCCAGCAAGCAGTTAGATAAGATTAAAGGCAGCCGCTACGATAAAGAAGTAATTCACCGGGACAATATAGTTATATTATGAGAGGATGATATGGAGCTACGAAAAGAACTTACCAATATGGCCCAGGATGCCAAGCAGGCTTCAAGAGTCTTGTTGACCTTATCTTCTGCAACGAAAAATAAAGTCTTAAAGAGCATGGCCGCGGCTTTAATCAGCAAAAAAGAACTTATGCTTAAGGCGAATAAGAAAGATATCAAAAAATCTGTTGCCTCAAGAAAGTCTCCTGCTTTTATTGACCGGCTTACTCTTACCGATAAAAGGATAAAAGAGATGTCTGATTCATTGTTGGAATTAACCAAATTAGCTGACCCGGTAGGAGAGGTAATGAAAGCATGGCGTAGGCCGAGCGGCATCTGGATACACAAGGTACGCACACCCATCGGCGTAATCGCAATTATCTATGAATCGCGGCCAAACGTTACCTCCGATTGTATAGGGCTCTGTTTTAAATCCAGTAACAGCGTAATCCTAAGAGGCGGAAGCGAATCTATAAATTCTAATATGAGCATCTATCAGATATTGAAAGATGTGATAAAGAAATACGGTATTCCTGAAGGTATAATAAACATGGTTGCCACTAGCGATAGGAACGCAGTGGACGTATTGTTGAAGCTGAATAATTATATTGACTTAGTTATTCCCCGCGGAGGAGAAGGCCTTATTAACCATGTAATTAAGTCTTCCCGCATCCCTGTAATAAA
>JAPLLU010000112.1 GCA_026387385.1 Candidatus Omnitrophota bacterium
ACTGTTGCTGCCTGCTTTAGATTTATGTCCGCAAGTAACACCGCAAATTCTTCTCCGGAATAACGCGCGACTATGTCCACTACGCGTAAATTATCCTTAATTATATTTGCCATCTGGATAAGGACGCGGTCTCCCATGGCATAACCGTAATTCTCGTTATATTCTTTAAAATTATCCACGCCTAGCATAATCAGGCTGCAGTCTCTGTGATAACGCTGCACGCGGTCTACTTCTTCATTCAGCCGCTCCTGAAGATAACGGTGGTTATACAATCCCGTCAGCCCATCCTTTGTAATCAGGCTATCGACTTTCTCGAATAATATAATCCTGGCCATCTGCGGAGCAATCATATAATTAATCAGCGAAATGAGTTTTATATCTCCTTTGGTAAAAACTTCTGAACCCTGCTTCTCCGTTACGTTGACTACCCCCAGGGTCTTATCCTCGCTTTTTATCGGCGCAATAATAAAGGATTCGCTTTTATAACGGCCGATCTTTACTTTAGAAAACTGCGGGAATTCAGAATCCACATTCTTCACTAACAGGGGCTGGCCTTCTTTGGCTACCCAACCCGCAAACATCTGCCCAAATTCCACCCGGACTTGCCTTGCCTCTTCCGGTAATCGACTCGCTGCCCAAATATAGAGCTCTTTCTTGTCCTTATCCAAAAGCATTATTGATACTTTTTTTGCGTGCAACATTAAACCGATCTTATCAACAAACAAATCTCCTAACTGTGTTAAATTTTTTGTAGCATCAATGGATTCCCCGATTTTTAACAATACATCAATCTCATTTTCTCCTAACATCTATCTCACCTCCCCAAATACTCAAAGAGCATCTTTCTGGATCTCGAAAGTGCCCTAAAACGATGGCTCATTTTGTGCTTTACTCTTTCACCCAGCTCGGCGAATGTTTTTTTATATTTGGGTATGACAAATAACGGATCGTAACCAAAACCGGAATTACCCTTTGGCTCAAATCCAATTATACCAGAACATCTTCCTTCTGCAACTCCTACTAAGCCGTTCTTATCAGCTAAGGCCACTGCGCAAACATAGTAGGCTCTACGTTTATTTAACGGCAGGCCTTCTAAAAGTTTTAAAACCTTTAAATTGTTTTTTGAGTCGTCCTTTTCTTTACCGGAAAATCTTGACGAATAAATACCGGGTGCTCCGTCTAATGCGTCTACGCAAAGGCCGGAATCTTCTCCCAGGGTCAATTTTTTAGTAAAATGCGCAATCCTTACTGCTTTCTTGATGGCGTTTTCCTTAAATGTCTTGCCGTTTTCAATTATACGGGGAGTCCTGGAATAATCAACCAGGGAAACTATTCTTAAGCCCAGGTCACTTAAAATCTCTTTTATCTCCCCTAATTTCTTTTTATTCTTTGTAGCTACCACTAATTCAGGCTTCATAAAATATCTTCTATGAGCTTTTTTTGAGTATCGATTAAAGCCTCTATTCCTTTTGCAGCCAGGGCAAGCAGTTTATCCATCTGGTCTTTGGTAAATTTTTTTCTTTCGGCAGTACCCTGTATCTCGATAAATTCGCCTTTGCCGGTCATCACAATATTCATATCCACATCGGCCGTAGAATCTTCATCATACGTCAGGTCTAGAAGCAGGGTTCCGTTTGAGATTCCTACGCTGGTTGCGGCAACAAAATCTTTTATAGGCATCTTATTTATAAAATTATCTTTCTTGAGTTTGCTTAAGGCATCGACTAAAGCAATGAAACTGCCCGTTATCGAGGCGGTGCGCGTACCGCCGTCTGCCTGTATTACGTCACAGTCTATCCATATAGTGCGCTCGCCAAATAATTTCATATCCGTCACAGCCCTTAAAGACCGTCCTACCAAGCGCTGTATTTCATAGGTACGCCCGGAATCTTTCCCCCGCGGGATGCGTGTCTTGCATGAACGCGGAAGCATCCCGTATTCAGCGGTTACCCAGCCGGTACCCGATCCTCTCAGAAAAGGGGGTACGCTTTCTTCGATAGAAGCCGTGCAAACTACATGGGTATTACCCAGCTCAATTAAGCAGGAGCCTTCTGCATGTTTTATGTAATTGCGGGTAATCTGCACTTTTCTTATTTTATCCAATCCCCGTCCATCGGCTCGAATCATTAAAACCTCGCTTTCTTCTGTTTGTTTTTGGGTATTGCGTATTGAGTATTGCGTATTGTGTAAATATTATTGCCTCCAGAATCTATGCCTACAATCAAAGGAAAATCCTTCACTTCTAACCTATAAATCGCTTCTGCCCCTAAATCCTTATAAGTAACCGGCTTCATCTTTGTAACGTATTTTGATAATAATGCCCCGCAGCCGGCATAGGTCAAAAAATATACTGCCTTGTATTTCTTGACTGCCTCTATTACCTCTTTTGAACGGCTGCCTTTTCCAATCATCCCTCTTATCCCTGCTTTAAGAAGCACAGGCGTAAACTCATCCATCCTTGAAGCAGTCGTCGGGCCCGAGGAGCCGATAATCTTGCCTTTAGGCGTCTTGGAAGGCCCGCAATAATAAATGACCTGGTCCTTTAAATCAAAGGGAAGTTTTTTATGTTTTTTTAACGCCTCAACTAATCTTTTATGCGCCTGGTCCCTGGCAGTGTAAATAATACCACTAAGAAGAACAATGTCTCCTGTTTTTAGCCTATCGAACTGCTTTAGTTGAGAAGGAACCCTCAATTTTATCATTTTAAAATAATTCTCCGATAGCGTAGAGCTTAAAGCGTAGAGCGCAAAACTAAAACTCAACCCTTCGACTTCGCTCAGGGTTGATGGTGAGCGTAGTCGAACCATCAAAACTTTTAGCTTTAAGTTTTAACTTTACGCTTTGCGCTTTAAGCTTTACGCTAAACTAATTTCTTACAATATTCCTGTCGCGCTCCTAAGTGCATGGCAACTGATATTTACCGCAACCGGCAATCCCGAAATATGCGTAGGATAAGTTTCAATATTTACTGCCAGAGCCGTAGTCTTTCCGCCCAATCCCATCGGCCCGATATTCAGTTTGTTTATCTCTCTCAATAAGTCATATTCTAATTTATAATTAGCTTGGAGTTTGCCTGCCTGCCGGACAGGCAGGGAGCTTGGAGCTTGGAGCTTTCTTAAGAGCGCTTTCTTCGCTAATAAACCTGCATAATCCGCCGTCCCCCCGATACCCACGCCCACAATGTAAGGCGGGCAGGCATCCGGTCCTGCTGATTTCACTGTATCTACAATAAATTTTTTAATCTCGCTGATTCCGGCGGTAGGTTTAAACATTTTAAGTGCGCTTTTATTCTCGCAGCCAAAGCCTTTGGGTAATACCGTTAATTTAATTTTATTGCCCTTAACTATATCAATATGTATTACGCAAGGTAAATACCCCGGCTTACCTCTTTTGAGCGGATTTTTTGCCACCGAGCCTCTTAAGAAACCCTTTTTATAACCAGATCCCACCCCTCTCATTATTGCTGCCTTCAAATCTCCCGAGACAAAGACTTCCTGGCCGATTCCTACGAAAACTACCGGCATACCCGTATCCTGGCATATGGCTATTCCTTCTTCCCGGGCAATCTTGGCATTCTGAATAATTGCAAAGAGAATTTGATTTGCTCTTTTATTTTTTTCTTTTGAATAGGAGGATTTAAGCTTAGTTAACACATCCTTCCTTAAATTTAAGTTTGCCAGTATACATAACTCAGAGACTAAATTTTTTATTTTATCCGCTCTGATTATTCTCATGTGCTTTTATACTCCCTAGTTACCGTAGTGATTATCCCGCCCCTGGGATTAAACTGAGCCGTAATCTTCGCCCACCTGGGCTTTGCCGCTTTTACAAAATCCTCTAAAATTTTATTGACCACGTGCTCATGGAATATGCCGATATTGCGATAGAATATGGTATACATCTTAAGGGATTTTAATTCTACGCAGTATTTACGGGGCGAATATTCAATCTTTATAGTAGCAAAATCAGGTAATCCCGTCTTAGGACAAATACAGGTAAACTCCGGGATATCAAGGCAAATTGTATAAACTTTATCCCGATACTGATTCTCCCAGACCTCAATCTCCGGAGTTTTCAGTTTTCTGATCTTTCTTTGCAGGCCTTCATAAAAAGAGTCTTTTTTCATCTTATTTTAGGTCAGCTATCTTATGCACCTGCGGTATAACGCAGGCAGTGATATTTTCTTTAAAACAGATGTCCTTAAACTTTGTTAATTTCTTATCCAGGCGGCCATGGTCTTCAAAACAATTAGGCTGTAAAACCAGTACGGTGGCTTTGTTAACTTCTTTTATGAGTCTCAAGGCATCTCTTAAGTCTTTTACTTTGGTAGACCTGCAGATTACTGCTTTTAAGAATACTTCCTTTTTAGAAGCGATCTTTAAAAAATCACGATGTATCTCCCAGTAGTTAACCAGTCCGGTAGAGCTGGGTAATTTTAAATCCATAGCCACAATATCTAAATGGTCTATCACTGTTCCTAATTCGTCCGGCAGCGTGCCGTTTGTTTCAAGATAATTCTTTATTCCCTCGCTTCTGGTTAATGTCAGCATCTCTTTTAAAAAATCATTTTGCAAAAGCGGCTCTCCTCCGGTAAATGATATAGAGTGAAAATCTCCGCGGAATTGCCTTAATTTTTCAAAAAGTTCCTCTGGCTCATATTCTTCAAAACCATCCAGTTTTGTATCGCAGAATTTACATTTGAGGTTGCAGCCGAAGAAACGTACAAATAGCTGTTTCTCCCCCAAATAAATACCTTCTCCCTGAATGCTGTCAAAAATCTCTGTTATTCGCCCTTTCACCCCTAACTCCTACCTACTATCTACTACCTACTAACAACGGATCATCTATTCCTGCTTCCCCAAAACCCCTTGCCCTGAAATAACAACTATCGCACTTTCCGCAAGGACGCTTTTTGCCCTGATAACAGGACCAGGTGAATTGAAAAGGTACGCCCAGGCTTATTCCTAATTTTATTATTTCTGCCTTGGTCTTATCTATTAATGGAGTGTATATTTTTACTGCTTTACCTTCTACGCCTGCCTTTGTGCCTTGCGCTATTGTCCTGGAGAATTCCCGGTAAAACTCCGGACGGCAATCGGGGTAACCGCTATAATCATGGCTGTGCGCGCCGATAAATATTGCTTCTGCAGAAAGCGTCTCTGCAAAGGATAAAGCAAAACTTAAAAATATAATATTTCTTGCGGGAACATACGTTACGGGTATGCTGCTTACCCTGCCGTATGTCCGTGCATGTTCAGGGATTTTTACTTTTTTATCTAAAAGAGCCGAGCCCTTATGAGGTAGGTCAATATTTATGACCTGGGCCTTACAATCAAAAAGCCTGGAAATCTTTTTCGCTGACTCTATTTCCTTACGGTGGCGCTGTCCATAATCAAAAATAAGGCAGGAGCAGCTAAACCCGCGTTTTTTGGCATAATAAAGAGTTACTGCTGAATCTAAACCACCGGATAAAAGAACAATTGCCTGCCTGACCGGCAGGCAGGCCCGCCTGACTGCATGGGAGCATTTTTTATTCTTCATGATAAGTAGCGCAAGATTTATCCGATTCCCAGACTGTTACCGAACTGATATTCGAGATTTTGTTCTTAAGGCTGTCATATATATACTTGGCGATATTCTCAGAAGTGGGATTAGTCTTTTTAAAGTAAGGAATAGAATTGAGATATTTATGGTCTAACCTTTCCAGCACCTTATGCAGGTTATTCTTTAAATACCTGAAATCCAGGGCTATGCCGATTTTATCCAATTTACATTTTGCTACGGCAAGCTCTACTCTCCAATTATGGCCGTGCAATTCTTCGCATTTACCTTTGTAACCTTTAAGATTGTGCGCCGAGCTAAAACTGGCTTCAACTTTTACGGTAAACATAAGTGAGCACTTAACTTATGGAGTCAATAAAGTTAGTGTCGACATAAGTTAATCTTCCTTTAAACGCTTTCCTGTTTGTGCGAACTTACCCCACACCCAGAAGGCAATAAACTTGTTTATTACTGCTGGGTGTGGGATCTAATTCAGCCAACAAATTTACGTACACTTCCTTCCGTAAATTTGGGCTTCATTATACCTTTTTTACGTCTCTTACGTTTTTTCCTAAAAACCTTTTTGCTAAACTTCGGAACCACTCCGGATTATCGCTGACATAAAATTTTTGCCTGCCCAAGCGGCCTCTATTGAGTAATCCTTCTGTCGCTAAAATATTTTTTACCTCAACGGCTACCTGTCTTGCGGAATCTATCAATGTGACCTGTTTTCCCATGACTTCTTTAATTACCGGTTTTATGAGCGGGTAATGAGTGCAGCCCAGAATAACGGTATCTACTCCGGAACGTTTTAACGGCTCAAGATATTTCCTGGCCACTTCTACAACCACCTTCCCGGACAACCACCCTTCTTCTACAAAAGGAACGAATAGCGGGCAGGATACGGCCACAACCGAAACGCCTGGATCAAGCTGCTTTATCTCATTTTCGTAACTGCGGCTTTTTATGGTGGCGCGCGTGCCGATCACTCCGATGCGTTTATTCTGCGAGGCATACACCGCCTCTTTTACTCCCGGCGTAATCACGCCGACAACAGGAACCTTAAAATGGCTCTTGATTAGCGGCAAGGCAACGCTTGAGGAAGTATTACAGGCAACGCAGATTAGTTTTATATCCTGTTTAAGCAAAAATAAGACATTCTCGATAGAAAAACGGATCACCGTTTCCCTGGATTTAATACCATAAGGAACGCGCGCAGTATCGCCAAAATAGACTATGTCTTCATAAGGCAGCTCGCGGATCAGCTCTTTAACTACTGTAAGGCCTCCTACGCCGGAATCAAAAACGCCTATTGCCTTTTTCAACTATCTTACCTCCGTTAATGTATAATCCCTGCTATAATTATTTATGCCTAGCGCTATGGTATCAGCAATCTGCTGACGAAAATATCCGTTTTTTAACATTCGTTCTTCTTCGTAATTGGAAACAAAACCTATCTCTATCAGTATCGCCGGCATGTTTACTCCTTTCAGGACAAAAAACTTTGCATCTTTTATTCCTAATATCTTGGTGTTCAGGTTACCCTCCATGGTCCGGCAAATATTTTGAGCCAATTCTATAGATTCTGCGCGGTCATAAGTATAAATCATATCCCAGAGTATTGCCTTTAAATCTGTTGAAGGCCGAAAAAGACAAGCGCCATCTAAAGCTAATGCTGCATTCTTAGCGGAAGATAACGCGCGCTCAGAATCATTTACACTCAAAGAGACATAATATACTTCAAAGCCGTTTAAGGACTTTACGCGGTTGGAATTAGCATGCACGCTTATAAAGAGGTCTGCTGCGGAATTATTTGCTATCTCTACCCTACGGCTTAGGGGAATAAAGCTGTCACTGTTACGGGTCATAACTACTTCTATGCCTTCGGCCCTCAAAAGGCTTGATAGCCTTTTTGCAATATCTAAGTTTACATCCTTCTCTCTTAAACCCGTCCTGCCTATGGCGCCGGGGTCATTGCCGCCGTGACCCGGGTCAATAACAACTTTTTTGATCCGGCAAGGAGGATAGACGGATTTAGTCTTAGCGTAAGCTGGGCTCTCCTTAAATAAAGAATCGAGGACCTGCTCTTTAAATCTGCAAGGAACCATAACTACGCCTTCATAGATATCTACCGGATGCTTAAGTTGTTGCGCAAGGCCGTCTACAAGCACCAGGGTATCGCCTACCATCAAATTTATCTTATGGACTCCTTTAGTTAACACAGCCCTATGGCTAAAGGTATCATATTCTAAATCCATATTGTTGGCATCGCACAGGGAAACCAAAGAAAAATAATTTGTGCCGTTTATATTGTAACTGTGTATTGCCGTTGTCTGGGGAATAGTAGCGCAGCCGTAAAAAGTAGAAAGTAAAAAGGTAAAAGGTAAAAGTAAAATCCAAATGGAAAAACTTTTGGATTTTGACTTGGACTTTTGACTTTTGACTTTTGACTTTTGCATTTTTACATTAAAACAGTTTCCACCAACCATTTCATTAATGGGTATTAAACTAGAAGCTGTTTTACATCAAGAAAATAGCCTTTAGCTACGACCTGAAGCTATTTTCGCAGTGGTATAGGAAAATGTTTTACCTGTGCTCCGCAGGAGCGTACTTTCCTATACCATAAAATATGATCCACCAGAAATTTCATTAATGAAATTTCTGGTGGAGGTGGGCGGACACGTATCCTGCCTATTTCTAGGTAGCGTGGACTATCTCTTCATCCTCAGCATAAAACATACCAAGGAGCCCAGCGTATTATAGGAAGCATAAATTTACCGTTGGTTCAGTTTTCTAATTTCAGCCACAAGTTTCATCTTCCCATTTAACATCTCAACGGTATATTTTCCTGCTCTATGGGTAACTAACTTGTATTGCTCCGTTATCAAATCCGCCTGCGGCCTTTTAATAATTAGATAACTTTTTATTTCATTGAGTAAGCGAATTGCCCTATCCTGTCGGACAGACCAAGCATATGAATCATTGTGATGAGGCAGGCGTTTCTTCTTGGAACATATTGTGCCGCCTATCCTATTCTTAATCCACTGCAGTAGTCCTAAATTATTATTTGCAACGGATACATAAGGAGTGGGCGTTTCATTCTTATGATGTTTCATAAGAGTTACCGTACCCTCACCATCAATTATGCCTGCTAAATATGCTTTCTCAACTTCATCCAACGGTATCACCTCCTATCTCCTCATAATTGAGGAAGTCTCTGCAGAGCTTACGCCCCTCAGGATTACCCTCGGCTTCCTGCCTCACCGGTGAGGCAGGTACGTTAGGGTTCCCCTGATACAAGCTGGGTTTTCACTAAAAGTTACCTTTTAGTGCGACTCATTTGAATCGAACCGCCGTCCTTAAGTAATCCGATAAAAGTCGCTACATGCTTAGTTTATCTTTTAAACTTACTCTTGCCCACTCCGGTAAACAGGATTGGGCAGGCAGCATCCTTTTTGAATTTTGCCTGGACACCAAAGGCTAATTCGCCCAGACTAGCCTGTTAGCCGCTCTATTTTATCCCACAGGCAGGATAGATAGAGGCTCCGGACTTAATTAAGCCCGAAGGCTGGAATGAACGACATT
>JAPLLU010000127.1 GCA_026387385.1 Candidatus Omnitrophota bacterium
TACGATCTAATATTTTTAATCTTCGCTATTTTTTACCTGCCTGTATTCTTGCTGAAAAAGAAGATGCATCCCGGTTTTCTCATGCGCCTGGGATTCCTGCCTAAACATCTGAAATTTGACCGTCCCATCTGGGTGCACGCCGTAAGCGTAGGAGAGGTAATGGCGACAAGGCATCTTATAGAAGAATTAAGATTGACCTATCCAGGGAAAAGATTTTTTATCACCACAGTTACCGCTACGGGCAATAAGATTACCAGGGCTATTACTAAAGAAGGAGATTACGCATCCTATCTGCCGCTGGACCTGGGTTTTATTGTCAAGAAAATTGTAGATAAGGTGCAGCCTTCGATACTCATTATTGTGGAAACAGAGCTCTGGCCCAACTTAATATCTTATCTTTCCAGAAAAAATATCCCGATAATGGTAGTAAACGCTAGGATCTCTGATAAGTCATTCCGGGGCTATTTAAGCGTAAAATCACTGTTAAAACCCTTATTAAATAAAGTCAAAATGTTTTGTGTTCAGTCTGAATGTGATGCCCAGCGTCTGATATGCCTAGGGCTTATAAAAGACAAGATACGTATAACCGGGAATATGAAATTTGATATCGTAGATTACATAAATTTAAAAAAAGATTACACGGATTATAGGTCAAGACTGGCCGTAAGTTCTAAAGAAAAGCTTTTTATAGCCGGCTCTACCCATTCTGGCGAAGAAGAAATTATTTTAAATGTTTATAGAGATTTATTAAAGGATTATCAGGGTTTAAGATTGTTGCTTGCTCCGCGTCATCCCGGAAGAGTGACGGAGGTAGAGAAAATAGTTGTGAAATTCGGATTTGAGCCGCTTAGAATTTCTAAATTATTTGGGTCGCTGCCTGCCTGTCCGGCAGGCAGGGGTCACGGGGTCGCCGGGTCTCCAGTATTTATTCTGGACACCGTCGGCCAGCTGCTTTCTTTTTATGCTGTTTCTGATATCGTCTTTGTCGGGGGCAGTTTAATCAAAAAAGGCGGGCATAATATCCTTGAACCGGCTTCGCAAGGCAAACCAATTTAATTCGGCCCTTATATGTTCAACTTCAGGGATATCGCAGAGTTATTTCGTAAGAATCAGGCCTGTGTTTTAGTACGCAATGAACAAGAACTGAAGAAAGGCATAATTGAGTTATTGAATAATCCTTCTGGCGCAGAAAACCTAGGCAAGAAAGCCAGGGATTTAGTCTCTCAATACAAAGGCGCAACCGGAAAAAACACAGGCTTTGTAAGAAATATATTAGGAGGAATATAAAACATATGGAGGTCAGCGCAAGGAAGAAGGGCAGGGTTATTATATTGGATTTACGCGGGAGGGTCGATGTAGATTCTGCTAATTTTGTGGAGGTTGTGGGCCAGTGTGTGCGCGATGGTTATTGTGATATACTCTGTAATTTCGAAGAAGTGGATTTTATTGATTATATGGGTGTTTCGGCTCTAGCCATTGCTTATAAGGAAGTAGTAAATAATAAAGGCAGAATGAAATTCGTCAATATCCCGGTGCATCTAAAAGGGCTGCTTAGCGTGACCGGGCTGGGCAAGGTTATTGATATTTATGAAACAGAAGAATTGGCGATAAATAGTTTTAAGGAAGACAAAATCTTAGAAGATATTAAGAAAATGCAACTCAGGCGCAGGTTCAGGCGTCTGCCTATTGATATCAAGATAGAGTTAAAAGCCAAGTATGACAAGAATGCCATCTGTCTTAAGACAGAGCTTCTGGATTTAAGCGCAGTAGGGGCGTATATATATGGTTGCGAAAACTTTAAGCTTGGCGATGAGCTTACTCTAAAACTTAAGCTTGCCCCTGATCTTGAAGAGATAGTACTGGATGCGCGGGTGGTGTGGCTATCCGATAGTCAGATTCAGCATGACCTGCATCCCGGCATGGGCATAGAATTTTACAATATTTCAAGTACCGTTCAACAGAAACTACTCATATTCATTGAGAAAAACCTGTCTTTTATGTCCACGGATAACCAGTAGTTTTTATTAATAAAATATTTGCATTAGGATTTTTTTTGATTTATAATTAATCTCTATGGAAAATCTCAAAATCCTGCTTTCCGAGAAAGATATTCCGCATAGTTGGTACAATCTGAGTGCGGACCTACCTTTTCGCCTGCCTCCTCCCATAAATCCCGCTACAAAAAAACCATTAGAAAAAAAAGACCTGAGTGCCATATTTCCTGATGTTTTAATAGAACAAGAAGTCAGCCAGAAGAAATGGATAGAAATACCTGCGCAAATAAGGGATATTTATCGGCTCTGGAGGCCTACTCCTTTAAGGAGGGCAAGAAGGTTAGAACGATTTCTAAAAACAAAGGCAAGGATATACTATAAAGATGAAAGCGTTTCTCCTACGGGTAGCCATAAGACTAATACCGCTGTTGCGCAGGCTTATTACAACAAGAAAGCGGGCATAAAGCGCCTGGCAACAGAGACAGGCGCCGGTCAGTGGGGGGCTGCTTTAAGTTTTGCCTGTAATGTTTTTTCTTTAGGTTGCCGTGTTTATATGGTGAAGGTTAGTTTCCATCAGAAGCCTTTTAGAAAATCTTTAATGCATATGTGGGGTTCAGAAGTCATTGCCTCTCCTTCCTCTTTAACGGAATCAGGTAGGAGGATTCTTAAAGAAGATCCGCACTGCCAGGGTAGCCTCGGTATTGCTATTTCTGAGGCGGTAGAGGATGCTGCCAGGAATAAAGATACGAATTATTCTTTGGGTAGCGTTTTGAACCATGTGCTCCTGCATCAGACGGTCATCGGTTTAGAGTTAAAAAAGCAGTTAAGAATCGCCGGTGAGAAGCCGGATTATCTGATTGCCTGCGTAGGAGGAGGAAGCAATTTTGGGGGGATAGCCCTTCCTTTTATAAAAGAGAAAATTAAAAATGATAAGTTACAGATAATTGCAGTTGAACCTTCTGCCTGTCCCAGCCTCACTAAAGGAAAATACTGTTATGATTTCGGAGATACTGCTATGCTTACACCCCTTTTAAAGATGTTTACCTTGGGGCACAATTTTATTCCTGCCGGAATCCATGCGGGTGGCCTGCGTTATCACGGATGTTCTCCTTTGGTGAGCGCTTTAGCCAGTAAAGAGATTATCCAGTCAAGGGCATATCATCAGATAGAGGTTTTTAAGGCCGCGGTTATCTTTGCTCAAACAGAAGGGATTGTCCCCGCCCCTGAGACTGCCCACGCCATAAAGGCAGCAATAGATATTGCCAAGAACGATAATAAGGAAAAGTGTATTGTTCTTAACTTTAGCGGCCATGGTTTTCTTGATTTATCCTCTTATGATAAATTCCTTAGCGGGGAACTAAAAAATTATGCCCACCCTCTAAAAGCGATTAAAAACGCGCTTAAAGATTTACCTAAATTCTCATAAAAATCAAGGCTTAAGCCTAGCCAGACAAAGGATATAATTTATGCTTTTGGGGCTTCAGGTTTCTACGGAAGGCAAGATTTACGATTCTATTGAACGTGCCGAGCGCCTGAATTGTAACACCATGCAGATATTCAGCCGCAATCCTCAGAGATGGCGCGATAATTACGTAGATTCAAAAGACGCCGATGAATTTCGTAAAAGGCGCAAGAAATCTAATATAAAGCTTTTATTTATACACGTACCTTATCTGATGAATCTTGCTTCGCCGAACCCTTCACTTTATGAGGGTTCAATTGAGGCTTACATTGAGGATGTCTTAGAAGCCCATATTTTAGAAGCTGATTATATCGTTACGCATATGGGAAGTCACAAAAATACTTCTGAGGAGGCAGGCATAAAAAGGTTAATAGATGCACTGGATACAATTTTAGAGAAGACTAAGAACACCGATACAGGGATACTGTTAGAGAATACCGCAGGAAGTGGCTCGTGGCTGGGTTATAAATTCAGCCACCAAAAAAAGATTTTACAGAATTTAAAAGATAGAGAACGTATCGGCCTTTGTCTTGATACTGCGCACGCTTATTTAGCCGGATATGATATCTCTACAAAAGAAGGCCTTGATTCGACTTTAGATGAAATAGACAATGTAGGGAAGAACTTACTTAAAATGATCCATCTGAATGACGCCAAGGATAAATTGGGCTCTCACCGCGACCGG
>JAPLLU010000087.1 GCA_026387385.1 Candidatus Omnitrophota bacterium
AGAGTAACTGAAAGTCCGCTCACCCCTGCGGAAGAGTCTGAAATGCTTGCCTACTTTGCAGCACATCCTGAGTTACAGCCTGGCGATATCTTTACCTTGTCAACTGGAAGAATAGTACGTATTGTTGAAGAGCCGCTTACCTCAGAAGAAGAGTCTGAAATGATTGCTTATTTTGCAGCACATCCTGAATTACGGCCTGGTGATGTTTTTATATTGTCCACTGGAAGAATTGTACATGTGGTTAGAGCGGAGAACGGAGATATTATTTTACAACCCGAGACCATTGTTCTCCAACCCGAGACCATTGTTCTCCAACCCGATACCATTATATTAAAGCCCGATACTATCGAACTAAAGCCGGATACTATTATCTTACAGCCCGATACCATTATGTTAAAGCCCGAAACTATCGAAATAAAGCCCGATACCATTATTGCCAGAGCCGATACTATCGTAGCCAAAGCTGACACCATCAAGGCTAACGCCGATACTAACTTTAAAGAACTGCGGCCGCTAAGCATTGAGTGGACCTTAACCGGGGAAACAGAAGCTTATAAAATAGAAGAATTTGTGTATTCTCAAGTGGCGGATGAACATGGCTTTATTCAGGACGCCGGCAATTATATAAAGACTACTTATATACGCCGAGTAAAAGACAATAAGTTCGTACTTCTGTCACTGGAATTTTATGATAAGGACAATCTTATTACCGAGGCCATAAAATTTGATGTGGAAGGCTCTGGCGCCATATTCAAAGTGGGCGGATACAATCCTATCTCTTACAATGATTATCTGAATCAAATCAGTTCTTATAATAAGCCGATTTTCAAAGATACAGATAGACAGACCGTTAATCTGGGTGCACTCCAGGGGCATTTAGATGAAATAGGAGTGGAGTTTGAAGGCAGGGATGACGGGTTCAATAAAGAAATCGATAGGCTTATAACCAGCCTTGATGTTCAGGGCGTAGAATCTTTATTAGCCTATAAGAGCATATTCTATTCCTATGAAAACGGCGTTCAGAGAGAACATGTAAGATACATCTTATATGATGGAATCTATGCCGAGCCGCGTATTACCGTAGATGATGTTCAGGTAAATTTACAGTATCCCGCAGGCACTTATGTGAGAGATATAAAACCGCTTGATTCAAGATATTTTGACCAAATATCTATCTACGCTGCAATCACTCCTGAAAACAAAGTGACTGTAGACGGGACTAAAATCAAAATAGGCAATGATGTCTTTATTATTCGCGGCGTTACCTACTCTGTAGTAGCAAAAGGCCAAGAATTAAAGGATTTAATTTTGGATGCCGGCACCATAGCAAATATAGAAGATACGCTAACGAATATGCAGCAGTCCGGTATTAACACAGTACGCACCTATTATCCGCCTACAGCAAGCCTGCTTGATGCATTTGCCAGACATAACATCAGGGTTATAGTAGGTATTCCTTATTTCGATGACAGAGATAATCCCGGCCCGGATATCGCAACCGGAACTTATCGCGGATATATTCAGGCTTACAAGAATCATCCGGCTATCCTGATGTGGGAGTTCGGGAACGAATATAATTATAATGAACAATGGTTTGACGGAGATATAAATAACTGGTATACGAAATTGGAAGAAGCAGCTAAGACTGCTAAATCCATAGATAGTAATCACCCAGTTTCTACTGCGCACGGAGAAGTTCCTACTGAAGAAGTATTGAAAAAAGTTCCTTCCGTAGATGTCTGGGGCTTAAATATTTATCGCGGGAATAATCCGCAGGGTGCCATAGATGAATTCAGAAAGATCTCCGATAAACCTGTATATTTGTCCGAGACAGGCGCTGATTCTTATAATACGGTGACAGGAAAAGAAGATCCAAAAGCGCAGGCTGATGCAGCAGAGGCGATTTGGAATAATATTAGCGCCAGTATCAATAAAGCCGAATGTTCCGGCGTTACCTTTATGTCCTGGCAGGATGAGTGGTGGAAAGGCGGCAGCGCTGACGCCCAGGATTTCACAGGATGGGCATCTTCTTCTTATAATAATCAGGGCGTCTATCCGGATAGTTTTGCTAATGAGGAATATTGGGGCTGGACTACAATAGATGGTAACCTTAAAGAAGTAGCTCAGAGAATGCAGAAGGTTTGGGGAGTTAACGCAGGGGCTATTGAGTTGAACAAGCAAGAAGTATTATCTAAAGAAGATGCAATAAAACAAGGCAGGATAACGGAAGAATATATTACCCCCATGATTCCTAAGGTTACTGCTCAAGTTGTCTTGACCTATTATAATAAACCTCAGCCTAAACCTGATTTCTTGCCTGCCCCAGGCTCAGTTACTTACCTCGTAGGAACTCGTACTGATTTTGCAGGCTTAAAAATCAGCAGAGGCTATTCCGAGGATGTTTCGTCTTTCAAAAATCTTATAAAATTCGGAGTTTATTCTGAAAGTAATGCCTTCGGAGGATGGGTTTATCGCGAACCTGTAGATGTCTTTGGCCGCACCCGTATTAAGGCAAATTACAATTTAAGCGAAGTATATATAGTCTTAGAGTTCCAGGAAACGAATATATATCAACCCAAAACAGCCTTAAAACTTATTAGAGACCAAGATAATCCTGGCCAATATATCGCTGTCCAGGTATTTACTTCAGAGTCAGATTTGGTTTCTTTAGATGATATATTAGCAGGTTATAACCAGAGCGATATAGATAATGTCAAGGGAGCGATTGGACAAATCAAAGCAAAAAAAGTAGAAGAGCTTGGTCCAGCGGACTTATTGTTAGTAAAAAATACAGTACAAATTGAAGGCGAAACTTATACTCAATATGGCGTGCCGGGAGATTATCTGGGCAGGTCAATTATCATTGACCGCGGGCAAACCATATTTATTGCCAAGACATTTATAGGTATTACTGATACTACCTACGAAGGATATTTTATAGATAAGGCAACCAAGACAACGTTGTTAATGTTAAAGAATACGGATGATAAAGACAACGGCCTGTATGGCGATAAAGATTTAGGATATGTCTTAGGGCCTGATTTAAACAGGGATTATTATCGCGTAGGTTACTATAATCCTAACACCGGTGAAGTCTGGTATCGTTGGCACTATCCTGTCCACATCTGGGGTGGCTATGTCTATGAAGAAAGAGGGTATTTTGAGGCATTAGGAAGCGAAGAAGAAATAAAGGCTTTGACGGAAGAAGCTAAATCAGTTGCAGCATTAATTGAAAAGAAAAGCATAACGGCAGAAGAGCTAAAAGAAATATTAGGCAAGCAAAATATCCGGGCTAAAGAAGGTAAATCCTATTTCTATATTGATAAATCAGAAAGGATGACTATAGTAACCAAGAGATGGATTCCTGAAAGCCGCCTGCGGGTAGATGAATGGGCAACCACGCGCGATGAGCCGTCTAAGACAAAATTTGCATATGTAGTGAACGGTAGAGAATTACTGAAATATACTACAGAGACTACAGAGACTCAAGGCAGAATGCTTATAAAGGATATAATGACGCCAGAGGTAATAGATGCTTATAATAAGCGGTTCGGAAGAGATTTATGGAAGGATTTAGAGACGATAGGTATCACGCAAGAGACAATCCTTACCCAGGTAAAATTAACCCCGATCTTCTGGCAGGGGAGTAAAGATACTGGACTTCAATCAACAAACCGTAGCGGCCCAGCCAGTTATTTCTACACCTTACCCAGCGATCCTTTGGGAAGAGAATTATTTAAAGTAGTGCCTACTAGTGAAAATTCCTTTAAATATACCATCAATATGTGGTGGGATACTAATGAGGCACGATCACCTTCAGGAGAATTGCTATTAGGGGTATTGCCTAAGAGCTTTACTTTGGATAACGGAGAAATAGAAGTAAGGACATTCAATAGGGCGGAAAAATATTTAGATTGGTATAATACCGAAACCCAAGAGGTAAAAACAGTTAATATTCACGATTTGCCCGGAGTGAATTATGAATACGTATATATTTACGACGTGGTGAATTCTGATTTCAATAAGCTCTTAAGGCAAGAGATAAGATCGCCTTCAGGAAAAATGATCCAACAAATATATGGATATCAGGTGGCAAGGATTTTGAACAAGCTGCCTCAGACCATAGGCTTTGAAGTCATACAGTATAATCCTTCTAGTTCATTTGATGAGCCGGTAGTTGCCTTCAACAAAGAAACCGGGAAATGGACAAAGATATGGAAAGGAATTGAGTATACTGATAATCCTAATGCAGTAGTAATTCATCATACTGTTGAAATTGAGCCATTAGCTCCTTATAGGATATCAACCTGGACAAGGACTTATGACCAATATGGTAGAGAGAGCAATAAAAAGGAAGTCATGACCGACTTCATTAATGAAGTTTTGCAGCAATGGCTCTTGGTGGTGGGAATGACTGTTGCGACGGTCGGATTTTTCGCTGGCCTTATTCTTTTAGGAAAGCGTGCAGAAAAGAAAGCCAGAGACCAAGAGCTAAAAGAAAAGGCCAAGGGAGTAAAGGGTGGCAACCGTAATCCTGTTAGTGCGCTCTGGAGAGAGAAGAGAAAAGAGAGAGTAAAGGATATCCTGAAGAGCTTCACGGACAACCCCAAAGAAATCCCCGCTAATTTAAGAATAATTAATTATGTTGTGAATGCAACATCCAAATTACCTTCCACTTATACCTTAAAAGATATCGAAGGGAATCTTGCTTATCAGGCAAAAATAAAAGCGTTTAGAGAATGGCTGAAAAGGGTCAGAAAGAGCGAAAATACTAAAGAAGGCCAAGAACTTGAACTCCTGTTGAAGCAGGCTAAAGTAAGCCCGTTAGAATTTATGGTATTAATTGAAGTAGTCTATAGTTTGGCCAAGGAATTCAGATTCTCTAATCCATCAGTTATCTGGTATCATCTGGATAAAGCCCTAAGGATGATTCAAAAAAGCGAAAAGAACGTAATAATAGAAGAAATAAGGTCAGATCTAGAAGCTTTAAGGAAACTTATCAATCAGTCTTACCCGGTGCAGTCTGCCGCAGGACGGGATAGGCAAGGCAAACCGACAGGCTTGTTCGCCTATTACATAAATAACTTGCCTAAAAAAAAGTTGGTATCTTTGGTTGTAAAATACATAGGCATCTTTTCAACAGGAAAGATAAGAGAGCTGTTCGGAAATCATATTGCTAAATTGTATAGGGGATGGCCCGCAGCTTTATTTGAAAAATATAAAGATATCTTATCTATGAAATTAAAAGAAAAGATTATGGAGAATCCGATTAGAAAATACTATGTTACTTTTGAAGATGTAGAAGATAGGTTTAACGGTCTTAAAAGTAAGGATAGTAACGATATAGATTTCATCAAGCTTTGGGATAGCCTGGAAGGGAAACCCATGGATTATAAAGTTCAAGAATTAAAAAATTCCGGATTAAAATTTAAAACCTATTCCGATGGCATTGGCTTAAGAAGATATTTAAGAAATATTTTCCCTGTTATCGTTCCTTTGTTGCCTTCTATGATTTCAGTGATTATCCTGCCGTGGCTTATTCCTGGTTGGCTTGGCTGGGGAATTTCTTTGGCTGTTTCTTTAGGCATTGGCTTAATACCTGTTATTTCAGGAAATCGCAGTTATTATAAGGCAAACTTTGGCAAAGATAGATTAAGACAAGAAAGGCCAGGAAAAATTATAGAAATAAATAATTTCTATAAATTCTTCGGTATCTTCACCTTTGTTTATACCTCCTGGAACTATCTTGCCCTTTCTTTCTCATATCCAGTCATTTTCAATGCTTTAATCTTATCCGGAAATCCAGTATTAACAGGCGTAGGCGTTGTCTTATTACCGATTATCTTTGGGTTCTTAATCTTAAGTATCTGGGCAATAGCTTACCCCGTATTAACTATATTCGGTTATTACCAAGGAAAGAAAGACAGAGTAGGCAAGATTAAGAGCTGGCAAGAGGCATTAAAGTCAACGACTATCAATGAGGCTAAGAAAGGATTTAAAGAATTCCTTCCTGTCAGGTTACAAGACCGATGGGAATCGATTTGGGATAAATTCTGCGAAGCATTTGTAGAGAGGTTATTGAAACAGTATAAGATTTCTTCTGGTGCAAAAGATATTTTACAGAGAGTTCTTAAGAATGGGCAGATAACCGAGGACCAAAGGAAAGATTTAGGAAAAGAGGTTGACGAAGAGGGGTTGGAAAGAATCCAGCGTTTTATCGGAGCCTGGTATATGAGAATGCCTCAGGCCTTGGATTGGGATGAGCTTCCCAGTCTGACCGCGATTATTACTTGTTTTGATGAGCAGGTAATTACTAGTTTTAAAACGTTAAATAAACCTATAAATAAAGAAAATAACAATTTCCTTATTCCTTTAAATTGGTTTATTAGTAGGTATATTCTTGATTGGATTAATTTTGCGAATCAACAAACAGAAGATATAAGAAATAAATTGCGTGCCAACATAATTATAGACGAAAAAGGAATCAGAATTAAAGACTTTAATACACCTTTATCAAATGATTTAAGTGAAGATTTAAAAGAAAAAATAGTTGAATGGGCAGGATTACATTTTATTCGTCCTGACAGAAGCATTGCCGAAGTAAATGAGATATACGAGGTTTATAAATTCTGGGCAAAGATGGCTAATAAAACAGAGGAAGACATAAAAGAAAAACTGCAGATACTTTTAATTTATGAAGGCTATAAGTTTATAAAGAACAGTATCGATGAAAGTCCGAAAGATCAAAGACTAGCGCTTATCCATGCTTTGTCAAAATATTCATTTGCTGAAGCCTATTTGGGAGATGGCCCGCTTTACCGGATCAACCCTGAATGGACAGGGAAATCTTATTTGCAGCTCAAAGAAAGCGCAAAATATTTGAAGAGCGAGCAGGATGAAAGAGATAAATTTTTTGAAGTTGTCCACACTAGTTTAGGCAATTTAGGACCGGAAGCCAAAGATAAACCCGACTCTAATTTAGACAACAGAGCTATCAAAGGTAAAACTATAGGACAGAATGCCGGTGTTGAATATGCAAGAGGGGATATTGTGCTCTTCTTTGATTCTAATGCCTCAGTAAGATTTGAAGAAGCAATAAGAATACCTGCCGTCTTAGCAGAATTTAATAAGAGCGATAAATTGGCGCAGGTTTTATTTGGCGAATATATTAATACCAAGAATTACTCCTGGATTGCTGAGGGGATGGCTTTCGGTGAAGAATCCTGGACACAGGTGATGCAGAGGATTCTGGATCTGTATGGAGCGATCGGATTCTACGGACACAGCGCCTTCATTAGAGCTGATGCATTGAAAGCAACCGGATTTTTATTGAATTTCTATGCTTCTGAAGATTTATTGGGAGCTATAAGAATGTGGGAGGAAGGCTACGATACGACACATAGAGAATATATCTTATTCGGTAAAGGACGCGAGCGCGGTTACATTGCTTCTCATACACCATTGGGAAAATGGTCTGAAGGTTCTGCAGAATTAATCTTAGGAAGGCAGGTTGAACGTTCATTAAGAAGCGATAAGCTTCATATGGGACAAAAAATGATGCTTATCTTTGCGCTCTCATTTTATACTAAAAAGCCTTTGGTGGTAATATTAAATTATTTGTATTTGTTCGCCTTTATTTTCTTAGGCATAAGTCCTTTTATAGGATATTCCTTTGGTTTACTTTTTGGAGTAATTGGTATACTTATCTCTCAGGCAATCAATGCTACCGGAATCCTGTATCTTATTGAGCAAAAAGGAATAATTAGAGGCTTGGCTAAGTTTATTCATCTTTTCCCCCAGCTCTTTGCTCTGTATACTGCCGAAATAGTGGTTTATGCGCAGAGGCTATGGAAGGGCATACAAGGAGCAACGGGATTCGCAATGTCTTTAAGAGGCTTAGATTTGGAGTTTCTGTCTTGGAGTCAAATCTGGGGAACAAGTACCCCCCGGGTAATTAAATACTTAGATAATAAAGGAACAGTATTGAAAGAAATCGCAATTGGAAAGATTAAATTTACTAAAGATGGGAAGTCAGTGTTTAGAGGCAAGGTTATTAGCGGAAAAGATAAAGGCAAAACAGAAGAACTCAATGCAGATGAGATTGAGGCATTAGTTAGTACAAAAGGAGCTAAGTTTGATGATGGTAAAGAAGAGAAAGTAAGCATAACCCCGCTCATAGTAACAATTTTTGCAACAGCACTTTCTACTGCGTTTGTATTCTCTTCTTCTGTCATGGTTACTTGGGCAGGAATTATAGGCTTAGCCTTAATTCCTCTTGCGGTAAGCGCAATTTGGCGTAAAACAGTTTTTGGCCTTGGTGTGAGACTGCAGATGATTTTAGCGATACCAATGGTCGCTTTAATATTTAACGGCGTCTGGTTCTGGGGAAGTATTGCCGGAAGCCTTATATTATCTGTTTGTTGGGTTGGGTTATTCGCAACCCTGGGGATTTATATCATAGGCAGCTTCATGAATGACAAACGCATCAGCTCCTTAGGCCTCATCGCATTCTTTGGGGCATTAGTGTCCGTAACTTATTTTCAATCTGCAGTACTCTTATTGTTTATTTTCTCTATTCTCAGCTTAGCTATTCCTCTTGCCTGGTTATTAATGCCTGTATTCGGTCACCCCAGAATACGCGCTAATTTTAAATATCAAATGAAATCTTTCCTTAATTGGCTGATGAGGCGTAAGGCGGAGCCGGCTGCTCAGCCAGAAACTCCAAAAGTAACGCCGTCTGCGTCTGGTTCTCAGCTTCCGGGATCTGGATCTCAAAATCCTGGTTCGCAGAGTTCAGCAACTGAGATACCATCTGATATCCCACCCACTACACCGTTAAATTTACCCGATTTGTCTAAAGGGAGTTTCAGCGGTAGATTTGAAGAAGCAATTACTAAAGTTGATGAAGAGCATCCAAATGTAAGGTCTCCTCCGCAGGAGCCCAGCGAAAAAGAGCAAAGCCTCATATCCGGTAAAACTATAGTTATAGTTACTCACAATTTCTTAGCTTCCGGTGGAGTTGAAACATACCTGCCTTCCTTGACTTCCCGCTTAGCCAAAAATAATGCTAACCTTAATTTAATTTTAACCTACCCAGAACATCAACAGTTAGCCACTCAGAGCGAACTACGCCTTGAAAATGGAAGTAAAATTGTCTTCATTCCTTCGGGTTCAACATCTCATGATTTAGAGAATACATTACAGAATATTTTCAAGCAAAACAGCGTAGATCTAATAGTCTGCCACGTACCATTTGCTATGGAGAGTACCATTGCCATTAATTTTGCCAATATTCATAATATTCCGATTGTGCTGTATTGGCATGGTGGTCAGATATTGACTCGCGAGGGGCAAGCATATGGAATGGAAGCCCGATTTGCAAAAGCAACTAAGATTGCGGTTGTAAGCAGGGCGGGCAAAAAACAGATAGAAGATTTCGGTTTATCTGCAGAAGTAGTTGGTCCCATGGTCGAGGTGGCTAACTTCAATCCTATTTTAGCTAATGGCGAAGAGATAAGGAAAGATTACAATTTAGCAAATAAAGCGGTTATTCTTGCTCCTAATAGAATTCATCAATATAAGGGCTCAAAAGATTTATTGGAAGCGGCGTCTCAATTGAAGAAAAAAGGTATCAATAATTTTGTAGTGGTTATGATTGGAGATGTACACGAGCAGGCATATCTTAATGAAATTCAGCAGTATATCGATAATAATGATTTGAGAGGTAATGTGATAATGAAACCAGTTGCCATTCCTCAAGCAGAGCTTAAAAATTGGTATGCGGCTTGCGATATCGTTGTATTACCTACCTACGCCGAAGGCCTGCCACTAGTTCTATTGGAAGCGCAATTAATGGAACGGGTCGCTGTCGCTTATAGGATTGACGGCACACAAGAAGCAATGAAGGAAAATGAAACCGGGGTTCTGGTTGACTTGATTGGTAACGACCATAAAATTGCTGATTTGGTCAAGGCTTTACAACAATTAATTCAAGATAAATCTCAAAGAGAAACTATGGGTAAAGCAGGCAGGCAGTTCATTTTAGATAACTTTAATCCCGATAAATTAATTGAGCGGCATGTAAGATTATATGCTGAAGCCATGGCTGAATTTCGTCCGACAGCCGCCACTATTACGATGCTACCTTTGGAAGCCATACCAGTTGCGTACTCAGGGTCTTTAGCTCCAGAATATTCAAATAAAGAACAATTGCAAGTAACAGGACAGACCAGAGAAGAGCGCAATAGAGCTAATCTTCTTTCCATTGGCGCAAATCCCAAAACCAAGACCTTTGGTGACCTTGTCAAATACGGCAACCCTGACTTAATTGAGAAGAAGGTAAATCTTATAAAACAACTTAAGGCAGAGGGAAAGATTAACGGAAGAAATGGCGGCATTGCCGTAAGTATACTTCGTTATAGCGCAGAAACTATTAAGGCGCGTGCGGAAAATTTGGGAGGATATGGTTATTCTCTTAATGCTGGGAATATAAAATTCAATAAATACCAGGAGATAGTCCAGAAACACCAGGAAGTAGCGACCTCATCCATTCCCATAGTTGCTATTAAAGCTAAATTAGCTAACCTGGTGTTTACAGAAAAGGATATCATAGGTGAAGGTATAGAGTTTGTAGTTTATACAAAAGAAGGTTTGGATTTTGTAGTAAAGCCGCCCAAATTCGGAGTTCTTTATAAAAACTGTAGCGAAAAAGGTTATTCTCTTGCCGGGGAATTATTACCAGATCTTATAGCTCCTTTTGTTTTAGGAGTGCCGGTTGTTATTATTGATTCCCAGGGAAAGAAGCATAATGTCCAGGCATTAATCCAAAAGAAAATCACGCCTCTTCCGGAAAGAATAAATAAACTTGTCCAATTAAACGATAAAGAAGCCATAATAGGTTTACTGAAGAAAAAAGCCGAGCTAGATATAAAAGCCTTAGAGAGAGGTTTATGGATGATGGATAACAGTGTATTTAAAAACTATGGCATAGATGAAAAAGAAAATGTAGTTTTCATGGATTTAGGCCATATCGCTCGCAAGACTTATAGCGCAGAGTTAATAGTAGAGCTTTGTAAAATTAACTCTTCATCGAGGGATGAACTTATATCTTATGGGGTTACAGAAGAGATTATAAATGAGTTTACGATATTTTTCAAAGATAAGCTGGAATGCTGGATAAACGAACTTGAAAAACAAGGAGCGGGAATAGTCTTTACAAAACTCACAACACCATTAGAAGCTAAAGATGAAATGGAAGTCCGTTTCTTAAAAGGTGGGTATAAACAGGATGGTTACGGCGTGCCGAATGGCGCTGCAGTAGATGGGTCGCATGCTTTAATAGGAACTCAAGGTTATTATACAGAAGTAGGAAAGAAGATATTCCTGGATACGGTCAACAAAATGAAGGGATTCTTCCAGGGGCGTGCGAAGAGAATCGGGAAGCCGATTAAGCTTGTTATCAAGACCGGCATCGGCGGCCAGCATACCCCATTCGCGGGTATTGCCAGCGGATTTGAAGTAATAGATTCTCAGACCGGAAAGATTGTCGGTGAGTATGAATTAGGCAAAGATTTTGAGGGGGCAATATCTCAGATTCTTAAAGAGCTCAACGCTGACTGGACTCAAGTGGCACTTATTCCCAGTTCAAAGTCAGGCTCAACCGATGAAACAATGATAGTCTTTGTTGAGATATTCTATGCGCTCTTAAAACATATAGCTATGGAGAAAGGTATTAACGGAGAAAAATTCGCAAACAAGATTCTGGATACTTTGCACGAGGTTAATTTTGTTGAAGGCAAAGAGCGGAAAGGCCAGGATTTATTCAAGGGATTCAGTCTTAAACTGATAAGTGAAAAAACAGGTGTAAGCTACGACCAGGTAAAGGAAATATTCGGGATAGTATTAGGCAATATGTTCTTTGAGACCACGGACAGGACTTCGGATAGCCGACTTTCCGCGTTTATCAGAAATTCAGGACTGGATAGAGAACTGGGAGGAGATGCTCCTGGATTTGGCGCGATGTTTGATAATGTAGGAGGCCGCTGGACAGGAGACCTGCATATGATGACGTTCCTGGCTTATTACAATCTTGACGCCGAAGAATACTGGAATGCCCGTTATGAAGGTATAGATAAAGTGCGCTCAGGGGTTCATACCGGTAATATTTTAGGCAATATGATTCTGGATAATGGCATAACTGACATTGCCCTGGTAGTCCCTGACTATCTTTTCTGGTTTGGCAAATCCTGCGAGCAGAATTTCAATGAAAGTATTTGGCAGGGAGGATTTGCTAACCTCGTTACCATTAAAGAGAGTAAATGGCAGGCGCAGAGCAAGCATTATGAGAATAAGTCTAATCGCTTGGTGATCAATTTATCAAGCCTCAGCATCCCCGAAGCTTCATTTAACTTATTCAAAACAGCACAGCCTGATTTTACAAAATTAACCAAGCAGGAATTGGCTGATGCCTTTGCCGGGCTCTTTACCTTATTCTATGGTATGACCAATACTGTTGGTTGCCGTTTGATTAACCGGGCATTATTAAAGGAAGGATGTACTGTAGATAATGTGGATATGAATAATTTGGATAAACGTGAGACTACGATTGTCCAGAAAAATCTTTTCCTGCGCCAGCCTTATGTGGAATTAGGCAAGGGCCTTCTCGAAGTTAGCTTAAAAGCCTTGCAGGAGGAAGAGGCTAAGAATCAAGGGGCAATTACTAAAGCTTTAGAAGAGATCCAGCGATTAGCCAGAGAAGGACAACTTAAGACCAATATCATCGGAATTGACGCTCCCGCAAATATAAAGAGCCCAGAAGAATTAGCCAGCCTTATTGCTAAAGTTATTGAGTTTGCAAAAGAAAATAACCGCAAATTTGTTCCGTTTATTTATCTGGAAGGCGATAAATTCTATGCCTTAAGGGATTATTTGATTGACTTAGGGATTGAATGGGTGATGCAGGGGACCGGGGATCAGCATATCAGTTATCAGCAGGTATTGGCCCAGCCAAAGAAGTATTTACCGTTTATTATATCTTTTGTCCCTGAGCAGCCACTTGCTGCCAAGCCCGCAATTGGTTTTGCCAAAGGATATTTGCATAATGTTTCTTCTCATCTGGTGCGCGATTATTTTGGGGAGGCTTCTTATCGTGCTTTAACTGAGTCAAGAGCAGAAGAGGACGGCCTGGGATTATTCATGAGGCTGATTGACTCTTCAGATGACCACAAGATGTTAAAAGAGGCGTTTAACAGCTTAGAGAAGGCGCAAGAGGAACTGAGTCAGCAGAAGGAACTAAAAGAAATATTCGAGGCGCAGCAAAAGAAAGACTGGCTGAAGGTGCAGCGTTCACAGGAGAGATTAAAGCAGCTGCTGCTGGGGATTTACGAGGATAAATTCCAGGAGCTTCTTTCTCAAAAGCCGGACATCAAGCCTGTTTTTGACCTGGCGAATAAATCACGGCAGTCTCAAACCATAACTCCGCAGATTGCCGATTACTATAATTTGAAGGGGCATTATAAGGAATTTGTCTCTAAGGCTAAATTTTCCACAGCAGGAATCCGCGCCTTTATTGATATATTGCACAGCGAGAATCCGGATAAGATGTATAACGATATGTTCATGGCACTTCTTATTGAGACAGAGGCGGAATTCTTAAAAGGCGTGCATAAGCAGATTCAAGGGCAATTAGAAAAAATCACCGATTTAAAAGAATACTGCAAATCCTTAAGGCAGGAGATGGGCTTAGAGAACGTGAAAAGCATAGAGGAGATCTACGGAATGAGCCTGGAAGAGATACTTTTATTCTTAAAAGTTAATATAGTCAAATTGGTGGGCGGCGAAGTAAGGGTGCATACGGCAAAGTACTGTGAGATGGAGGCACGCATCCTTGCGGAGAAGGGCATAACCGTAATTGTGCCGCAAAATTACTCTAACAGCACAGCCATATACATATATTCATTCCTTACCTACATACTTGGAGCCTGCGGCGCAACACACTATACTTCCAGCCACAGCGCCAACTACCTTTACGGCAGGAAGAATCTCGCTCCCGACGGAGCACAGCTCCTTCCGAATTTATATGAGAAATACATCGATATCTTAAGCCGCATTATAAATACCGAGATTTACGGGCAGGGCGGGCATACGGTGGTTATGGCCGCGGCAGATGATAAGCGCATATTGAACACTTTAAGTTATAAGCACATGGCGAAATTATTTACTTCTATTTTGAACATCACTAAAGAAAACGTGGAGATAATCAATGAAACCGCGAAAAGAGGCCATAAAATTGTTTTGAATTGTTTGAACGGCTCAACCTGGAAGACTTTTGAGCCGATGCTTGAGGAATTAGGCATAGATAAGGGGGTATTTGATGTCATCTTTTTGGAGGAGGACGCCTTCTTCAAAGCCGGATACCAGGTTGTTCTTGATAAGCAAACAGGTAAGTATAGCGTCGAGCATTACGGGATTGACACGACGTCTTTTGATAAGGTCGTTCCGACGATTCCTTACGTAGACAAATTAAAAGGTTACCCGGTAGGCACGTTTGTGTTCGAATGCGACCCCGACTCCGACCGTTTTGTCGTTAAGCAGATTATGGATAAGAGTGCCATACCCTTATTGAACGAATTCGGGGTTGATTATTCCGATTTGCAGGAAGACAGCAAGATATTGGTAATGCCCACACCGAATAAGATATTCCTGGCCCTGGATATAATAGATAAAGAGAATTTGGAGGCAGCCGGAAAGTGGGGGAATTATACTTCCGTATATTACATTACTTACGTTTCTACCCGTGCCTGGGCTGAATTTGGCGATGCCCTGTACCCCGGTTTAGTCCGCGTTATGGAGATGGTCGGATTTAAGAATTTAACCGGGATGCAGAGAATCTTAGAAAAATGGTTGTTTGAAACAAAAGATCATTCTATTTCCTTTAAGGACCAGCTGGGGCGCGAGATTACCCTTAACCGCGATCGGGAAATTAGAATACATTCTAAAGAAGAAGAAAGCGGCGGCCGCGTTTCCGGGACAAGCAAGCCCTGTATCAACATTTTAGGACAGCGCGTCCTGGCTATGCCTGAAAAGAGCGCCGCAGATTCAACGCTTTCGATGCTTATATTCGCGGCTAAGGAGTACCTAAATAATAAGAATTCCGGCCAGGAGGGAATGTCTAATAATTACTTAGTAATGAACTTCTTAAAAGACCGTTTCAATAAATACGGGCTGAAGTCCAAGATTGATACCCGCCTTGACCTTGTACATGCTGAACAGGGCCCCATCGCTGCTTTGCCTTATGCGGAACAGCAAAAGGCCATGGATATAGCAGGGGTAAAGAAGTCAAACTTTAATAACCTCGCCTTCTCGTTAGGCAAGGCTGTGCGTGACGGTAAAATTAGCATAGTTCAGGCTATTGAGGTTCTTGTGAAGATTATGCCTAAATACGAAGAGACCTGGAGATGTTTAAGCGAAATAACCATGACTGAAGAGGAAGTGGTGGGCGGGGAAATGAGGCCTGAGGGTGTGCCTATGTTATTTAAGCCGAAAAATGGCCGCACGCCGTTATTTACAGAGCTTGATTTTCGTCCTTCGGGGACAGATCCCTTAAAGAGCAAGATTTACATTCACGCTGAGGCCCTGACTCCTGAACAAAAAGCAGAAATGAAGGCTTACTTTGAGAGCCTGATAGAATATAACTTTTATCCTGCGCTGGAATATTTTGGCATAGAGCCTGTGACATCCAAGAGCCCCTTGGTCGATAGGATAGGACTGCGCGCGTTAGAGTTTATGGCAGGGCCTAATCCATCCAGCCTCCAAGGTAAGCATACGACAAACACTCCTAATGCAATTAAACAAAACCTTATTGAAAATGGCCAGAATTCAGAAAAGGCGCGCCTACTAAATACAAATATCATCAATACAGATGATTTGAAGGTGAAGGGAGTCGATGAGAAGGAGCGTATAGCAGTTAGCCGGGAGGAACCCGCGGTTTCTTCGTTAGCATATTTACGTTCGCTAGTTAAAAAATATAACCTTAATCTCTTTGGGGAGGTAAAGGCTGAAAGAGGTCCTCCAGTACTTATTAGCGAAAATCACGGCTGGGCAGAAGTTTTCTGGGGGCTAATGTGGGCAAGAAAAAAGGTTAGGGGCAAAGGCATTTTAGTTAATTTTGATCTGCATTCCGATATTGATTTTACTGGCGCTACTTCAAGAAGTACGCTTCTGGGTGGCAATGATAATACATTTGAGCTGAGGAATAATGGGCACGTAGAGTTTATTGTTTCAGGAATCGTCAATAGACATTCAGGAATCGTCAATGGACATCAAGTAACCGTCAATGGATATATAGATGAAATTTACTGGGTAGTGCCTCATGATAATAGGGTTTATTATGGGGGCAGGAAAGAAGTAATACTATATGTTGCTTCCTATGAAGCTGATCACGGCGTTTCAGTGTATGTTTCTGAAAACAACTCAGAAGATCCTTCTGAAGGTAAAGAAAGCCTTAAGCCTATAGTAAAAACTGAAGTTAAATTGCACATAGTAACTTCTAATAACATGCCTAGTTTTGCGAATGAATCCAGGCCAGTCTTTATTAGCATAGACGCTGATTATTATACAGCGCGCTACTTGGAATATTACAATCATAATATATTCTTGAAAAATAAAATGAATAATCCCCTTTATCAGCTTCCGGAAGGCGTAGAAACTATGGATTACCGGGCTATGATTAATTGCATTAAGGAAGAAGCCAGAAAAACTGCAGAAGCTATAAAAGCAATAAATCCGGCTTTGATAACCTTTAGTTTCTCTACGTCATCCGAGGCATACGAAAATAAATTTACCCTGAATGAGAAAACCCGTTATGCAAATGGCTTCAATGGTTACTTGCCTTTTGAATTCAGGGATAAAGTATTTTACTTTATTTTTAAGGAATTAATCGAGCAGGATGTCTTAAGGTTTGGATTTTCTCTGGAAGACTTTGAAAATGAATTCTCAGATTTTTCTGATACGGGAATAAATGTAGAAACCAGTCGTTTCCCCGATGGTGAGTGGTATTTGAGGATTTTAAATCCCGGTATAGTCAAGGGTGCCAAAGTGAGAGTGTTGCATTCTCTCGAATCCGCTGACGATTTAGTGAAATTAGTTTTATTAATGGATGCGCTGCGCATGTACGGTGCCGCATATATCCAATTAGTCTTAGACAAGCCATACACCATTACCAATGGCTTAGATGAAGTATTGCGTTATCTCTGTAATAGTATAGCTTATCGTGATGGGGAAGAGATTAGAGAGCTTGATGTAGCTAGGCTAAAGCCTATAGAACAAATGAGGTCCTGTGTTTGGGTACATACAGTATTATATCAACATGCCCGCCTAGAGGACGATGCTAAAGAGGCAGCAAGAAACGTCAATGCCGAGTGCGCAAGGATCGAGATTATCAACAAAGGAGAGGATAATCCTTTAAATTGGAAGATATCTTTGCCAAAAGGCTTAAAAGATAAAAATGTGGTTCTGGTTCATAGCACCGAGAATAACTTCGACATTGCCGAGTTATGGCTTATGCTTATTGCTTTACGCCAAGCGAATGTAGCATGTATTTCTCTGATTGAAACCTATTCTGGTTATTCCAGACAGGATAAGAAATTTAAAGAAGGAGAGGGCGTTAGCGCAGCGACGATGTTAAAAATGATAGATGCCCTTGTGGATAAACATTTGACCTTGAATATCCATTATGGCAAGAAGAGCGGCATAGTCCAGTTAAATGATTACCCTTATCAGTTGCACAATCTGAACGCTTTTGTCCAAGTGGCAGAGAAACTGTTTGATTGGGTAGCAGGACAAGCAAAGCAAACAGGCATAGATAATCTTGTTGAGGAATTTAGTAAACATCCCCTGCTCGTATTAGGCCCTGATGACGGAGCATTCAATTATGTCCAGGAAGCAGCAGAGGTATTAAAGAGATATATAAAAGTTAAGTACGGTGTCGAAATAGATACACATTGCGGTTATATGGATAAAGTCAGAGTCAGCGCTACGCAAGTGGAGATACCAGCGTATATATTAGGCGAAAATGGCCAAAAAATTACCAAGGTAAAAGATGTAGATGTAAAGGATTGTTGGGTATTTATTATTGATGATGAAACATCCACAGGAGGAACATTATTAGCTGCAACTTACGTATTAGTAAGAGAGATGGGAGTCTCTTGGTCAAGGATTCTGACTGGCGTAGTTCACGGCAAGCTAGGAAAGGGTCTTGAACCATTTAAGACAGATCTGAATGAGGAAGAGATAAGAGCTGCTATAAGAGATGGAATAGGCATAGAGCCAAAATCAGAATACATAAATGAAGCCAAAAAATTAATGCCTTCTCGACTATTGGTGGCTACAAAGTCAGTGGATTTAGCTTTACGATGTGAATTCCCAGAAGAACAAAAGGTTCTTATCGATCTACTTATCAGCCATGCGGTCAAACGTTATATAGGTGAGAGTATTGCTAAGCCTTCCGACACAAACACAGACTTGCCTGCTAACCAATCCAATAAATTCTATTCCTTCTTTCCTTTTACTTTCTTATCTGTTGGCTCTATACCGGTAATTTCGGATATTATTAATTGGATCTCAAATAATCCAGTTTGGGCTGGATTGATTGGGTCAGGTGTTGTGGGGTTAGGTATTGGCCTATTCTTTGCTGTTTGGCGGTATATATTCCCGGTGAGTTGGTATCTTTGGAGACTAAAAAGTCCACGCTCTGATGCCCGCTCATCCGCAGCCGAAGCCTTAAAGAAATTAGGTGTAACTAAAGACCAATTAATAGAAGGTTACATTAAGGCATTATCATCCCGAAACTCTGATGCCCGCTCCTGCGCAGCCGAAGCCTTAAAGAAATTAGGTGTAACTAAAGACCAATTAGTAGAAAGTTACATTAAGGCATTATTATTATTCCGAATCTTTGACTCTAATGCCCGCCCCAGCGCAGCCAGAGTCTTAGGCGAATTAGGTGACTCTAGAGCAGTCGAACCTCTGATAGAGAGATTAAACGATCCAGACTACTATGTTCGCTCCTGCGCAGCCAAAGCCTTAGGCAAATTAGGCGACTCTAGAGCAGTCGAGCCCTTGATAGAAAGATTAAGGTACTCATACTCTGATGTCTTCTTCTCCACAGCCGAAGCCTTAGTCCAATTAGCTGACAAGAGAGCAGTCGAGCCCTTGATCGAAAGATTAAGCGATTCAGAATGCTATGTCCGCACCTACGCAGCCAGAGCCTTAGGGGAATTAGGCGACTCTAGAGCAGTCGAGCCCTTGATCGAAAGATTAAGCGATTCAGGTTGCCGCACCTACGCAGCCAGAGCCTTAGGGGAATTAGGTGATGCCAGAGCCATTGCGCCCCTAGAAGACTTATTATCTCGCACTTGGGAAAGCCGAGAGGAAGATGACTATGGGCCTTATGGAGAGCGTTGTGGGTCGCATACGGAATATAATTCTGAATATACTGAAATTTCAGAAATTATTAAGATGCTTAGAGAGAAGAATATGAATCAATCCACCAAATTCTATTCCTTCTTGCCCCTTGCCTTCTTATCTGCTGGCTCCATACCGGTAATTTCGGATATTATCTTAACTTTACAGAATATAATTCAGCCTTTAATTAGCCTTCCGTTCTGGTGGCAATTTGCCATTTGGATAACCGCTCCTTATGTTTTATCTTTAACTGTATATGCAATAAAGAATATTATAAGGACCAACAAATTGACTAAAAATTTCGGGTTTAATATAAGGAATAGATTTTCTATAGTTATTTCTTCAATGTTTAAAGGGTCATTAAGCAAAGATAAAAGTAGTTTTGGCATAAGCGCACTTGGACTAGCCGCTTTTTCAGTATTGGTAATATCCTTAAAATATACAGGTGAACCCTTAGTAATAATATGGGGTTATTTTGGTTCCTTATTAGGGTTATTGATTAATTATATTGTTTTTGTTTTCGGAGTATATAGCCATTATAGTTTAGAGGGAAATTATATCATCCCGGCTATAATGGAGCGCGTAAAGAGGTGGGAGGCAGAAGATAAAAATAGACTGAAGACAATTTCTATAGAGAAAGTTTTGGAAATGCTATCAGATAATGATATACAAACTAAAAAGGCAGCCGAGGCGATATTGCAAATAAGCGGAGTCCCCAGAGAAGAAGCGATAAACGGCTACCTCAAGGCTTTATCCAACCCATACTCGTCTGTCCGTATCTACGCCATCCGGGCCTTAGTTAAAATTGGATATGAAAGGTCAGTTGAGCTCTTAAAGGAACTTTTAGCCGGGACCCCGCAATATATTAAGGAGGATATCTATGGGCCTTATGGAGAACTCAGTGGAACATGCATAAAAGAGAATCCTGAATATATAATTTTGAAAGCCCTTAATGAGCCTCAAGAACAAAAGCCGATAATCAAGAGAGAGCGTCCTTCGCCCCCCAAAGGATTAAATATTGAACTGGTTAAGAAAGCGCTTAACACGGGTAAGGTAAATCTTGAAGATATAAAAGATCCAAGAGTGAGGGATTTCTTAACATTCTTAAAAGAAAATGGTCTTAGTTATATACTAGTTATTGGCGGAGCGGTTAGGAGTATCTTCTTTGATGAGAATGTCTATGATTTTGATATCAGTATCGGGGCAGACCTTACAGACGGAGAAAGGAAATCCTTTGCTGAATCAGATAGCCAGATAAACCAAAGAGTTTTGAAGCATGCTTTAGATACTTTAACCAAGTTTGCGGTTAAGCGGGGTTTCAAAGTTTCCGATTTCTTGCCTCCCCATAGAGGCCGGGCAGGAGCTTTTCAAGGACTGGAAGTAGATTATTTCGGCCCGGTAGAGAATAAGAGGATTAAGAGGCCGGTTTTTGATATTCAAACCAAACAAGGGTATTTTATGCATGACGGACCGGCTATCTTACAAATAGCAATGGATGCCGAAGGCAATCTCTATGGGCCAATTGGGAGCTTAGAAGATTTATTACAAGGAAGGATTTCTATTCTTGGAAATGGACTCAATTTTGGGATTAATGATATTTTGAGGCTGTTAAGATTAAAGTACCAGTATGGTTTAGAGATTGATCCTCAAACTTACCATTTGATGGAAAGGGTTATTGAAAAATACTTAGAGCCAACTTATGTTTTCCCTTCCCGTGTGTTAGATATTACAGAAGAATTATTTGAGAAACTTATTCGTAGAGCTATCTCTCGCGATTTAGCATACATGGAATTGGAAGATCTGGGCGTAATTTCAGTCATTGAAAAAATGCGCCGGCAAGTTAATAAGAATCTTGAGTTTGATAAGGTATCCGCATCCGTCTCTTTCCAGGGACGTCATTCTCCTGAAGACCACATAAAAGTCGACGCAGAAATACAAGAAGCTAGGTTATCACTGCATGGCTGCCTGTTATCCGGCTCAATCGCAGGCTGGCAGATGCCGTGGTGCGCGCAGGATTTAACCCAGTTTACTACAGCTAGAGAACTTACCAAAGGTTTAGTCGCTAAACTACCGCAGGCCTTAGGACAGGTAGATGTTTATGAACTCCTAAAAGCAGCCAATGTTGTATTGATTGTTAACCGCAACCGTTCTCCGTGTAACATAGATGCGCATGTAGGCAGAGAACGTAATTCTATCTACATCCTTGTTCCTTCCGAAGAAGAGTTCCTTAATCTTCCTGTCCCAGAATTAGCCAAAATCTTAGTTCATGAGAGCGTAGAACTTGCCACCAAACTAGAATCCTCCAAAAAGGGTATAGATTGGGATTCTTTGGTGGAAGATGCCCATAAAGTTGCCTTAGAATTTGTAAAAGAGATTCAGCAAATTGTTGCTCACCGTAATGACCGTATGTTGATGAGGACTGATATGCAGCTTGCTTTTGAAGAGGGCTGGCGGGTAAAAAAGATATACCAGACCGCCTTTAATGATGTTCAGGCTAAGATGTTTGGAACTCAGATTAAGCTTATGGATTATCCTAAAGACACCATGGTCATCCCTCTGCCAGACCCCAGTCCTTATAGGGAGAGAATAAGGGTCAGAGGCAATGGTATAGCTAATTTAGGCATTATCAGGACCCTGGTGGAGCAATTAGTACTGAGACGAGACTTAGAACCGGGGACCCATAATCTGATTGAACTATTAGGTAATAATCTCATTGTAGGTTTACACGGCGGTGGCCAATCATCGCGCAATCCTAAATATACCCAGATAGGTAAGTTTAATGGCTATCTTCCGATAAGAAGTTTAAGACAAGACCTGCCTGCTTCATTACAGGAGGAACTTTTAGTTCCCGCGGCTGTCTTAAGTAAAATATATCCAGAGAATCTTCCTGCCTATATCAATACCTACGGCGATGCCTTGATCACCTTTAATCCCAGCGAAACACAGAAGATACTTAATACTAATCCTGAAATGGCTCAAGGTATGATGATCTTTTTAAGAAAAGTCCCTGCCCGGGAAGCTCCTTGTTGGGGCACCGCGGCAATAGATGAGAAAGGCCTGATTAAGCAATTTGTAGAGAAGCCTCTGAGGGACACCGGTGAAGTAGCGCAAGGCATTGTCAGGATAAATGAACAGCTATTTGTCATCGATGAAGACTTAGAGAAAGCCAAAGAGATCCTCGCTAACAAATACAACCTCTTAGTAGATAATGAATACGTATTGATGAACACCGCCTTTGCAGTATTAGGCCCGGCTATTTTAGTGCGCTGGGCAATCTTAGCCGGCATTGAGATAGATATTAAAGGTAACTTCACAGTAAAAGAAAAAGGCAAGGTGCCCTATAATTCTGAAAGCCTCTACGACAAGATATTAACCTATGGCGGAGACCTGGACACCTTTGGTGATTTAGTGCCTCCTATGAACAGAGACTTAAACATTATTGAATTCATTTTTGGGAAAGGCATCAAACAAATAGAAGATGCGAAGAAAAAAAACAATAATAAAGAAATCTTGGAAGATATTCAGACATGGCTTAATGACAGGCGCGAAGACCTGACAGGAGAACGAATCTCCTTAACTGAATTAGACCTGGCCCTCAGAACATTATCCCAATTCTTAGAAAAGAGGCTTCAGGGAACCCAGGCTAAAGATGAATTTGATGCTTTAAATCTCTGCTTATCTGTTACAGTTCAGATTTTGATGCGTGAGATATTAATCAGCGTCTTACGCTCACCCGGGCCGGGTTCTAAAGCCTGGGCAGTGCCTATAGAGAGCGAGTGGTTAGATACAGGCAGGACCGTAGAAGAATCTCAGATAATATTAGGCCAGGGTAAGGCCAACAGACAGTTAGGTTTAGTTTTTGACTTTGAAAGGACCATTGGCTCAAAGGCCGCTGTGAGAAGTTTTAGTCTTGCCAGCATCATTGAAGACCAGCCTGGCTCCCATGTCGCTCCTGATTCCATTCAGATTGCCTCCCATCTTCGCGGGAAAATCTATATGGACGCTGAATCGCAAGTCCATATGGTAGACTGGCCAGGAGACCTGCATCTTTATCCTCAGGTAGTAATGTCAGAGGCAGCAGTGACCCATCAGAATAGGAATTGGGTGGTGCATATAATCTGGAGTTTACAGGATGGCGAGACCAATAAGATTAAAACCCATATGAACCGTTCGTTAGAAGATTGGTTTAATGAACTGCGTATACTTGAGCCGCGTATTGACATAGATAAAATCTGGGCTCCCGGGACAGCCCATCTTCTGAGTACTGCCAGGATATTCCCGGGTTTAAGCCAACAAATTCTAGAAGAGGCTCTCCCCATAGATGAGCTTGACAAAGAACTTTATGATTCCATGTATGAGATACGGGGTTTCTTACAGGGGCATACTTCTCCTGCTCCCAAGGCATGGTTAAAAGCATTGGAACAGGAGCGTCTCTTCTCTATAGAAGATGTATACAGAAAACCCGCAACCGAACTCTTATTGCAAAGAAGAAAAAGAATGATGGAGAAGTTAGGGAAAGCAAGTTTACCAGAATCCACTCCTTCAACCCCAGAACCTCAACCTCGACCCTATGCTCTGCCAGTGCCAGAAGAATTCAAGGCAAAAGCAGAAGGAATATTTGGTAAAGATTGGATATCGCAGGTATTTTCCATAGAGGATTTTGAAACATTAAAGGTAACTCAAGAGATTAAGGAAAGATTCGCTAACCTAGGTATAGACCAGGAAAAATTAAAAGAAATCCTTCAAGGAATTATAAGCCGTGCGCCTCCTGGGTCTAAATTTGTATTTACCACTAATGAAGAATATTTAAAAGATACTAAAGGAAGAATCCGCGTCATTGCTTTCAATGCGGCTGAGAACATCTTCTATATCCATCCTTGGTATTTAGAATTATCCGCTAATCCTGCCCTAAAACCCCTGATTGATGACCTCTGGCGCCACGAATACAGCGAATTTGGAAATAAAGGCCTTTCTCAAGAAGCTGCCCACGCCGCAGCCTGCCAGGCAAGTTATGATTATTTCAAAACCCACCAGAAGGAATTAGAGCAATTCTTAAAAGCAGTCAAGCAATTTAGCATAGAACTGGATGAAAATTATCTGAGTGTATTGCAAGGCATCCTTGTTTCTTCTAAAGTGATCAGCGGCAAGAGACAAACCACCACCTCAGCAATTAAGACTGATAATAACTCATCTCTGCTTAACGATGGCGGTATTCCTGTAAAGAGCGAATGTGATAATTTAGTAGCAAAAATACAGGAGGCATTCTCCGGTATACCGGGGAAATTAGCTAAGGATTTGTTAGAATCTAACCTTGAATTCTGGAAGGAAGTATTCAATAAGCACGGCAAGGTTATCTATATCGGAAAATCTAATATCAAACAATTAGAAAAAGATTATCCTAAAACATGGATGACTATCCTGAAGATTTTAAGAGAAAAAATGCGGGTTACATTTAAAGGCGTCTCTATGCTTGAGCTGCAAAAGATGGCCACTGACTGGCCAAAAATATTACTGTTTATCTTCAAAGACGAAAAAGAATTCGAGGATATTGAGGCAAAACTGGCTTATGATAGTAAGGGTATTCCATTGGAAAAAGTTAAATTAGAATCAGATATATTAAAAATCCAACAATTTCTCTTAGAAAATAATTTGGAGGGATTAAAGAGTGTTGTCTCTACTCATAATTATCCCGTAGTTTTAGAAGTGGCTAAGACAATTAAGGCACTCTCTAAACCAGAAATCCGTAAAATAGCTATGAGATATTATTTTTACAACTGGATAGATGTTCTCAAGACCTTAATGCAGATAAGAGAGATTCAGGAACTAATTGCAAATGGTCAGTTAGAGCAAATAAAAGTTAAATTCCCGCAGATTGCCTCTGAGGTTATAGAATTAAAGGGGAAAATTAAATCTTTATCTGATACCGACATCTGGGAATTAATAACAGAGCATTATTATAGTGCCTGGTTTAAAGTTTTAAAAGATAGAAATCCGCACAAGACAACCTTAGTTGGCGGGAAAGAAAATACCCGGAAAGACCGCAACACAACTATGCTAACCGATGGCGGCACAAGCAAAAACTCTTTTATGGCAGATACCAAACTCATCCTGGCTGAACTTGATAAATTAATGAAGGATGAGGTAAATACATTAGTTAAAACTTCCGAAGGATATGATATTAAGATATTTGGCATAAGGGGAGTAGGTGCAATGCTGGTTCCTTCTGAGTTTGGCATTGAATTCCGGAAAGATAAGGCAGTTCTCTTTATGTCTAAAGAAGTCATTGATTTATTTACATCAATAATACGAAAGAATAGAAAGTTCTTTATGAGTCTCTCCCGGGAAACTAGATTAGGAATCCAGGGGGCAGATGAATTTAAAGGACCTATTTCACCGCTAGTTCATAAAAAACGAGCTATTTTAACACTTATTCGCGAAAGGATGGATATTGTTTCAGAGAAGTTACCCGCATATTATCCTATATTCGCCGCTTTAGCCGAAAGGGATCTGCCTATAGTTGAAATTAAAAAGATGCAAGAGTTAGCCGGTATGAGTTCGACACGGAAGCTTATTTCTTTATATCAACCAGCTAAGTTTACATTTGATTTGCAGGCAGAAGATGTCCCGATGCTTGAGATAGCAAAGAGGCTGCTTGTGAAATTTGAAGGCGAGGGCGACATAGTATATTCGCTGCAGGCTCACGGATTATGGTTATTAGAAAAATTATATAAAGGCGTAAGGTATGAACAGAAACAAAAGGAAACGCATAATTCTATTGAATCCTTTATTGGTGAATATATCCAAAATAACACAAATATCAAAGATGTAGTAGAGGCATTTAAAGCGCAAGCCGCGTTTAAGAGCCAATCAGCATTCAACGCCCATGTCATTAGTACTCAAAGCATAAATAATAGGGAGTTCATAGACGAATTAATGGAAAGATACCCTGAAGAAGCAAAAAGCCTGCAGTGTGCGCTTTATGCGCTCGGATATTCAACACTATGCGATTTGCTTTTAGGGGCTACTTATGAAAGGAATCAGAAAGAAAGGCATAGGTCTATAGAAGAGTTTATTGTCGAATATGTTCAGCAAATAACAGACATTAAGGACGTAAAGTATGCATTCAAGAAACAATCAGCATACGGTGCTTTATCCAAATTTATTACTCACTTTATTAACCTAGAGAAAGTTGATAAGAGAACATTAACAGATGCGTTAATGAAGGAATACCCGAATTTAAGGAGTTTGCAGTTGGCCCTCAGGTATCTCGGATATACAAGTTTATACAAACTTATTGTTGGCGCGGTATTCGAAGAGAAACAGAAAGATAAAGGAAGATCTATCGAGCAGTTCATTAAAAATAAAGAAGGTAAGGATAAGAAGGCTTTAGTAAGAGAGTTAGTTAATGCTTATCCTCAAACATGGAACTTTGAATATGCATTGCGCTATTTAGGACGATATGACCTAATACACTTTCTCCGAATCTATAAAATTGATAATCATGCCGGAGAATTTATTAATCAAGCACTCGATGGCGGGAGGATACAGAATATTTGGCGTAAGTTCGATGAAGGCTCAGAAGCCATTATTTATGTTGGAACGCCGGGTAAGGTTGAAGCGTACGAAAAGGCCATCAGCTTGCCTGAGTCTTTGCGAGTGGCAAAACGCGTGCATTGGGGTAAGACTAAAGCAGGATACGCATCATTCTTAAAACACCTCATTTTACGCGTATTGGACGATTATTTTGTGCAGAAAGGAACGTATAGTGTAAATCATATTCCTCAGCCGTTGGGGTTCTTTGATACTGGTTATTACTACATTTTTGTTGAAGGAGTAGAAGCGTTTTCATTGGATAGGATAGATAATGGCTTTAGGAAGTACCCGATTAGGATAAAAGAAGAAAATATTTTTACATACAACTTCGCAGGGTTTGGTTTTAAGTTATACGTCGATGAGGTTAATACTGAAGATAATATTGCACAAAATATTATTCATGAGGATTGTAAAGATGAAGATTTACTTTCCGAGCACTGGAAAAAGATAGATTTTGGTTCTCAGAGTACCGTGTTTAACATAGGCCAGTTCTTAAAAACCCTTGAGGATTACCGCGATTCTCTGCAGGAAATTTTAGGATGGAAATACGATTTGGTTAAATTAGCAGGCCAATATCTTAAGGTTCAACATGCAATTAGTGAATCTGTGGTCGATTCTGATAGACAGGAGTTGCATAATTTAGTAAGCAGATATTTAGATGAAACAGCCGATAAATTAAGAGCAAAGCAGGACGGCGGCAATATAATCCTGCCTCCAAGCACCACTATCCCCAGCCTCAGCGGTTACAATAAAGCCAACTTTAAAGGTAAAATCATCTTTATAAGAGTAGATTTCAATGTCTCAGATGAGACCGGCAAGATTAAATCCGTAAAGAGAATACTTGAGGCTATGCCTACCCTGGTTTATTTGATGGAGGCAGGTGCTACCATAGTCCTGGCCTCACACAATGGCAGGCCTTCTGGTAAGGTCGTCCCTGAACTCTCCATGGGCCCGGTAGCGATTAAACTAGCTGAACTCTTAAAGGAAAAAGGATATCAAATAGAGGTAAACTTCTTAAGCCAAAGCATCACCGAGAGCGGTTTAGCCGAAGGCCTAAAGGAAAAGATCAAGCCAGGAGCGATCAATGTCTTAGAGAACACCCGCTTCTTTAAAGGGGAAGAGAAGAACGACGCAACATTTGCCAGGCAGCTTGCAGAACTGGTAGATAACCAGATCTTCCTCTTTGATGCCTTTGGTACAGCTGAGCGGGTGCATAGCTCTACCGGTGGAGTAGCTAATTACACTAAAGAGATCCTCCTGGGCTTCCTGATGGAAAAGGAGTTCAGATATTTACAGGGCGCATTGGATAGCCTCTATGGCCTGATTATAGGCGGCGGCCCCAAGGTCAGCGAGAAGGTGCCTGTAGTCAAGAACGTCATCAAAAACATTGCCAAAGGCGGCTTCATTGTTATCGGCACCGGCCCAGCTCCGGCCTTCTTAAAGAATCTCTACAACATAGATCTTGCCCAGAAACCCAGCGATGCTGACTTAAAAGATGCCCAGGAGATAATCACTCTGGCCAAAGAAAAAGAAGTAAGGGTCATCTTACCAGAAGATTTTGTCTTAATCGATAAGAGCCTCCTGGATAAGGCGGATGGAGAAAAGAACTATATCGACCTCAAGAAACTCCCCGCAGGCGCAAAAATATATCGCTTAACCCTGGAACAACTGAAAACCGGCAAGTTCATTGATGATACTGCTACAGAAGTCTTAGTCAGCAGCCTCTACATCTATGATATAGGTAAGCAAAGCGAGGTCTCCTTAAAAGAAATCATCCTCAATACCCCAGCAACTCACGCCGTCTTCTACAACGGAAATGTGGGAGTAGAGGAGCTCTTGGAATTTAGCCCTGGCTCAAAGGCTATTGCCCAGGCCTTGGCAGAGGCCACCGCAAAAGGAATAATCACAGTCATAGGTGGAGGAGACACCACCAAGTCCGCAGAGAAGAACAAGGTTGATACCAAGGTCACCCACTGTTCTACCGGCGGCGGCGCCTCAGCTGCCTTCTTAAAAGGCGAACAGCTGGCAGTGGTAAAAGAATTAGAGCGGATCATCAGCGAGAGAAAATCCGCTCCCGCCAAACTCTTATGCGACGGCGGCAATATAATTCTACCTCTAAGCACCACTACCCTCATACTCAGCGCTTACAATAAAGACAACGAAGGTAAAGAGACTTTGAGTAATATAGAAAAATGCTCCTTACTCAAGAATAAGTTTTTTGACGGTGATGATGCTAAAATTCTCGCTGCCTTCATTCAGTGGTTGAAGGAATATAGAGCAAAATTAAACCAGCGGCTTTCCTACGAGGTATTATTGGATAAAGAATACCTCATGGTAACTGATGAAAAAGGCAATTATTCAGGCGCAATCAGGCCAAGAGAACTTTGCCACATAGACGGAACCTGGCATAGGTCAGTGTTTGTTTTCGTTATAGATAAAGAGGGCAAGATATTACGGCAACAGCGTTCTTTCAAAAAGGAATTATATCCCGGAGCCTATGACATTTCTGTAGGAGCGCACATCTGTTGTTTTGATGCGGATTCACGCTCAGCAGCAGCAAGAGAGTTGCTGGAAGAACTTTTCTCGGGAGAATGTTGGATTGATAAATCACGTTTAGTCCAGATAACGCAAGATGGCGAAATAGTACATCAAATGGTCTATGCTTCGGATAGGCAGAATAATGAGCGCGCCACAGTATTCGTTTTTCATATCCAAGAAGAAGAAAAAAATAAAATTAAGTATCAGGAAGAAGAAGTTTTGGCTTCCGGGTGCAAGTGGGTTGATCTTGAAAGTGAAAGGATTGAATTTGAGAAACATCCTGAGCTGTATGCAGGCGCTTTCCAGAGAATGTTTACAGAAAATGGTAGTAGCGATTTGCATTTAAGGGTAATGTCCCGCTTAAATAAAATAATTGATTTGATAAAACAGGGCGGGGTTGAGCAGATAGGAGAATTGGATATAGACAAAGATAGAGTGAATATTGGAAAAGTTGAGGGAAAACTTGATGGCGGTAAGGAGGAATTTAAGCAGCTGGCAGATATTATTGCTGAGAGGTTAACGGCCGACATTAAAATTGATAATGACAACTACATACGGCTAGAAGAATTAGTGGGCGGAGAGCTGACAGCGGAATCAATTGATTTTTCTCCTGCTAAGGAATGGCTTATCTACCCAACATATGATGATAAAGTAATCATATATGAAACTGTAGGTAAGAGAGTTTTAACGGAACAGGAGCTGGATCAGGTAATTAAGATGTTAACAGGCATGAACCTAAAGACAACCATTGTTCTCGTAGAAAAGGACAAGAAAACAATAGTTATAGATTTAGATTTTGCCACAATCGAACGTTATGCTAAAGCCTTAAATCTCTTAGCCGCACAGCTTGATGAACGCTTGGTAGAAGCCATTGACAACATACACGATATTCCTTATCGGGATGGCAGTATCATCAAAATGAAATTAATGAAACTGCCATTTAGGAATTTTAAATTTCCTGATGAGCTAATTAATTTCTTGGTTAGATTTTTTAAAGTAAGGACAGCTACATCGCCGTTATCCAAAAAATCCCTTGATTGGCTGATAGATCAATACATGCAAAAAGAAAATTATGGCCTAGATGTGCAGTCAGTATTAAAAGAGGGCAAGAAAGAATGTCAGAAGAAGTTAGCTGCTATAGAGGAATCAAAAGCAATAGCTGCTGATCCGCATTTAATGCCGGAACAAAAGGTCGGACAATTAGGTGTGGGTATTATCTATAGTGAAGAAGAAACAAACAAAGAGCTGGATATTATAGATTATCTTTTCGAGATGTTCCTCCCAGAGAAAACATTGCTTACGTTAAAGGCCTTAAGTAAATTGCAAGAAGAAAGAAATATCGTTGAATCGGTCAGAGGAGATCAATATTACTTAGATTTTAATTGCGGTATCAAAGCCATTAACGAGATATGCGAGCATAAACCACTATTGAGTGAAGTGGAGATAGTAGATGGAAAAGGCACAAGATTAGATATTGAGGAACCCGATGAGAAAGTATTAGAAAAATTACTCGAGCAACATAAAAAAGAGATAATGTATGACTTATTAGAACAAAGTTATCCTGTTAAATTCTTAATTTCTCTTAAGAATTTCAATACAGGTGAGAAATTCTATGGTGCATATTATGAAGGGCATATTGATGAGGAAGGCAATATCTGGATTGAAGAAGTTAATTTCTTGATGTTAGGAAGAGGTCTGTTTAAAGCCATAAGTGCACTCATCTCTAAATACCTTAAACAGCTCCCACATAATATTAAGGTTAAGCTGTACATTTGGGAATTGAATTCTCTCATTGAGCTGGCAGAGAGCTGTATTAATTTTACAGATACCTGTGAGGAAAAAATTAAAGAAAGGTTGTCAAATCAAGAATGCAAGGAAGCGCTGTATAATTTACGTAGCAATATACCTTTATGTAAAGAAATCAGAGACAGTCAGCTTGCATTCGGCTTTGGCTCAGAGCGCAGAGAGTGCATTTTAACCATGTTAGATAACCTGTATGAACTTCTGTTGGCTTGCGAGAAATCGCCATGTGACCCTGATAAAACATTATGGGGGCATATCTACATAGACTATATGAATTTATTCAATGTAGAAATAAAAGCAGTTAAGGATGAACATGGGCAGAAGTCATTGCTATTAGTTGGTGATACAAATCCGGGCAGGTCTCTTGAGGGATTAGAATCCATAGGGCCAGAACATATAAATCCGAAGCCAGAAGAAGCGTTTGACGGAGGCAAGAAAGAGAAGGCCAAGCAAGTAAATAAATCCCAGAAAAACGATGGCGGAAATATTAAGCCTGCTAATATTGAGGTCGATGATTTAATAGATGAACTGAAAAACAAAGGAAAAATTAAGATTCGCGCCAATGACGGAGTAGAGTTTGAGTTTAGATTAAGAATCTTATGGGATGGTATGTACACTATAGAAGTTTACAAGGGAAGGGATAATATAGGTCGCGTTGACTTTGAGCTGGGAGGCATAGGTTATAGTAGTTTTGAACGCGCTCTCTCGGATAATGAACCTATAAAAGTTACAGAGAAAAATTATAAAGGTATAGGCAGGGCTTTAGTTTCGTTAGCACTTGGCCTATCAAGAGAAGAAGGTTTAAAATGCTTTATTGCGTGGATGTCAGTAGCAGATTCATTTTGGTTAGGTTTAGGTTTTGAAAGAATAGGTGATTCATCTAATTTTAAATTCGACCTGATAAACAAAATCATACCTCCTATAGAGATAGTCGCAGAGAATACCATCTATCCCATTCCTGTCCTCCGTGGCCGGTGGGAAGAGGCAACTGTTTTCTCCCCGCGAGGCTTAAACTCTAACCAGGTCTTTTCTTTTGTCTCCGATGAGAAAACGCTTACAGACGGTGGAAGGCAATATTCTCAAGAAACGCCTCAGGAGAAATATGCAAGAATTACACATAATTTGGATAAATTAAAAGATGATGGAATTTTAATATTAAAGTTAAGAAGAACCGTTAAGCCATATAGGCTAGATATCTACTCTGCTGTATATCTGCCGATTAATATAGCTATTTATTATAAAAATAAATCTCTCTTGGATGTTGCAAAGATAGTAATAGAAGTAGAATCTGATGGATACAATCGCCCCGTTTACTTTAGAGAAGTACCTGCCGAGAATATTTCAATACTTAATGTTGCTTTAAGCAGAGAAGTAAAGTTTGATAGTTTAGCATTACAAAATATTTCTTATGTTGAGAAAAATAGTAGATTTGATATTGCGTTCAGTAAAGATTTCTTGCAGTCCTTCGAAGCTCTTGGAATACCAAAATATTATGCATTTAAATATGGCTCTTGCAGATTTGTTGCTCAGCCTGAAGCAGAACAAAAATTATTACTTGATGGTGGTCAAAAAGATAAAACTGCAGTTATTGCTTTAGGCGGTAATGCCTTCTTTAAGGAGATAGGTGGAGAGCCATATAATAAACAGTTAGAGAATCTCTCCCAGATGCTTGAGCCTGTAGTAGGGCTCATCAAGAATGATTACCAGGTAGTGATAACCCATGGTAACGGACCTCAGGTGGGAGATAGAATGCTGGAGAACGAGCGGTTTGTTGAGGAGAAAGGTAATGTTAAACGCCTGCCTCTTGATGCACTTGTGGCTGAGACTCAGGGTGCAATGGGGTATATGATAGAGATGGCCTTACAGAGGTTGCTTATAAAGGAAGGCCTTCAGCGAACTACCGCTACTGTGCTTACTCAAGTAGTCGTGGATAAAAATGACCCAGCCTTTAATAATCCGACAAAGCCAGTTGGCCCCTATTATTCCCAAGGGCAGGCGGAAAAATTAATAAAAGAAAGAGCCTGGAAAATGGTAGAAGTCCTGAACCGAGGCTGGAGAAGATTAGTCCCATCGCCAGCTCCAAAAGAAATCGCCAGCCTTAGCGTGATTGAGAGGTTATTAAGAGACAATTGCGTTGTTATTGCCTGTGGTGGCGGCGGCATACCGGTTTATAAAACAGAAGGGAAGTCTCAAGAGGGAGTAGAAGCAGTAATTGATAAGGATCGGGCCTCCAGTTTACTTGCAGTTAAACTCAACGCCGATAAATTTATCATTTTAACTGAGGTAGCCGGCGTTTACTTAAATTTCGGTAAAGAAAATCAGCAAGCACTTAATGAAATAAGTATCGCCCAAGCAGAAAAATATTTGTCTGAAGGCCATTTCCCAACAGGCAGCATGGGACCTAAAATTGAATCTGCCATTGCCTTTGTCAAAGCTACCGGCAATAAAGCTATTATTGCAAACGAGAAGAGTATTCAAGACGGATCATATACTTCAATTGTAGAACAATTCAGTCAAACTAGACTCATGGCGGATGGAGGCAATAGCCAGCAGACAAAACTTTCTTCTGTGATTGAAGAACTCAAGTCCAGCTCTAAGTTCGTGCGTCAAACGGCATTATCCTTTGTTAAAGAATATATTCTTAAAGACAGACCGCAAATCCACCGATATCCCGAAGAGAAATATTATGAATTGATTGAAATGCTCAATAGTCTGATTGAAGACGAACGGATCAATACCAACAATATTCTCTTAGCTAATCAAGTGAGTGAGTTCTATGATTGGTTGATAGATATATTCGTCCAAAAAGAAGATTTCATTACGGTCATCGCAGATAACAAGTCAACTTTTGATAAGGAAAAATCCAGATTAATTGAGAGCCATATTTCAGGCTTCAATCTTTCCTTCCAACAGGGATTAATAAAAGAGGCGTTTAATTCCAAGATGGTTATCATCTCTAATGAAAAAGGAAAATATTCTTCAGAAAGCATAGCTAAATTTGTAAGAAAAGCTCCTAAGGACATTTTGATAGTTATCCATCAAGGGGCCAGTTTTGACGACAACTATATTCCGTTTATTAAAGGTACGCAGAAAATTATTATCCTGAGCACATTTCCGCAAGGGCTTAAGCTGGCAGGAGAGCCTTTAGCTTATTCTATTTCCAGGAAAGATATTAGGGAACTTCTGCTTAAAGTTAAGAACCCTTTCAATATAAATATTATTGATCTTTTAGTTGCGTTACACGTTATTGCAGAGTGCGTCACAGAGCCTATTAAGGAGGCAAAAGCCAAATTTATAGTTGAGGAGGATGCTTATCAGATAGAATTACGCTCTATGATAAGAGCGGCTATCCAGAATCCCGGGCTTCAACCCTATATCCCTGGCAAGGGACCAAAAGAAATTTGGACTGAATTAAATGAGCTGTATCCTAGGAAATACAAACCTGAAGATATCGGCAAACTATCCTCTAATGAAAATCCAGAGATTCTTCCCTTAAAGGCAAGAAAGGCTTTAGTAGGGTTATTGCTGTCTGCGATGCAAGGAAAACCTTTTGATTACCAGAGAGAATTACAAAAAACCAAGGAGATTATCTCCCGGCAGTTAGGTATTGAAGACAGACAGATTTTCTTAGGCAACGGCGCATCCGAGGCAGTGGGAAGAATTATCTCTGCCTTAGCTAAGGAAGGAGACACTATAGTTTTCCCTGAGAAGACATTTACGCTATATCCTTTAGTAGCAATGGCTCAAGGGTTGAATATGATTATGGTCAAAAACAAGATGAATCTTGAAGAGGGATATATTGATACTGATTTTGAAGGCCTTTTGAAAGCAGTTAGCAATAATAAACCGCGATTATTAATATTAGTCAATCCCCGCAATCCCCTCGGGTTGGTAATCACTAGAAAAGAACTGAATAGCTTTATTTCCCAAGTTAAAGCAGCCTCACCGAGTACTATAATTATCATTGATGAGGCGTATTATGAATTTGCAAAATATCAAGCAGGGCAAGAAGGCTGGGAATACCCAAAGACCATACGAGACTATATTAGAAAGAATGATAAAAACATTATTGTAATCCGGAGCTTCTCAAAAATATTAGGCCTTGCAGGTATGCGCGCGGGTTATGCCATAGCGCACGCCGATATTATTAAGAAACTCGAGAGAATAAAACGATCCTACAATGTTAACGCCTGGGCCTTGCCCCTGATTAGAGAAGGCATAAGACAAAAGGCCTGGATTAAAGAGCAGTGTAAAAGCAACTATGAGAATAGGCAGTATCTTTTAGAGAACCTTAAAAATCATCCTCAGCTCGATTACATTAGAAAAAAGAGAACCTCAGGTAATTTCTTATGTCTATGGGTAAAATCCGGCTATGATGTTAAGGAAGTTATGAATAAAATTAAAAAAGAGGGCCTGATTATCCGTCCTGTTGGGGAGCGGTTTATTCGGGTAAGCCTGGGTGGGACCTGGCAGCAACTGGGCAGATTAGTTGCTTCTGAGTCGGATTTAATTCTGGTGGTAACCCATGACAAGCCAAAACGCAAAACCCATAAAAATATATCTTTACTTTTGGACAGTCATGATGTGTTCATCAACAAATTTATTATTACTAATTGTTATTATCCAGGAGAAGAAATAGTATTTGGTGTAGAAAAGAAAGATGTCAAACCTACAGAATTCCAGTCATATTGTTTACTTAATAGAAGCGGAATAGTTCTGGTTGGTGAATACTTAGAATGCTGTATATTCACCGCCTTTAAGACTTGTGTGACACAAAAATTAAAGCATCACTTGAAAGCAAAGGTTAATATTATTAGGGATGCCACTACGATGCGCCTGGAGGAGTATAAGGATAAAGACAAAACCGTCCCCGTTGTTAAGCGCTTACCGGTTGCGGCAGAATATCCCTACCGCACGGAAAATGAATTTAACACCTTCCTGAGAGAATTTCACATAGAGCATCCCGATATCAGAAAAGAACCCATAAGCTTTGAAGTTCTTATTGATGGCTATCCATTTTTTAGAGAAGGTAAAGGAGAGCCCGAGATCAGGCTGCACTGGATTTCAAGTACCGATAAATTCTTAAGGCAGCGCAGAAATAAAATTGGTTCAGCGGAAGCGGATAATATTCAATTTGATGGAGGCAGTAGCGCTGGATTATTAACAGAAGACGGCCGATTAAAATCCGATGTCTTAGAATATGTTTACAATATCGATAAGCTTATTAACTTCGTCCACGATAAATCCGCTTTTAGTGAAGATCAGTTGCGTATGGAAATACGGAAGTATTGTAAACAGGCAATGAGCGAGAGATTTGTTAGGGCCTATAGAAAGGGTAAGATTATAGTTATGGTACCTGATCTGTCAGACCTTGACTTCATGGGGCTGGGCGATTACTTGGCATACAGTGGATTAATGAAAAAAGATGCTGAATATGTCCAGAATCATGAAGAGGAGATTGAAGAAATCCTCAAGTCTGGTACGCGAATATTGACTTTTAGAGCAAGAGATAAACAGGAAATACAGGCATCGCAATCGTTAAGAGATACAGAGATTATACCCCACAGACAGGCCTATGCAGGGTTATTTGCTGCTACTTTTGGCAAAGGCCTCGATCGTAACGCAACCTTAAATTTAGGTTATGAAGGATTTGATAAAGAGGCTTTGGGCTTGAAAGATATGCAGATGAAATTATACGATAATGCCAACATGAGGTTAAAACAATTTATAAACTATATAGCAAGTAAGGATTTGATTAAGATTGAAGGCATGACTGAAGATGGCCAGCCTATTAGATTATATATATCCAGATCAGATTCTAAATCAGAAATATTTGCTTATCTCTTCAGGTTACAATTTAAGGTTTCCCAGGATTTCACTAAAGACAAAAAACCAATTATCCTTTTCTTTGCTCCAGAGTTGACGAACAATGCCTCAAGATACCTTTTCTTAGACCAGGGCGTTGGTTTCTGCTACGGGAAGGATTATTACGGAGAGATTACCGATAGTATTAAAATTTTAGCTCAACATAGGAACAAAGAAGCAGACATAGGTCAAGTGAGTTCCCATATAGAAGATTACTATAGCTTAGCGATTAACAGAGATTACTTTGTTGATGACGATGGTTTGTTCCATCTGGAAGGAAAACAGTGGCCACTTATCGGAGCATTAGATTTTGACTTCCATCCGTATCTGGGAGATAAAGTTCTGACGCCGCAAGATAAGCTACATTATTCGCTAAATAAGGTTTTGGGTAATTTGGAACACTTCGCATCCAGGTGTGACGATTATACCCAGAAAACAATGACTGAACTCAAAAGTATTGTTAAAAAATACTCGACACAAGTAATGAGCGAGGAATTTATTAGGGTAGCAAGAGAGGGTAGATACGTTGTGCTCTACAAAGATCAACTTAGTTTTGATCGGGTTAAGGATTATATAAGGCTAGAAAAATTTGTATTAATGAAGGCTCGCGATATACAGAACAATGAAGATAGGGTATTAAAGATATTATCTGAGGATAAGATAATTATATTAGATTGTAAGGCTAAGTTTTCGCCTGAAAATTTTGTACCGTTTACACGCCAAAAGGCCTATGCAGGAATCATGGTTCCTTCAAACAGGAAATCTCGAGACAAAGAGCATACCATACATTTACCTTCCAATTTTACATTTGAAGATTATCTTAATCATCCTACTAAAAAGATGCTCTATTCTGAGGCGGACACAAGAATTAAAGAATTCACCAAATACATCCTCACCAAGGACCTTGTTAAGATTGAAGGTAGCCTGGGCGGGATTTTCCCGATAAGACTTTATATCTCTAAGGCTGACCCCAGAGCTGAGAGATATGCCTATTTCTTCCGTTCGCAGTTTAGGGCACCGCTTGAAAAATTACCTAAAGGCATGATGATGATGCAGCCATTAACGTTAGTTTTTGCACCCGAATACAAGACTAACGAGGCTTCCAAATATATGTTTTTGGAACAGGGACTGGGTTTGTGCTGGGGCATGGATTATGGCGGTGAGATCAAGAAAGGTTTCTTGACTATGGGTAATTACGAAGCGCGTAAGCTTGATTGGTTAGGTTTACACGCTGGCTTAAGGATGGTTACCTTAAGACATAAAGTCACAGGAGAGATTCTAAGGTTAACACAGGTATTCTTTGGCTTATCCGGCTCGGGTAAGACTACCTACTCAACGAGTGAATTAGGATTAAATGAGGCATTAAGAAAACAGTATTCTGATTGGGAAATCGTTGTTGACGAAACCGGACTGGTCAATGACGACATGCTCTATTTAGTAACGAAAGATACAGAATTCAATGGCAAACTATATAAGAAAGGCCAGATTGTCGGAACAGAAACCAATGTTTTTGCTATTATCTCTAAGCTTAAACAGAAACAGCAGCCTGAGGTTTGGGATGCAACCTTTAATAATTACTTCTGCTATCTGGAGAATGTGGACTACACAATTGGCTCAGATGGTTTATATACTGTCAATGTGATGAATGATATTCCTTCCGGTAACATGCGCGTAACAGCGGTAAGAGACGCTATAAACACAAAAGCCCAAAAATCATTACCCTTGGAGACTCCATCATTTGAGGAAAAAGCTAGAATTCAATTTATATTTTTATCGCCAATGATTAACAATTACATACAAGACCCATGGATGGATGGATTACCTATTCAAAAGCTTACTCCTGGACAGGCAGCCCTTGCTTTGATTGCCGGCATATCTGTGAAAACTCCTGCCTCAACCCACATTGTAGAAAACTGGGGTAAGTCAGCTATTTCACGCTTCTTCAATCCATTTACACATGGAGACCCAGTACTATACGTCTCAGATTTTTACAACTTCCTACAGGAAAACCCTGATAGAGTCAGTGCCTGGATAGTCAACACCCGCGCAGGGCAAAAAATGAATGAAGATGGTTCTTTCGATTCAGCCCACAGAATTCATATCCCCCAGAGCGTGCGAAACGTCTTACACGCCACATTGGAAGGTTTAGGTTTAGAAAAATTAAACTATAGGCAACACCCAGTGATGAGAACGCTCATTCCCGAAATCAAAGATAATGATTTAAGCGGGCTTAAAATAGGCGAATTCAGCCAAGAAGAGAGATGGCGTTCTCCCGATGATTTCCGAAAAAGAATTATTGTCTACGCCAAGAAGAATTTCCCTGGATTGCCAATAGAGGTACTTAATGCCTTTGGAAAGGAAGAACAAGAGGAAAAGAATGATGGTGGAAGAGTAGGTTACGGGTCTCAGGCCGCAGGCTACAGGTATCAAGAAGATGTTCGATACGATGGCGGTATCCCAATTGAAAAACTCATTGCCCACAGAATAGAAAGTAAAGAGCAGTTAGAAGACGCCGTCAAAAACGGTATAGAGAGAGTAGAAATTGATGTGCAGCTAACCAAGGATAATGAGTTAGTAGCTTTCTGGGGAAAATTAAAAGACGGGTTTGTTTATGATTATACATCGCAAGAATTAGAAAAAATGTTAGAAAAAAATTTACTCAATTTAGAAAGGGCTTTCAAAGTTGGCAAGGAAGAAAATCTTAAGTTCAATTTGGATATTAAAGATTGGGCCTCTGAAAAATATATTGAATATGAAGAAAAAGTGCTGGATAAAATTAAAGAATTGATAGAAAAATATAATCTTCAAAATCAAGTATCAGCGGATTCATTCAATTGGGGTTATCTGGGAAGATTAAAGCAGCTAGCCTCTTACGTAAACACATACTTGGGCACTGAAAAGGAATTCAAGGATTTAGAAGTGATAATTAAAGAAGCAAAGAGGATGAATGCTTCTGGTGTATGGATTTATTCTGAAAATTTGTCCCTCGAGCTCACAAAGAGATTACATCGAGAAAATTTAAAAATAATCACTAATTTTGAAGGCCTAAGGGAGGAATTTAAAGCAGAAGTAGATTTAATAGTCAAAAATTTTGTTAACGAGAGAGAATCCGCTCCCGCCAGGCTCTTACCTGACGGCGGCAATATAATCCTACCTCCAAGCACCACTATCCCCAGCCTCAGCGGTTACAATAAAGCCAACTTTAAAGGTAAAATCATCTTTATAAGAGTAGATTTCAATGTCTCAGATGAGACCGGC
>JAPLLU010000143.1 GCA_026387385.1 Candidatus Omnitrophota bacterium
CTTGCGGATTTTATTATAGATAACAGTGGCACGATAGAGAAAACAAAGAATCAGGCAGCACAAATAAGGAGGTTGTTGTGGAAAAGTTAGATATCGGAGCGCTAAAAGAAATAAAGATTACCGAGCTGAATAAATTAGCCAAAGAGTTGAACGTTAACGGCATAAGCGGTTTAAGGAAGCAGGACCTGATATTTAAGATACTGCAGGCGCAGGCCGAAAAAGAAGGTCTCATGTTCGGAGAGGGGATTTTAGAGATATTGCCGGAAGGATTCGGATTTTTAAGGTCTCCTAATTATAATTATTTACCCTGTCCGGACGATATTTATGTGTCTCCTTCACAGATAAGAAAGTTTGATTTACGCACCGGAGATACGGTAAGCGGTCAGATACGTCCGCCGAAAGAGGGAGAGAAATATTTTGCGCTTTTAAAAGTTGAGGCGGTGAATTTTGAGAATCCCGAAGAAGCAAAAGAAAAAGTGCTTTTTGACAATCTCACTCCGATATATCCTCACGAACGCTTTATGTTAGAGACAAGACCGGATGAGATATCTATGCGTATTATGGATTTACTTGCTCCTTTAGGGAAGGGCCAGCGCGGCCTTATCGTGGCGCAGCCATATAGCGGCAAGACCGTGCTGTTACAGAAAATTGCCAATTCCATAACTACTAATCACCCCGATGTTATTTTAATTGTTCTTTTAATAGACGAGCGTCCGGAGGAAGTTACGGATATGCAGCGTAATGTCAAAGGCGAGGTAATATCATCTACTTTTGATGAACCTCCGGAAAGACACGTACAGGTTGCAGAAATCGTTCTTGAAAAAGCCAAAAGACTCGTGGAACACAAAAGAGATGTGGTAATACTTCTAGACAGCATCACGCGTCTAGCTAGGGCATATAATTCTGTTGTGCCGCACAGCGGCAAGGTTTTGTCCGGAGGTATAGATTCTAATGCCCTGCAGAAACCCAAGAGGTTTTTTGGTGCTGCGCGAGGGGTCGAGGAAGGAGGCAGCCTTTCTATAATTGCTACAGCATTGGTAGATACGGGCAGCCGCATGGATGAAGTCATCTTTGAAGAATTTAAAGGTACGGGTAATATGGAATTGCAGCTAGATAGGAATTTATTCCAGCGTAGGATCTATCCCGCCATTGATATAAAACGTTCTAACACCCGCCATGAAGAATTGCTTTTAAAACAAGAAATATTGCAGAGGGTATGGATATTAAGAAAGGTTTTAAATGAATTAAATAATGTGGAGGCAATGGAACTATTAATCGAGAAACTCTCCAAGACTAAAAATAATGAAGAATTTTTAAGTAGCATGAACAAATAAAAAAAGCTACAAGTCACAGGCTGCATGCTGAATACTTGAAGCTTGTAGCACGAGGCATGAAGCAAGAAAAATAAGGAGGAGTTACAATGAAAGACAAGATTCATCCCAAGTATCAGGCTTGTGTAATTGTTTGTGCCTGCGGTAATACTATCCATACCCGTTCTACTAAACCGAATATCAGGGTTGAGATATGTTCAAAGTGCCACCCGTTTTTTAGCGGTAAGCAGAAATTTGTGGATTCTGCAGGTAGGGTAGACAAGTTCATGAAAAAGTATGCTAAGAAAGAAACTCCTACAAACACCGACACAGAGGTAAAGGTAGAATAAGAAACATTGGACAAAGCGGCATGTTAGAGCAATTAGAAAAAATAGAGAAACGTTACAGCGAATTAGAGCATCTTTTGGCTTCTTACGACGCCATATCGGATAAGGAACAGTACAATAAGTATGCCAAGGAGCTCTCTGATCTAAAAAGGCCGGTCTCTTTATTCCGGGAATTCAAGAAGATATCCGAAGAAATAAAGGGCTTGGAAAAAGTGCTTACCGAAAAACACGACGAGGAGTTCATTCAATTGGCCAAGGGCGAGCTTCGGGATTTAAAACAGAAGACAGCGGATTTACAAGAGCAGCTTAAATGGATCTTAGCCGGAGAAGATAGTGAGCTGGGTAAAAACATCATCGTAGAGATCCGTCAGGGGACCGGAGGTATGGAAGCCGGGCTATTTGCCGCTGACCTTTACCGCATGTATACAAAATACGCGGTAAGGAAGAACTGGTCCGTAGAATCCATGTCTGCCAGTCCCACGGGATCGGGAGGATTTAAGGAAATCGTCTTCAGCATGAAAGGAAAGGATGCCTATAAGCGCCTAAAGTTTGAAAGCGGGGTGCACAGGGTGCAGCGCGTTCCTACCACGGAGGCGCAGGGCCGCATCCATACTTCCACCGCTACGGTAGCGGTATTGATAGAGCCGGAAGAAGTAGATTGGGCCATCGAGGCCAAGGATTTAAGGATAGATACTTACAGGTCTAGCGGCGCGGGCGGACAAAACGTTCAGAAGACCGATTCTGCGGTGAGAATCACGCATATGCCCACGGGCTTAGTGGTTACTTGCCAGGATGAGCGCTCACAATTAAAAAATAAGAGTAAGGCAATGAGGGTTTTGCGCGCGCGGCTGTTGGATATGAAAGAGCAGGAAGAATCTAAAAAAATATCACAGGAAAGAAAATCCCAGATCGGCTCCGGGGATAGGAGCGAGAAAATACGTACTTATAATTTTCATGACCTCCGGGTAACCGACCATCGTATAAATTTTACTTCGCATCAGCTGGAAGCGATACTTGAAGGAGATTTGGATGAGCTTTCTGTTGCATTGATTAAAGCTCAAGAGGCAAAGAAAAATGAACCCCGCCCTTCCTAAGAAATGTACATTAAGCAGTATTAGGAAGAGCTGGGTGAACCCCGCCCTTCCTAAGAGTAATGAAGAAATAAGGATGGGCTGGGGCATAACTATGGAGGGCAAGCGGGGTGAATGAAGCTGAATTATTATTTACTGAAGTCTTGCGCTGCGATAGGGCATCATTATATCAGAACCCAAACGCTACGCTGGGCCGTAACAACTCAAGACTTATTTCTTCGGCATTAAAAAGAAGGATTAAGGGTGAGCCCATTCAGTATATATTAGGCAAGACCGAATTTATGGGCTTAGAGTTTAAGCTGGATAGGGGTGTTTTGATACCGCGGCCGGAGACGGAGATTTTGGTAGAGACGGTAATTAAAATTGTTTCAGGCTTTAGGATTCAGGCTTCAGGACTGAATGTTCTCGATGTTGGTACAGGCAGCGGCTGCATAGCTGTAAGCCTGGCGAAATTTCTTAAAGATATTAGAGTCACGGCAACGGATATATCCGAAAAGGCAATCACTGTCGCAAAAGAGAATGCGGCACTAAACAAAGTAGAAGATAAGATTGATTTTATAAGGCAGGATCTATTTGGCTTACAGCTTGCAGCATGCAGCATGCGGCCAAATCTATTTGATTTTATTGTTTCTAACCCACCCTACGTACTTACCGCAGAGATTGAGAGATTACAACCTGAAATAAAATTTGAGCCGCGCATTGCTTTGGATGGAGGAAGTGACGGATTAGATTTTTACCGTAGGATAATCAAAGAGGCCCCGTGCTATTTAGTAAAAGGCGGATGTTTAATTATAGAAATTGGCTTTAATCAAAAAGGTTTAATAGAAAATATTTTTCATAATTCAGCTATTTTTGAGATAATAGAAATAGTTAAAGATTATAATAATATAGATAGGGTAATTGTAGCGCAGAGAAAACAAGAATTAGGTTAAGGCTTAGGTTGAGATTGCTATAATCTCAACCTCAGCCTAAATCTCAGCCTCAGTTTGAACCTACACGAATATGGATAAACTAGTTATTGAGGGCGGAATAAGATTAAAAGGTGAGGTTACTGTATCCGGAGCAAAAAACTCCGTGTTACCGATATTAGCCGCCACCTTATTAACTGATGAACCCTGTATTATTAAGTGCGTGCCGAATTTACGCAATACCAACACTATGTTGAAGATTTTGCGTTCATTGGGCAAGAATTCGGATTTTGATAAAGGCATTGTAAACATCACATCAACTAAAAATTTAAATTTCACTGCCGACTATAAACTCGTTTCTACCATGCGCGCATCTTTTTGCGTTTTAGGGCCGCTTCTGGGGAGACTAAAGAAAGCGAAAGTCTCTTTGCCCGGAGGCTGCATTATCGGTGTTCGGCCGGTTGATTTGCACCTTAAGGGAATTAAGTCGTTGGGAGCTAGTGTAAGTGTTGAGTCTGGCTATGTGGTGGCAAAAGCTAACCGACTAAAGGGCAGTCATATGTATTTAGGAGGAGCTTATGGCTCTTCGGTTTTGGCTACCGATAATGTAATGATGGCAGCTGTCTTAGCGCAGGGTGAGACTATCATTGAGTCTGCTGCCTGTGAGCCGGAAGTTGTGGATTTGGCAGAGTTTTTGATTAAGATGGGTGCTAAGATCAAAGGCCACGGTACGCCGATTATAGAGATAGAAGGAGTAAAACAGTTATACGGCGCAACCCATACCATAATCCCTGATAGGATAGAGGCGGGTACGTTAATGATCGCTTCTTTAATTACTAAAGGCGACATCACCTTAAAGAATGTCTTGTGTCAACATCTGGGGGCATTAATCGATAAGTTACAGGAGGCCGGTGCTTTAATTGTCAAAACCAATGGCTCTGTCCGTGTTTATCTTAAGAGAAGATTAAAGCCGATAAATGTGACTACGCTGCCCTATCCTGGTCTACCTACGGATATGCAAGCTCAGATTATGAGCCTTATGGCGGTTACTCCCGGGATAAGCGTGATTACAGAAAAGGTTTATCCGGACAGATTTATGCACGTAGCTGAATTGAACCGTATGGGGGCGCATATACAGAGAGAAGGCCCGCATGCCATCGTAGAGGGCGTAAGAGAATTGACAGGCGCTCCCGTGATGGCATCGGATTTACGCGCTTCAGCTTCTCTGGTATTAGCCGGCCTTGTTGCGCGCGGTGAGACTCAGGTATCAAGGATCTACCATCTAGAACGAGGTTATGAAAATATAGAGGCAAAATTACAGAGCCTGGGTGCAAAAATATGGAGGGAGAAGGAGTAATTTTAAGCGTAAAGCGTAAAGCTAAAAGCGAAAAATTAAAGCTTAAAACTAAAAGTTTTACGTTTTAAGTTTCAGTTTTACCTGCCTGCCGGCAGGCAGGCGCTCTACGCTTTAAGCTTTTAGCTTCGAAAGGATTTATATCATGATACTGATGATTGATAATTATGACTCTTTTACCTATAACCTCGTGCAGTATCTTGGTGAATTAGGCCAGGATATAAACGTATTCAGGAATAATAAAATAACAATAAGCAGGATTAAGAAAATAAGGCCGAAAAGAATTGTTATTTCTCCTGGCCCTGGCAGGCCTGAGGATGCCGGTATCTCCTGCGATGTGATAACTGAGTTTGCAGGCAAGATCCCGATATTAGGCGTATGCCTGGGGCATCAGGCGATCGGTTATGTTTATGGAGGGCGTATCATTGGCGCAAAAAAACTTATGCATGGTAAAACCTCGTTTATTTATCATGACAAAGAAACTATCTTTAAAGGCATACCTTGTCCTTTCGAGGCCACGCGTTATCATTCTTTGGTAGTGGAAAAGAAAAGCCTGCCCTCATGTTTAGAAATAATTGCCTGGACAAAAGACGACGATGAAATTATGGGCCTAAAACATAAACACTATTCCTTATGGGGAGTGCAGTTTCATCCTGAGTCTATCTTAACTAAAGTAGGCAAAGATATTTTAGCCAATTTTTTAAATCAAATGAAGCCCAGACTTACGGAGCGAAAGCGAAGTAAGTCGTGTACTCATTAAATATGATCCAAGAGGTAATAGAAATATTATCCCGGCATAATGACCTGACAGGCAAAGAGATGGAACTGAGCATGGAAGAGATTATGACGGGTAAGATAGATACGCCTTTGATCGTTTCTTTTTTGACGGCGCTAAATGAGAAGGGCGAAACCCTAGAGGAATTGACCGCAGCCGTGTCTGTTATGCGCAGGCACGCAACCAGAATCAAGACTAAACACAAATTAGTCCTGGATACCTGCGGAACAGGAGGAGACAACAAGGGAACATTTAATATTTCTACGGCAGTAGCTTTTGTGGTGAGCGGCTCTGGCGTAGCTGTTGCTAAGCATGGTAATCGTTCGGTCTCAAGCCGCTCGGGAAGCGCAGATATATTAGAGGCATTAGGTATAAATATTAATATGGAAAAAGACAGGATTGAGAAATGCCTGGATGAAATCGGAATCGCATTTTTATTTGCGCCTAATCTGCATCCGGCAATGAAGTATGCTATGCCTGCAAGAAGAGAGATAGGCAAAAGGACGATGTTTAATATCTTAGGGCCTTTGACCAACCCCGCGCAGGCAACGCATCAATTGGTAGGTGTTTATGACAGGCAATTGGTAGAAATTCTGGCAGGCGTATTAGGTAATTTAGGCTCAAGCCATGCCTTAGTCGTCCATGGCCAAGACGGCCTTGATGAGATTTCTACAACCTCAAAGACTTTTATTTCCGAAGAATATAAAGGAAAGATAAAGAATTATGAAGTTGCTCCTGAGGACTTCGGTTTCAAAAGGGTAAAATTAGAGGATTTATCCGGAGGAACAGCCTCCGATAACGCTAATATCCTGCTTGATATTTTAAATGGGAAGCCAGGACCCGGAAGCGATATCGTATTATTAAATGCTGCTTTTGCAATATACGCTGCAGATAAAGTAAAATCTGTAAAAAAAGGAATAGAATTAGCAAGACAGTCTATAAATTCTAAAAAGGCTAAAGAAAAAATAGATTTGCTTAAAGAATATTCCTTGGAAAATTAATGAGTAAAAAAGATATTTTAAAAGAAATAGTTCAGAAAAAGAAGGAAGGAATTCTTTTAGCCAAACAAAATATTTCCGAGGAAGAACTAAAAACACAGGTAAAAGACCTGCCTGCGACCAGGCCTTTTATAGAAGCAATAAATAAACCGCGCCAGATTTCACTTATTGCCGAGATAAAAAAGGCATCGCCTTCCTGCGGCATCATCCGTCAGGATTTTAATCCTCAGGAAATTGCTAAGGTCTACCAGGCTTGCGGCGTTCAGGCGCTCTCGATATTAACCGAGGAATATTTTTTTCAGGGCAACATTTCTTTTATTTATGAGGTAAAAAGTATGGTGAGCCTGCCGGTTTTAAGAAAAGATTTTATCTTAGAGCCGTATCAGGTTTATGAATCGCGATTTTTCGGTGCAGATGCCATACTTTTAATTGCCGATTTGTTATCTAAGGAAAGATTGACTGAATTAATGCAGCTGGCGGATAGCTTAGGATTGGATTATTTAGTTGAGGTTCATACCGAGAAGGAATTAAAGAAGGTCTTAGGCCTTAAGGTGCCTTTAATCGGGATAAATAATCGCGATTTACATACGCTGGAAGTAAATTTTAAGACTACGGAAAGATTATTTCTTTTAATCCCCAAGGATAAATCAGTGGTTGTGGAGAGTGGTATTAAAAACTATCAGGATGTATTGTTTTTGAAAATTCTAGGCGTAAGTGCTGTGCTGATCGGCCAGGCTTTTATGGAAGCGCAGGATATTAAGAAAAAGGTTGAAGAGGTAATGGGATGGTGATTTAAGTTAGGAGCTGTGAGCTGGTCTGCCTCACCGGCAGGCAGGGAGTTAGGAGTATATGGTTAAGGTAAAGATTTGCGGAATAACGAATCCGGAAGATGCAAAGGCCTCGGTAGATGCAGGCTGTGATGCCTTAGGGTTTGTATTCTACAAGAAAAGCCCGCGTTATATTACCTGGCAAAAGGCAAGAGATATAATCAAGAGATTGCCGAAGAATATTATCAAGACGGGAGTATTCGTTAATGCGAAGCCGAAGACGATAAAAAATATTGCCAAATTGTGCGGTCTTGATATACTGCAGTTTCACGGTAGGGAATCTTGGGAATTCTGCAGTAAATTTAAAGGCCATAAAATAATAAAGTCCTTTAGAATAAAGGATGGGATAGATTTAGAGAAAGTTAAGAAATATAAAACATTTGGTTATTTATTTGACACGTTTGTAAAAAATAAAGCAGGGGGGACAGGAAAGAACTTTAATTGGAAATTCATAAGACATATAAATGGCTTAAAGCGTCCGGTGTTTTTATCAGGAGGTTTGAGCGAAAAAAATGTAAAAGAAGCCGTAGAAACTGTAAAGCCGCATTGGGTAGATGTTTCCAGTTCCGTTGAGGCAAGGCCCGGTAAGAAGGATCACAAGAAAGTTAAGAAATTTATTAAGATAGCAAAAAGTATCGCTCTTTAGATTACTTTTTTAGACTGGGTCTCTGGGTTTTTTAGTTATGAGTTATGAGCTAGGAGTTCGGAGTATTACTCCTAACTCATAACTCCAAACTCCTAACTTGAGACCTGAATCCTGCAGCTTGCGACTTGCGTCCACTTGTGTCGGGTGTCTTGGTGTCTTGGTGACTTTTTCGAAAGGCTATAAACTATGAAAAAATGTCCTTATTGCGCAGAGGAGATACAGGATGAGGCGATAAAATGTCGCTTCTGCGGGGAGGACCTTAAGAAAAAGAAATGGCAGGGCTGTCTGATAGGTTGTCTTACTACATTTGCACTTCTGATATTCTTGATAATTTTATTTACATATATCAGCTACATTGCGGTAAAGTTCGTTGTTTACCGGCTATTTTTTTCCGGACCTGATTTACCCCATAATTATCCTCCTTTTAGCTCAGAGGGGATAGAAGAGATGCTCAGGAATTTTTCCGATCCATTGAGGGAATTTTGGGAGCGGTTCAAGGAGTTTTTTAATATCGGGCCACAGAGCCACAGTTTGACTTTTTAGGTGAAAGATATGTTACCTGATAAAAAAGGACATTTTGACGGTTTTGGCGGCAGGTTCGTGCCTGAGACGCTTATTTACGCCTTGGATGAATTAGGGAAAGAATATAAAAAAGCAAGGCACGATAAATCCTTTATCAGTAAGTTAGATTATTATCTGAAAGAATATGCCGGCCGGCCCACGCCATTATATCTTGCCGAGAACTTAAGCAGATATTTAGGCATAAATAAGATTTATTTAAAAAGAGAAGACCTGCTGCATACCGGAGCGCACAAGATAAACAATACCTTAGGCCAGGTCCTGCTTGCGCTCAGAATGAATAAGAAAAGATTAATAGCTGAGACAGGGGCAGGCCAACACGGAGTAGCAACTGCTACGGTAGCGGCGATGTTTGGGCTAAGTTGCGATATCTATATGGGTGAAGAGGATATTGAGAGGCAGAAATTAAATGTCTTTCGCATGAAGTTATTGGGTGCACGCGTGGTGCCGGTAAGTAGCGGTTCAAAGACTTTAAAAGACGCTATGACTGAGGCATTAAGGGATTGGGTAACTAATGTACGTGCTACCCATTATATCATTGGTTCTGTTGCCGGACCGCATCCATATCCGGTGATGGTCAGAGATTTTCAGTCGGTGATCGGCAAAGAAGCAAGGCGCGAGATATTAAAAAAGGAAAAAAGGCTTCCTGATTATTTAATTGCCTGTGTAGGCGGCGGTAGCAATGCCATGGGATTATTTTACCCATTCTTTAAGGATAAGAAGGTAAAATTTATCGGTGTTGAGGCAGCGGGTTTGGGCCTTGCTTCCGGTAGGCATGCGGCTACACTGGTAGCCGGCTCGACTGGTGTTTTGCACGGTTCAAAATCAAAGCTTTTAGAGGACAAGTTTGGCCAGGTAAAAATCGCTCATTCTATTGCCGCAGGCCTTGATTATCCCGGCGTAGGGCCTGAGCATGCCTATTATCAGAAGATAGGCAGGGCAACTTACGCCGCAGTAAATGACAAAGAAGCGCTTGAAGGTTTTAAATTATTATCCAAGACAGAAGGGATAATCCCGGCGCTAGAACCGGCGCATGCAATTGCTTATTTGAAAAAGCTCCGTAAAAAGATAAATAAAAATTCTATTATCATAGTGTGTTTGTCCGGCAGGGGCGATAAAGATACGAACTTAGTAGCGCAAAGATTAAGACTATGAACATGATTGAGCGCAAATTTAAAGCATTAAAAAGAAGAAACAAGAAAGCATTCATCGCTTTTATTACCGCGGGCTACCCTAACCTAAAGACTACCCTTAGATTAGTGTTGGAATTCGCTAAAATAGGGGTTGATATCGTTGAACTGGGTGTTCCTTTTTCAGATCCTTTAGCTGATGGTCCTGTAATCCAGGAAGCATCGCAGTCAGCCTTAAAGAATAAGATCAATCTCAATAATATATTTGATTTAGTCAAGAAAATCAGGAAAGATACGGATATGCCAATTTGTTTGATGACTTATTACAACCCTATTTTCTGTTTTGGCGAAGAGAAGTTCGTAAAGAAAGCTAAAGCTTCCGGAGTAGACGGTGTGATTATACCTGACCTTCCTCCGGAAGAAGGCAAGACATTTATCAGCTTAGCGAATAAATCGGGCTTGGATACCGTATTATTTCTTTCACCGACAAGCACAAAAAAGCGCATAAAATTCGTTTCGGGCCTCGCAAAAGGGTTTATCTATTATGTTTCTTTAACCGGAGTTACCGGAGTGCGCGCGAACCTTCCTTCTGATATCGTAAAGAATATAAGAGAGATCAAGAAGAATACAAAGAAACCAATTTGCGTGGGATTTGGAGTATCTTTGCCTTCTCATGTAAAGCAGGTCTATAAAATAGCCGACGGAGCAATCGTAGGCAGCGCTATCGTTAAGAAGATAAAAGAAAATCTTAGGAAACCTGATTTGGTAAAAAAAGTGAGTAATTTCGTCCGTAGTTTAAAAAAAGGGGGGGGGGTAACTAATAGTGTATAAAAAAGTAAAGTTAGATAATGGCCTGAGGTTAATCACCCATAGTATGCCTAAGAGGCACTCTGTAGCAGTAGGCATATGGATTAAAGTGGGCGGAAGATACGAATCCGAAGAGCATAAGGGTATTGCCCATTTCCTGGAGCACCTTGTTTTCAAAGGTAGCAAGAAATATTCCTGCCGTAAATTAAAAGAATCCATCGAAGGAGTGGGTGGCTCTTTGAACGGGTTTACTTCTGAAGAGATGACCTGTTACCTGGCGAAATTGCCCGAGCGGCATCTTAATCTGGGCTTAGAGATACTCTCGGATATGGCGATAAATCCCAAATTAATGCGGGAGGAGATTGATAAAGAGCGCACAGTTATCTTAGAAGAAATAAAGATGTATAAAGACCTGCCCCAAAGCTATGTCCATGAACTCCTTGATGAGTTGCTCTGGCCAAAACACGCCCTTGGCATGCCTATAGCCGGTACCGCGGAATCAGTCAGCAGGATAAACAGAGAGAACATGTCTTCATTTCAAAAGAAGTATTACACTTCTTCTAATATGGTAGTAAGCGTCGCGGGAAACTTAGAGCATGATAAACTTACAAAGAAAGTGCATAGTATTTTTTCCGGAGTCAAAACTAAACATATAGATGAGTTCAGCACAGTGAGAGAAGATCAGAAACTCCCTCAGTTTAAACTGCTGGCAAAAGAGACCGAGCAGACTCACCTAAGCTTAGGTTTCCATGCCTTTAAAAGAGACCATCCCTTAAGGCACGCGCTGGGATTATTGCACGTGATACTGGGTGCAAATATGTCCAGCCGGCTGTTTAATGAATTAAGAGAAAAGAGGGGGCTTGCTTATGAAATTGGCACAAATACAAAGCGCTTTCATGACACCGGAGCCTTTATCGTGCACGCCGGCATTGATAATCATAAAGTAGAAGAGGCAATAATGCTGATTTTAAAAGAACTGGAGAAAATTAAATATAAACTGGTGAGTACGGATGAATTCAGGCGGGCAAAGGATTTTTACCTGGGCCAATTAACCCTCGCCCTGGAGGATGCCTTGGATCATATGCTATGGATAGGAGAATGTACAACTGCCCTGGATAAAACATATACATTGGAACAGGTCATTAAAGAGGTAAATAGGGTAAAGTGCCAGGATATCCAGGAAGCCGCTAAGAACATATTCCAGGAATCACATTTGAATCTTGCGCTCATCGGTCCGTTAAAGGATAGCGAACAGAACATAACTAATCAACTGCACATAGGTTAAATGAGCACTATATTTTCCATCCCAATAATGTTACTGATTATATTATTCTTCGCCGCTTGTTCTTTTATCTTTTCCGCCGCAGAGACATCAATCGTAGGATTAAGCAAGATACGGCTGCGCCATATGGTTGCAAAAGGCGTAAAACGGGTAAAACACGTCCAGAACCTGGCTTCTAACCTGGACAAGCTCATCATAGCTATATTAGTGGGAAACAACTTTGTGAATATCGCCATCTCCAGCCTCGTTACGGTGATATCCATCAATTTATTCGGATATAATTGGGGTGTAGTCATATCAACCTTTGCGACTACAATGTTCGTGCTTATCTTCTGCGAAATTACCCCTAAAATCCTGGCAATAAAACATACGGAGAAAATCGCGCTGCTCGTAGCTCCTTTAATGGAGGTATTTATCAGGCTCTTCCGCCATATTATTAATTTCTTTACAAAAACAAGCAACCTTATACTGCATATATTAAGGATTGAGACCCCCAAACGGTCTCCCCTAATAACCGAAGAGGAACTGCGCCTGATGATAGAAGTTGGAAAAGAAGAGGGAGTCTTAAGCGACGAAGAAAGAAAGATGTTGCATCGTATCTTTGAGTTCGGAGATATCAAATTATGCGACGTAATGGTGCTTAAAGAAAAAATCATTGCGGCTAACATAAATTCTACCTATGAGGAATTGCTTGATATTTTTGCGGAAGAAGGACATGCGCGACTGCCCGTTTATGACGGCTCAATCGATAATATTATCGGGATAATCTATGCCAGGGATTTACTTTATATAATGAGCGATAAAGGGCTCTTCGTGTTGCAGGATTTGTTGCACAAACCTCACTATGTACCTGCTACATTACGGGTGAATGAGTTATTAAGAAGATTTCAAACAGACAAAATCCAGATTGCTATTGTTGTTGATGAGCATGAAAAGACGCTTGGACTTGTAACGCTGGAAGATTTAGTCGAAGAAATTGTCGGTGAGATAGAAGAAGCGCCTGCTAACCACACTTTGAATAAGAATTAATTGACATATAAATTAACATGTGATAATATATTCAAATTCTACTCCCGCAGCAAAATACTGGCAAAAATTTATAAAAAATTTTTGGCGTAGCTGTGAGATAAATTCCTGCCTACTGACAGGCTGGCGCGCAAATAATTTATGTTAGAGATAAAGGGAACTGGCATTCCATAAAATATGCGTTTATTTAACAAGGAGGATAGACATGGCAGAAAAAGGATACTGTGTGAAATGTAAAAGCAGTAAGGAAATGAAAGACGAGCAAAAAGTTACGATGAAAAATGGCCGTCTAGCTGCAAAAGGAAAATGCCCTGATTGCGGTACGGGTATGTATAGAATTTTAGGAAAAAAGTAAGCGTCCTAAGAAGATTGAAGAAGGGGGTTCAAGTAATAATAGAAACAAAAAACCTAGCTCTTCGTATAGCTTCAGTAGCTAAATCTAAGAAGGCCGAGGATGTAATTGTCCTGGACATGCGTTCCGTTTCTAGTTTCTGCGATTATTTTGTTATCTTGGCTTGCGCTTCTTTAAGACAGGTAAATGCAGTTAGGCAAGCTATTGAAGATGATCTGGTTAAGATTAGGATAAAATCTCTCTCTAAGGTTGCTTCCAATGATGAATCCGGATGGATAGTCTTGGATTTTTCCAGTGTAGTAGTGCACGTTTTTTATAAACCGACGAGAGAGTTTTATTCTTTAGAGCGCCTATGGTCTGATGCTAAACGAGTAAGAATTCCCAGTAAGACATCGAAATAATTTTAATATTTCCTCTTTTCGTTTTCCTTTCTCTAGCTTATTGCTCTCCGGTTCGCGCGTCTTAAAACCTAATATGGAAAAGAATATCCAGAGTTTGCTTATTGGAATAATAAAAGATTCGCTAAAAGACTTAGGGTTAGAAAAGGCTTTTAATGAGGATTTATACTTAGATATACCTCAAGACAGCCGCTTCGGAGATTTATCAACAAACGTTGCCTTAAGGCTAAATAAATTATTAAATAAGAATCCTATAGGGATCGCGAAAGATATAGCAACCAATGTTAAAAAATATTTAGAAAAAAGACATTTAACTGATTATGTCAGAGAAGTTAAAATAGAGGGCGCAGGATTTATAAATTTTTATTTAGATGAAAAATATTTTTATGAACAGCTTAAAGGCATAATTAAAAAAGGCAGGAATGCGCTTAAAACAAATATGGGTAAAAATAAGCGCGTCCTTATTGAATTTGTAAGCGCAAATCCTACCGGTCCTTTGTCCGTTGCTCATGCCCGTCAGGCCGCAGTCGGAGATGCCCTGGCAAATATATTGGATTTTTTAGGGTTTAATGTCAAGAGGGAATATTATCTTAACGATGAAGGTAATCAGATTAATATATTAGGTAAGTCTATAGAGTTACGGTTAAGTGAATTATCCAAAGAGAAAATAGAATTTCCTGAAGACCATTATCAGGGGGAGTATATTTACGATATAGCGAGGGAATTAAAAAGTAAAAAGGAAGAAGTAAAAAGTATTTCAGATTACGGGGTAGAGTATATATTAAAGATAATAAAAAAAGAACTGGAAGATTTCGGGATAAGGTTTGATTATTGGTACAGCCAGATGTATTTAAGAAAAAGCGGAAAGATTAAAAAGGCGCTGCAATTTTTTAAGAAAAAAAATTTATTATATGAACAGGACGGTGCACTGTGGTTTAAGACCACCCAGTTCGGTGACGATAAAGACAGGGTGGTGGTTAAAAGTGACGGGCTTTATACGTATTTAACTCCGGATATTGCCTACCATCAGGATAAATTTAAACGCGGGTTCAAGTGGTTGATAAATCTCTGGGGCCCCGATCATCACGGTTATGTCAATAGGCTTAAGGCCGCAGTTTGCGCGTTCGGAAAAGATAAAGAAGCATTATCGATTATTATCGTGCAATTGGCCTCTATATTTAGAGAGGGTAAGCCCATTCAAATGTCTACCCGAAGGGGCCAATATATCACACTGCGGGAAGTACTTGACGAGGTAGGATGCGATGCCGCGAGATTCTTTTTTCTGATGCGCCGGACATCCAGCCATTTAGACTTTGACCTGGAGGTAGCTAAAAAACAAACATCGGAAAACCCGGTATATTATGTCCAGTATGCCTATGCCAGGATCTCCAGCATTATACGTAATAGCCACATAAAGATTAAAAATGATACGGACCTGTCCGTTTTAAAAGAAAAAGAAGAAATCGAACTTATAAAGAAATTACTGCAATTCTCAAATATATTGAATATCTGCCGCAGTACCCTGGATCCTTACATGCTAACGGTATATCTGCAGGAAGCCTCAGAGTCTTTTCACAGATTTTATGACCGCCATCGGGTGTTAGGACAGAGCGAAGCGTTGACCAAGGCAAGATTATCTCTTATTGAGGCAACGAGGATTGTTATTGCAACCGGATTAGAATTATTAGGTGTAAGCAAACCAGAGAAGATGTAAGTGAGGCCACAACTTAGCAAGCACAAGCGAAGCTAAGTTGTCTGGCCGAACTTACCCCACACCCAGCCAGCAAAAAAAGATGGCTATGGGTTTCTGGGTGTGGGGTTATTCCTGTTCGCTTACGCTCAGGAGGGATTTCGCACAGTAAGTGCGCACTTGCCAATTCTATATGGCAAGGTGCGTTAAATCAGAGCATTAAGAGCTCAATTCGCGCGCATAACTTGCGTTCACTATCCTGCCTGCCGGCAGGTAGGCGTTCCGTAAGTTATGCGTTCATTTAAAATGAGCATTAATAAAATACTGAGAATAGCCTTAGCTAACATACCCCTACAGAATAAGTTAAGCCAAGGGCTCGGTGCCTCTAAGATCTTCTCTCAAATATTAATAAACCGCGGTTTAAATAGCGTTGATGAAGCGGAAAAATTTTTAAAAGCCGGATTAGAAAACCTTCTTGATCCGCATTCATTTTCCGATATGGGTAAGGCCATAAGCCTTATTAAGAAGGCCCGCAAGAACAAAGAGAGGGTGATGATTTTTGGCGATTATGATGTGGATGGCATAACAGCGCTTAGCTTGTTGAAAAACACGCTTTTTAAAATGGGGCTGGATGTGACTCATTACTTGCCGCACAGAATTAAGGAGGGGTATGGTTTAAATAAGAATATCCTGCATATTGCAAAACAAAAGGATATGAAACTCCTTATCACTGTAGATTGCGGAACAAATAGCCATGAACAAATAAAAGAATTAAGGAGGCACAATATAGATGTCATAGTTACCGACCACCATGAGTCATCTAGCGCTGAGCCGCTTCTTGCCTCAGCAGTTATAAATCCTAAATTGAAAGATTCCGGTTATCAGTACAGAGATTTAGCCGGGGTAGGTGTTGCCTATAAGCTCTGTCAGGCAATTACTTCTAAAGATCTTTTTGAGGAGTTAGATTTAGTTTCTCTGGGCACGATTGCCGATGTCGTGCCTTTGACAGGAGAGAACCGTATAATTGTCAGGGAAGGTTTATTAAGGCTCTCGGGAACCAGCCGTCCCGGATTAAAAGCGCTTATAAAAAATAGCGGGATAAGAGCCAAAAAAATTACACCTGAGTTTGTCAGTTATATACTGGGACCGCGCATTAATGCCTCGGGCCGCATGGATACGGCCGATATTTCTTTAAACTTACTTATGAGTGAAGAAGATAGCCAAGCCGAAGAACTCGCCAGTATCGTAGAAACGCACAATCGCCAGCGACAAAAGATAGAGAGTAAAATTTTAGAGGAAGCGCAGGATTTAATTAACAGAGAAATTAATTTCAAGGAAAACAAGATTATCGTTATTGCTAAAGAAAACTGGCACCAGGGGGTCCTGGGTATAGTGGCTTCAAAGCTGGCGGATAGATTTTACCGGCCGACTATCCTGATATCTAAAACCTCAGAGTTATGCAAGGGCTCGGGCCGTTCTATAAAAAATTTTAATCTCTTTCAGGCGCTTTTGGAATGCAAGGATTGCTTAGAGACATTTGGCGGGCACAGCCACGCTACAGGTTTAGTCATTGCTAAAGACAATATAGAAGATTTTAAAAATAGGATTAACCGCTTGGCTAAAGAGAGATTGCAAATAGAAGATTTACTCCCCAGCTGGGATATAGATATGGAATTGGGCATATCGGATTTAAATGAGGCACTTGTTGCTGAGCTTGAAGGATTACAACCTTTTGGCACAGGCAATCCCGAACCTCTATTTTATGCCAGAAATCTTAAATTGAAGAGCGAGCCGCAAGTTCTAAGCAGGGATACAATAAAATTCTGGGTAACGGACGGAAAAAATACTCATCAGGCAATAGGATTCGGGATGGGTAGTCTTAAAGAAAGCTTAGGTCAGGCAGATTGTTTTGATTTGGTGTATACCCTGAAACTAGACAGTTGGTACGGAGAAGAGAACGTTCTTTTGGAAATTAAGGATATATTTTTCAGGTAGGTATCAAGCCCTTAAGATTCTGCCCTTTTTTAAACATTTTGTACACACGAAGACTCTCATAGGCTTGTTGTCTATCAAAATACGCATTTTCTGAAGGTTGGGCAGGAATTCGCGTTTGGATGTACGCACGATCTTTTTTCCCGTGCCGCCTTTCTTTTTGGCTTGACCTTTTCGCACGACATTTCTTCCTACAAGAAGGCCCTTCTTACATATAGCACATATTTTTAACATATTCGTTTACCCCATTAGGTAATTAGTGAAAAAAATCAAAATTTGTCTTGCTGATTTACTTATGTGAGATTAAAGTATACTTGAAAATAGGATGTTGTCAAGTTATAATTAATTCGAAACTAGAAACGCAAAAGTCAAAACTGAAACTCAAAACCAGAAAGACCTGAGTTTTAATTTTAATTTTACATTTTGCCTTTTGCTTTTTGCGTTAGCTAAAATGTCTAATCTTATTCTGGATGGTCTAAATAGAGAGCAAAAAGAGGCGGTAACCCACCGTGAAGGGCCGTTACTTATCATTGCGGGCGCCGGGACCGGTAAGACCAAGGTCATTACGAACAGGATAGCCTGGTTATTATTGCAAGGACTGGCTAAGACTGATGAAATTCTTGCCCTCACTTTTACCGATAAGGCCGCGCGCCAGATGCAGGAACGGGTGGATATACTTGTTCCGTACGGTTGTACCGACATCTGGATTTCTACCTTCCATGCCTTTGGCGACAGGCTGTTACGTGAAAATGCCTTAGTCGCTGGATTAGATCCGGATTTCAAAGTTTTGACCAGGCCCGAGGTAGCGGTATTTTTCCGTGAGCACCTTTTCGAATTCGACCTTTCTTACTATAGGCCATTATCAGACCCCAGGCGTTTTATCGAATCGCTGATATCGTTGTTTAGCCGGGCAAAAGACGAAGATGTCTCCTGCGAGGAATATATTGCCTACGCAGAACATCTTTCTGCTTTGGCAAAAGAAGACCCCGAAGATAAGGCACAAGAAGAAGAAGCACGACAGCAGATGGAAGTCGCTTTAGCCTATCGCAAGTATCAGCAGCTCCTTAGTAAATACGGAGCAGTTGATTTTGGTAACCAGTTTTATTTGGCCCTTAATCTTTTAAGGAATCATCCTCTGATATTGAGAAAGTACGAACGGCAATTTAAATATATCCTGGTGGATGAATTTCAGGATACAAACTATGCCCAGTTTCAGATGGTTAAATTGTTGGCCGGAGAACGCAGGAATATAACCGTGGTAGCCGACGATGACCAGTGTATATATCGCTGGCGAGGCGCAGCTTACAGTAATGTCCTGAATTTCATTGAGAGTTACTCTCTCGCAAAGAAGGTGAGCCTTATTTTCAATTATCGCTCTACGCAGGAGATACTGGATAGCGCTTACAGGCTTATCCAAAAAAATAATCCTGAGCGTTTTGAAATCAAGGCAAAGATCAATAAAAAGCTGATTAGTCTAAAAGAAGAAGGCCCAAAGCCTCAACACGTATACTTTGATACAAATTCAGCCGAAGCAGATTGGGTAGCTTTGACTATACAGGAAAAAGTCAAATCCGGAAAATATGCGTATAAAGATTTTGCGATTCTGGTGCGCTCTAATTCAGACGCGCAAGCCTATTTACAAGCACTGAATATGCAGGGTATACCCTGGCAATTTAGCGGCAACCAGGGGCTTTACTCACGGGAAGAGGTAAAGTTGTGCATTAATTTCTTGCGTGTAATCGCCAACCACTCCGATTCCCTGAGCCTATATTATCTGGCTAGCTCCGAGATTTATTCTCTTAGCCTGGTTGATTTGAGCCTGTGCATGCATTACGCAAGACGCAGGAATAAATCGCTCTTCTCGGTGTTGAGAGACTCTAAAGATATACCGGAATTATCAGAGATTAGTGATGAATCTCGCAATAAGATAAATAACATCCTCTCGGACTTAGATAAATTTCTAGGTATCTCGCGCCAACAGCCGGCAGGGAATTTATTGTATAGCTTTTTGACCGATACCGGTTACCTTAAGAAACTCACCCGGGATATGGATCTGGAAAAAGAAACTAAGATACAGAATGTCGCTAAATTTTTCAACATCGTGCGTGATTTTGGCTTAGTCGCCCAAGAAGACAGGGTAATGAACCTCGTCAATCATTTAGACCTTTTGATCGAAGCAGGGGACGACCCCGAGACCGCAGATACGGATCTGGATACTGACTTAGTAAATGTTCTCACCATACATAAAGCGAAAGGCCTGGAATTCAGGGTTGTATTTTTGGTGAGCCTGGTTGCTAGAAGATTCCCCGTGCCGCAGCGTAACCAGCCGATAGAATTACCCGATGTACTGATAAGGGAGATATTGCCGGAAGGCGATTTTCATATTCAGGAAGAGCGCCGTCTTTTTTACGTTGGGATGACTCGTTCCAAGGAAGAGCTTTATTTGACCAGCGCCGTTGATTACGGCGGAACGCGGATGCGTAAAATCAGCCAATTCGTCATCGAGGCATTAGGCGAAGAGATCAGAGAAAAAGAAAAGCAAAAGACAAGCGCAATCGAAGCGATCAGGCGCTTTGCGCCTAAGAAGAATTCGTTAATAGCTGTCCCGGAAGAAATCCCACAGGCAGAGGTCTTAAGTTTAAGTTTTTATCAGATAGACGATTACCTGACCTGTCCCTTGAAATATAAATACGTGCATATCCTGCGCGTTCCCATAATGGAGCACCATACCGTTATATACGGCCGGGCAATGCACGATGCAGTAACCAAATATTTCCAGTCCAAGATGGCAGGCAACAAGATGGAACTCGTTGAGTTCTTGAGCGTATTCAGGGAGAGTTTTATCCCGCAGGGTTTTTTGGACGAGAAACACCAGGAGGAGCGTTTTCGTATCGGCCAAGAGGCGCTCATAAGATTTTTTAATGAAGAAGAGAAGCGCGATTCTAGCCCCAAATTTATCGAAAAAGAATTCTCCTTTGTCTTTGAGAATAATAAGATCCGGGGTCGCTTTGACCGCATTGACATGGAGGATGAAGAGGCAGTGATCATTGATTTCAAGACCTCCGAGCTTGGCAACCAAAAGGATGCGGATAAGCGCGCAAGAGAAAGCCTGCAGCTTTCCATATACGCATTGGCCCATTTGAATATTTACGGAAATTTGCCTAAACGCGTAGAGTTGTATTTCCTGGAGTCAGGGCTTATAGGAAAAGCCGAGAGGGAAGCAGATGATTTAAGAAAAGCAGAAGAAAAAATCAGGGAAATGTCCATGGGAGTGCGTAAGCGTAATTTTAGCGCTTCCCCCGCTTATATGGCTTGTTCATATTGTGCCTATAACCAAATCTGTCCCTTTGCAATAATGAGATAATATTTTATTGACTAATGTATTCTGTCACTGTAAAATAGAGATAATATTCAGGGGTAATCCAGGGCCATAAATGAACAAAAAGAAGATATTGCTCGTAGATGACGAAAAAGACCTTTTGATGGTTGTAGGGCTTACTATAGAATCATGGGGTTATGAAGTTATGAAAGCCTCAAGCGGCAAAGAAGCCCTTCAGGTCTTAAAAGACAAAAATCCGGACCTTGTGATTTTAGATTATCTTATGCCTGAAATGGACGGAATCGCCACCTTACAGGAAATAAGGAAATTTAATACAAAAATTCCTGTAATTATGTTTACTGCGCACCCGGAAGGGATACCTCTTAAAGGTACGGACAACTTAGGAATAAGCGCATTTGTCCCGAAAGCAAGCGCAGAAGTCATATTACGGACATCTATCAGGATGGTGGAGCAGAGATTATACGGAGAGAGCGGTTCTTAAAGGTGCCTTACCTAACTCATAAAAGTTCTGTAGGTAGTATATAAATTTACCCCTCTGCCTATAAATACAATAATTATAAAAATTTTATGCAGTTTGAAGAATTAAAAAAAGAAATTCAAGATTTCGGCATTAAAACAATAAGAAAGGACGAAAATAGCTATTTTGAGGCTGTTGTCGTCAAGGACAGGTTAGAACAACTTACCCGGAAGCTTGAAGGCATATTCGGTCCTCCTGTATGGCCTTCTGAAAAGGAATTATCAGCAAAGATATCATCGATTGTTGAAAATTTCGGCGGCATCAGGGATGGCCAGACCCTCTATCTCTGGCAAGAAAAAGACTTTTATATATTTGCTATGCTCTGGCCTTGGTCGGATTGCGTAAACATTACGTTAAAAATCGGCCGTGAATAATGTCGGATTATCGGTAGTGCTATTTTAGCTATAAAAAGAAAGGGGAAATAATATGATTGAAAGGACTGAATTTAAAGGTAAGCCGGTTCTTATCATAAAACGTGATGAAGAAGACAGGTATCCTTTTTCTTTTGGCATATCCAAAGCCAAACTTATATTAGAGAATATCGAAGAGATAAAGAAGTTCGTAGAGGAGAATAGTAATTCGTAATACGTATTTCGGTATACTCGAAGTGCAGCTCGTTTGTCTCGACCGGTTGAGGCAGGAATCGTTAATCGCCAGGGGCGCCAATTAGTGTTTAGTGCAGACGTAAAAAAAGCAAAAAAGGAGTTAATTTGGTTTGTAATTTTGGTTTCATAAACGAACTTATTTCACTTGCGCTGACAGTATGGTTTATAGTTTTTAGCGTGCTCGTGGTTCAAAAGCTGGATAAGATTATTGAGTTGACAGGGAAGAAATAAACTTATTTGTTCATTGGTTTTATAAGGCTTTTAAAGAGAATATTTATTGAATCCTGCGGACAACCTCAATATCGACTTTGACAATTGGCCCGCCGTAATCGACATAAAATAAAATAGCGCCATATATACTTATAAATTTGTTAAAAATGTAATAATAATTCTTTGTTTATAAATGGAGCCCACCTTAGGCTATAAGTTTCAGGGGTTCCAAGGCCCTAAAGGCTGGATACTTGAAGCGGCCAAATCGCCATCCAGAGTCCTTTAGGATGAGGTTTTCTAGACCGCTCAAGTATAAAATATATGAATGTGTTGACTTGCAATATAAAATGACGTATAATAAAAAAAATGTAAAGGAGGTGAATCAGATTGGTGTTAGTTAAAGATAAGAAGCATAGTATAATCGAAGATTTTAAAATCCATAGCAGGGATACGGGTTCAGCTGAAGTCCAGATTGCAATCTTAACCGAAAGAATCAATAGTCTGGGCGGACATTTTAA